>JBBEBN010000117.1:0-6840 GCA_040882305.1 Cyclobacteriaceae bacterium
CTCTCCGGTTTCTAGCTTCAAGAAATCTCCCTTCGTGAACGAGTTTTTCGATTTGCTGAGTGGGGGACGGGGTGGGGGTGGACATTATGTGTGATCAGTACCTGAATCAGTATGACGCGTTCCCCCCTAATTTCGAAAATCGCGATATAATAACAAACACCAACCTGTTTCGAGTCAGTTTCTTCCGGATGGCGTGTTATAATTCCTGGAATATTTGTAACTTCCGCAAGACGATTTCCCCACAATGGCATCGCTCATTCCTGGCTACGAATACGATATCTTTATCAGTTACCGCCAGAAGGATAACATCCGCAAATCCGGAAGGAACGATCAATCGGTTTTTAAATCGCGGGCTTTTATTCGCACAATCTTTCCATCCCTGGAAAAAACCAACTCTCCATCTTCTTTTTTTGTGCGTTCAATGAGGCGTCGGATGGCAAGCTTTACGCCTTCCGTTATTTTGTCCAGCAATGGATCAGATTCCGATGCAGTCATTTTTTCAGATGAAATTTTTTCCAAAGATCGTCATTATAAATCGAATTAACCAGGGACGCACGTCCCTTTGCCATGATTTCAGGTACCTCGTGTGAATTGTCATAGACGATCCACTTATCGGACAAGTCTTTATAAATAGTCAAAAAGTTTTCCGACCCGCGGATGTACCTGCGCTGAATTACTGCGGCTGGGATATTATGTCCCCCTTTTTCTACCCTCGCTTCAACCCTGGCTTTTGCAAGGTCGACCGGAATCGTAAAGCGTCAATTGTCTTTTTTCACAATTTGAAAAATTGCGTCAAGAATTTACCTGGGTTGTGTGCTGTTAAAAACCTGGAGAATTCGTATCTTAACCAAAACCCCAGACATGACCTTCAGGCCGGATATCTTACTTTTACTGTGGGCAGGCCGACCGCGCCGAAAAAGTTTTGAATGAGCTGAATGAAATGGACCCATTCAACCCGGCCTACCATCTGGTGATGTCGCTCGTCGAGTATACGAGGGGTAATGGCAAGCTTGCTTTGGAACGGATCAGATCCGCCTACAAAAAAAATCCGGAGGTTCCCCAGGTCCTGCTGTATTATGCTTACTTGCTGGCTGCAAACAATTACGCCAGCGAAAGCAGTGCTGTCTTTGATCGCCTGGTTGCGGAAAATACGGGAACAATTTTTTGCCCCATGGGCACTTTTCTGAAACATTCCCTTCAGGGCGAAAAGGACAAAGCGCTTGAGTCCTTATCGGAAGAGAGCAAAACAAAGCTGCGAAAAGATCCCGAGTGGTCCTGGCTCATAGCGGATGGTTATGCCATGATCCATCAAACGGATGAATCGCTGGAATGGTTAGAGGCGATGGTAAGTACGGATTTTATCAACTACCCGCTCCTTTCAAAATATGACGTATTCCTCGATAACGTCCGCAGTGAGCCCCGGTTCACAAAACTGATGGAAAAGGTGAAATTCTCATGGGGGCATTTTGATAGTTGACAAAGTTACATTGAAATGATACAGTGATTATGAAGAACAAATTTCTCGCCGGCCTGTCATCTCTCTTGATTTTAGTGATCCCGGTTGAAGCCCAAATGTCGCTCAGCAGCGACTCTGTTTTCATCGATGGCCACCATCGCTCCTTTCATTTTAACAAGCCGGCATCATCCGTATCCGGGGCAAGCCTCCTCTTCGTCCTCCACGGTTCAGGCGGTGATGGTAAACGTATGGCGGAACGAACTTCGAGGCTTGAGCAAAGATCTGCCGCGGAGAAGTTTCTTGCCGTCTATCCGGATGGGTATAAGCGGTTCTGGAACGAATGCCGCAAGGTAGCAAACACGGAAGCCAATATTGAAAATATTGATGAGGTCGCATTTTTTGAGGGAATGATCAATTATTTTAAGAAGAACTACGGCATCCATGATCGGCAGGTTTTTGCCGTCGGGACTTCCGGCGGAGGACATATGGCTTATAAACTCGGACTGCTCGCGCCCGGGAAGTTCAGGGCTATAACAGCGATCATCGCGAATCTCCCCGACGACCAAAATATGGACTGCGCCGGAGTGAATGCCCCGTTGCCCGTAATGATCATCAACGGTACGGCGGATCTGGTGAATCCCTACAACGGTGGACTTATGCAAACGGGAAGTTTTAAAGCGGGGACTGTGCGCTCAACGGAAGAGTCGTTTCAATACTGGGCCGGACTTGCCGGATACAGGGGCGACCCTCTTAAACAAATCTTGCCGGATAACGATCCGGGCGATGGCAAAGTCATAGAACGATATACCTACAAGAAAAAAAATAAACCGGAGGTCGTGCTGCTGAAAGTCATGGGCGGCAAGCACGATTATCCAAACGATATTGATGTTCACGAAGAAGCATGGGAGTTTTTTAAAAGACAGATAGGGAGGCCGCGATAACACCGACTTAATGCGCTCAAGTGCCACGGGAAAGCTCTTGCCACCACCGGATGGCAGGATAAAATCCTAGGTGCTGTTATTTTCCCTGGTTATTTGTAACTTCCAAAAGAGAATATTTTTATGCCCTCCCTGATTTCCGGCTACGAATACGACATCTTCATCAGTTATCGCCAAAAGGATAACAAGTATGATGGCTGGGTGAGTGAGTTCGTTGCAAACCTCAGGAAGGAGATGGAGGGCATCATGAAAGATGATATTTCGATTTATTTTGACGAGAATCCCGACGATGGTCTGCTCGAAAGTCACAACGTCGATAAAAGCCTGGAGGGAAAACTGAACGCTCTCATTTTTATCCCTATTATTTCCCAAACTTATTGCGATCCCAAAAGCTTTGCCTGGCAGCATGAGTTTTTGTCTTTTTGTGATCGCGCAAAAGCGGACAACTTCGGATTGAACATCAAACTGGCAAATGGCAATGTTTCAAGCAGAATTCTTCCGGTCAGGATACACAATCTTGATCCGGCAGATCAATCTTTATTTGAAAGGGAGAGTGGCGGCGTGCTGAGGTGCATTGATTTTATTTTCAGATCGCCCGGAGTAAACCGACCCCTGCGATCCATGGAAGAGCATTCCCGGGATAACCTGAACAAGACCTTCTATCGCGATCAATTGAACAAAGTTGCCAATGCTATCAAAGAAATAACGGTTGGCTTAAAAAATAACGGTACAGTTATTCACCCCGGACATGATCACTTTCTTCAGGGTACTCGTGATAGTGAGAAATCAATCGCCGTGCTTCCGTTTGTGAATATGAGCAATGATCCCGAACAGGAATACTTCAGCGATGGTATATCGGAAGAGATCATCAATATGCTGGTGCAGCTTCCTGACCTCAAGGTTGCCGGCCGTACTTCGGCATTCAGTTTCAAGAACAAGAATAAAGACCTCCGGTCTATTGCAGAGAAGTTGAACGTAAACAACATCCTGGAAGGAAGCGTTCGGAAATCGGGAAACCGCATACGGATCACTGCTCAGCTGATTGAGGCTTCGACGGGCTTTCATTTGTGGTCCCAGAAGTTTGACCGTGAACTAAACGATGTGTTCAGGATCCAGGACGAAATTGCCAAGGCTATTGTTGATCAGTTACAGGTGTCTCTTTCCGGCAAGCCCGTTGAACCGAAGGAGCGAATTCAAACTCAAAATGTCGAAGCCTATCAATTGTATCTGAAAGGGATGGCGTTTTTTTACAAGAGGGGACTGGACATGTTTGAAGGACTGCGTTGCTTTGAAGCGGCGCTGAAGCTTGATCCCGATTATGCACTCGCACTGGTCGGCATAGCTGATACCTACACCATGCTTTCTTTTCACAGTTATCTGGCGCCGGAGGAAGCGTGGCCAAAAGCTTTGGCAGCCGCCAACAAGGCACTTGAGTTAGGCCCCGACATGGCTGAGGCACATTGCGCCATTGCAACTATCGCTTTGCTTTGTGAACGCAATTGGAAGAAGGCCGAGTCCGGATATAAGAGAGCGTTGGAACTTAACCCCCGATATTTACAGGCTCGTTCCTGGTACAGCTTGTTTTACCTGGGATGTGTGCGGGCCGACCACTCCGAGGCTTTGAAGCACGCCAGGCTGTCAGTGGAAAATGATCCCATGTCTGCCTATGCTTATGTTATTCTTTGCATTGTCAGTTCAATGGCAACCCGTTATGACGAAAGCATCGAGGCAGCGTCAAAGGCTGTGGAGTATGACCCTGATGCATTCACGTCCTGGCATTGGCTGGGTAACAGTTATCATTGGTCAGGGAATTTGCAGGCTGCAATAAAACCCTTTAACCGCGCCCTTGAAATTTCAGGGAGGCATAACTGGACGCTTACCTCCCTGGTTGTGATTTATGCGGAGGATAACCATTTGAGAGAGGCAAACGTCATCTACAATGAGCTGCTTACCAAAGCAAAGCTGAGTTTTGTATCACCCGCTTTACTGGCCATTGCCTCAGCGGCATTGGATAAGAATGAGGATGCACTTCGCTACGCGCGACAGGCATATGAACGTCGCGATCCTTTTCAGGTCGTCACTTCGAACTCCTGGCCTGACAGCAAGAAACTGCGCAGCCTCCCAGAATACCGTGAAATCCTTAAGCTGCTCGCATTTGATACCCACTCGGAAATCAATGACAATAACCAGGCGGAATGATAGCGTAAATGGTTGCGTTAGTTGCTTTTCAGCGAAAAATGATGCATTTTAAATAACGGATTTTTCGGCCATTCCATTCCGGCCTCAAATAGAAAGCTATGCCCTTATACATGGATTTTCACAAGATCGCTGGCCTCACCATTGAGGATGTTAAGAAGGCGCACATGGCTGACCTTGCCGTGCAGGAAAAATACGGCGTGAAGTACCATCAATTCTGGTTGAACCAGGAGGCAGGCACTATCTTTTGCCTTACGGAAGGGCCTGACATGAAGACCTGCGAAATGGTGCACCGCCTCGCACATGGCAATATCGCGTGTGCCATGACCGAGGTCGAGCCCGGATATTACAAAGTATTTATGGGTGAAGGACATCAAATAGACCATGGCATCGTCCGCAATCAGGACGGTTCCATGGACCTGGGCTACCGAAGCGTCCTCGCTGTGACCGTTCAGCACGTGACCAAAACAAACGGTTCTGAAAATCTGTCGAAACTACAGACATCAAATTCGGCCAGACAACTGGTCTTACAAAAGATTGACGAGTATAATGGACGCCAGGTGAAATGGGTAACTGATGACAGCCTTATGGGTGTTTTCAATGACCCCCTCCAGGCGGTAAGGTGTGCGCGCACAATCCGGAATGGGCTCCCCGCCAGTAGCCCGGAAGTATTCTTCAGAGCAGGACTCAGCGCCGGTCAGCCTGTTACGGAAGATGGTGAATTTTTTACTAATGTTCTCAAATTGGCGCATCGGCTGAATAATATTGCCATGGGAAACGAAATACTCCTTTCTTCTTTAGCGAGGGATCTTTGCAACGACGATGCCGTAACAGATAATGATTCATTTGTCAGGTCGCTTAATGCATCGGAGGAAGATTTTGTATCAGACCTTTTAGAGATCACAGAAAAGAATTTGTCCAATGAAACGTTCACGATCAATAACCTGTGCAGCGATCTGGGTATCAGCCGGCCTCAACTTTACAGGAAAATAACAACGCTCACGGGACGGTCTCCCAACGATTTGCTAAGAGATCTTCGGATGGAAAAAGCGCTCACGCTCCTTAAAAGGAAGACGGGGAATATTTCCGAAGTAGCCCTTGAAGTAGGATACAGCAGCCCTTCCTATTTTGCCAGGTGCTTCGCTAAAAAATTCGGATGCACGCCTTCGATGTTGCAGCGGTAATCTTCTTTTCATACCATTCATACAGGCGGGGATGAACAAAATGTACGATCAATTGAATAGATTCTGCTAGACCGGTGCATGATTCCACAGCATCTTTGTGTCACCTCTTAAACCTTCGACAATGACTACAGCAACTCTGAAAAAAACCAGCATGGCTTTTCAAAACGAGGCCATCATGAAAAAATTAAAGGAAAGCATTCGTGGCGTGTTGATTACCCCGGAGGACGCCTCCTATGAAGAGGAGCGAAGCGTATACAACGGTATGATCGACCGGTATCCCGCCCTGGTCGTGAAATGCAGGGACGTGGCGGACGTGATTGCGGCAGTGAATTTTGGAAGAGATCAAAAGGTGCTGGTCGCCATCCGTGGAGGATGCCATAACGCCGGCGGGCTTGGTGTTTGTGATGGAGGGATCGTGATCGATCTGTCTCTCATGAAAGGAATCCGGATAGACCTGAAAGCAAATACCATCCGCGTGGAAGGTGGCTGCATACTGGCGGATATCGACCACGCCACACAGCCATTTGGTAAAGCTATCCCAAGTGGAGTCATTGGCACCACCGGTATCGCCGGACTCACCCTCGGGGGTGGCATCGGTCATCTCTCTAGGAAATACGGCCTTGCGATCGACAGCCTGTTGGAGGCGGATGTAGTCCTTGCAGACGGACGGCTGGTGAGGGCAAGCGAGCGCGAAAACAAAGATCTCTTCTGGGCTATTCGCGGAGGCGGCGGGAATTTCGGCGTGGTCACCTCGTTCCTCTTCCAGATGCATGAAGCCGGAACAATTTATGGAGGGCCAACGCTGTGGAACATTGAACACGCAACGGAAATCATGCGGTCCTACCGTGATTTCATTCTTAAAGCGCCGTCTGATGTGTATTGCTATTTTGCCTTTGTCACCGTTCCCCCTGTGCCGATGTTTCCGGAAGAATTTCATTTGAAGAAAATGTGCGCCCTGCTCTGGTGTAATGTGGGTGATCATAAAAAGGGAGCCAGGGCCGTACAGGCATTCCGTGATCTTAGAAAACCGGACCTGGATTACGCGGGGCCACTGCCATATGCAGCC
>JBBEBN010000118.1:0-6835 GCA_040882305.1 Cyclobacteriaceae bacterium
TCATGATGGCATGCCGTTGGAATACCGCTATGACCTGTGGCGGAGAAAATTATGGACAATGTCCGTAGATTCGTATGTTGCTTTATTACCTGAAACCTCATGGATCAAACAAGAAGGAATTTCCTTAAAAAATCACTCGCGCTCGGTGGGGCGCTGTTCTCCGGTAATTATTTAACGGGTTGTTCCGGGCCTGGTAAAGTCAGGGTGAACGGACATCTATGGATCTATGCCAGCAAGTTTCCGCCCGATTGGGATTCGACGCCGGTGTTGGATCAGGTTTTCAGCGACTTTAAATACGCTGGGATCGAAGGGGTTGAGCTCATGGAAATTAATCTCCGCCGCGATGACGCAGTTTCCAACCTGAACGCCCTGGTTGAAAAATATAACGTGCCGGTCACCGGCTCCTCTTATAATGGCGATATGTGGAACAAATCTGAACATGAGAAAATACTGGACGATGTGGAGCTGGTGATCGACCGGCTTCACCAGGTAGGAGGTAAGAATTTTGGGATCACTGTAGGCAATGCCCGGAGAATGAAGACCGAGGATGAGCTCGATGCGCAGGCCGAGGTTCTCACAACGATCCTGAAGATCTGCGAAGTCAAAAATGTGCTACCCAACCTTCACAACCATACCTTTGAAGTGGAAAACGATCTTCACGACCTGAAGGGGACGTTGTCCAGAGTGCCTGACATCAAATTGGGACCTGATCTCAACTGGCTCATCCGGGGAGGAGTGGACCCCGTCTCCTTTATTAAGACGCATGGGAACAGAATTGTTTACATGCATATAAGGGACCAGACGAATGATGGTATCTGGACAGAAGCTGTAGGCGAAGGGGTGACGGACTTCCGCGCTATTGCCAGCGCGCTGAATGATATCGACTACAGGGGAGAGGCAGCAATCGAACTGGCTTCTCATGTGCAACCACAGAATCCAATGAAAGAGAACTGGAAGAAAAGCAGGGAGTATGTGAGAGACGTCTTCGCGTGGTAGGGCGAATTTTAATGTGTTCATGTGTTCATGTGCTCATGTGTTGATGTGTTGATGCTTTGCCCGCCGAAACTAGTGGTGGCATGTGCGAGACCTGGTGTTGGTGTGGGTTGGAAACACTTTCAGAAAGTTTGACTGGGGTGGGCTGATTCCATTATGGAGGGTGGCGAAGGAGGGACGATGGTTTTTATGAGATCGCTAAAGCAGGCAATCTTGATCGATGCACTTAAAGATGAAGACAGAAACATTAGCACATCAACACATGAACACCCCAACACTTCAAGAGACCTATGTTAAAAGAAAAGATCAAAGAATTATCCGCTCAGATCCACGGCGACGTCGTCAGAGTCAGGCGGCATCTGCACGCGCATCCCGAATTATCCTTTGAGGAACACGAGACCTCGGCTTTCGTCAAGAGTGAATTGGATAAAATTGGAATACAATGGAAGGCGGTTGCCGATACCGGGGCGCTCGCTACCATAACAGGTAAATTGCCATCGGACCTGGTCATTGCTGTCCGGGCGGATATGGATGCGCTCCCTATTCAGGAGATGAATAAGGTGCCGTATGCTTCGGAGCATCCGAACGTCATGCATGCCTGCGGTCATGATTTTCATACTTCATCGCTATTGGGAACGGCGCGTATCGTTCACACACTTCGCGATACCTTCAAAGGCACGGTGAAGTTTTTCTTCCAGCCAGGGGAAGAGGTGATTCCCGGAGGCGCAAGCCATATGATCAGGGATGGTGTGCTGGAAAATCCGAGGGTGCAGGCCGTCATTGGCCAGCATGCTATGCCGCGCATCGAGGCAGGGAAAATCGGGATACGCAAGGGCAAACACATGGCTTCGATGGATTCCCTTTTTGTGCGCATCATCGGCAGGGGAGGGCACGGAGCGCAGCCGCATCTCAACGTTGACCCGGTAGTTATCTCGTCGCATATCATTCTTGCCTTGCAGCAGATCGTCAGCCGCATGGCTCACCCCGGAGACCCCACAGTTTTGTCATTTGGAAAAGTGATCGCCAACGGTGCCATCAATGTCATTCCTGACGAAGTGTATATGGAAGGAACATTCCGGGCGATGAATGAAACCTGGAGAAATGAGTCGCATGCCCGGATGAAAAAAATGGCGGAAGGGATTGCGGGGTCTATGGGCGGAAAATGTGAATTCAGGATTCAGCGCGGCTATCCCTTCCTTGTGAATGAGGAAAAACTCACGGAAGAAGTTCACCGGCATGCGGTGGATTATCTCGGCGAAGAGAATGTGCTGGAAGAAGATATCTGGATGGCGGCGGAGGATTTCGCATACTATTCCCAGGTGGTGGATTCCTGTTTTTATCTTTGCGGTGTGGGAAACAAAGAAAAAGGGATTCAATCCTCCCTTCATACGCCCACTTTTGACATCGACGAAAATGCGCTGGCCATGAGTACGGGGCTGATGGCGTATATTGCATTGAAGAGATTGGGGAACTAGCTGCGCGCATGCAGGCGCTTTCGTGAATGGTGAGGCGTGAGTCGTGAGTCAGTGCCTGCGACCAATTCGTTTTTCGTTTCTATCGCATGCGCCGTTACTTCTTTCGATGCCAAAACGATCGGCGTTCCACAACTCATGCTGATGACGCACAAATCAAACGATGGAAAGTGATGGGAGTTAACGCAGGAGCCATTCACGATTCACGATTGACGACTCACCGAAGCAAGCAGAGGAAACATGAAAGAGAGAAAACTCGATTAGGCGCACGCACTCACTCACAACTCACCATTTCAACGGCAGTTGAATATCCTTAATGCTCTCCACGATCATATCTGCTTTGAAGGCGAAGTGTGAGAGATCTTCACGGGTGGAAACTCCAGAGAGGACGAGAATAGTCTTGTATCCCATCTGCACGCCGCCGCGGATGTCGGTCTGCATGGTGTCGCCTATGACGACGGTGTCAGCCGTTTCCAGGCCGATGAATTTACGGGCGGAACGCATCATGACAGGTCCTGGTTTCCCCACGACAAAAGCCTTGGTGCCAGTGGCCTCTTCAATCATGGCGGTAGTGGCTGCGATGCCCAGGTTGTTCCAGCCTTTCTTCTTCGGAGAAGGGTCGCGGTTGGTGGTAATGAACTTTGCTCCCGCCAGGATCATGTCGACGGCTTTTTGTACCATCTCGAGCGTGAAGTTCCTTCCTTCGCCCAGCAAAACAAAATCGGGATCTGTTTCCACCAGCGTAAGGCCATTGTCGTGAAGGCTCGTCAGCAGTCCCCCTTCGCCCAATACATAACAGGAGCCGTTGGGCCGCTGGCTGGCAATAAATTTTCCCGTGGCCATGGCGCTGGTATAGACATGTTTTTCCGTTACTTCTATGCCGAGTTTTCTGAGTTTCCTCACCACTTCCTGTGGCGTGCGCTGGCTGTTGTTCGTCATGAACGTGAAGGGAATATTTTCTTTCAGCAACCTTGCCACGAATTCATCCGCGCCGGGGATCATGATATCCCCGCCGTAAATAACACCATCCATATCAATGAGAAAACCGTGTGCCATATGTATTTTTGTTTTGCGTCAATATAGCGGTTTTCTTTTCACTCACAAAGGCAGGTGACCTAAGTTCGCGCAGCGAACTTCGCCTCCCCTTCAGGGGAGGTTGGTGGGGTCGATCATCTATGAAAACGTTTGCAGGGCTCACCGGTTCACCACTGGCGCGAAATATTTCTTCGGACTATCACAGACATGGCACTTATACGTGTCGGGCAGGTTTTCAAAGCTGACACCGGGTGAAACGCTTGCTTCCGGATCACCGTATTTTTCGTCGTAAACGGTGAGACAGTTGCTGCATTGATACTGACGGATCTTGCCGTTAAGAACAGGTTGAGGTTTTGCTTCTTCGGATTTTTCCTTCTCGGGATTGAGCTGGCGGAAATACAACTTGCTCAATTCAATTAATACCGCGGGAATAATCTCTTTTTTTATCCCCTTGGCATACGAGTGGTAAATAATGTTGTTCGGATCGAAATCCTTTGCATATAGAATATTGTAGTGATCACCGGGGATAGTGTCGGGTTCAGGATTCTTTTCAATCACAACGGTGGTGAAGTACTGCATTTCCCGGTTCGTTTTGATGGTGAAGGTCAGGCCGTGGGTACTGATGTCCTGCTGATCAAGTTCGCGGACGAGAAACCGTTTCAACTCAAGCGCCTCGGTATCCGTAACGGGGAGATGCCAGTTTAATTCCAGGCTCGAGTGCCTTTCGTTGATACCGAATTTACCCATCAGCTTCTGCCACCGCAACCGGTCACTGGCCTTTATACCTTTGATGACAAATGCTTTCCACGGAATGATATTGATCTTGCTGATATTGGTATCCTGACAAAGCCTGCAGGCAGCGCTCATAAAATCAATATCGTACCGGTTGTTCCGCCAGTAAAGGCCCAGCCAGTATTGGTTATTCAACATGGCATTCAGGCCTTCATAGTAAGGAAACGCCGTGTTGTGAAGTTTCAATTTATTGGTAATGGGTTTATAATTTATTCTCAAAAAATTATTCATGAACATCAGGTACATTTCCTCTACCGTAAATGGCAGGAATTCAAGAAATAGCTTTTCCAGTTCCCTGGATACTTTTGCAATGTCCTGCCCGGCGATCAGTTTCGGCCAGCATTCGATATTGCCTTTGCGGGAATCCCGTATGAATAAGTACCAGTAGTTTTCTTCTCTGGAGGCGACAAAGTTCAGTTCACCTGTGAATAAGGGTACGAGACTTTGAAGCGGATCAACGATGTTGATCTTAAGTTTCGGTTTGTATTCAAAGCTGTCGATCAAAACATTGTAGCTATCCTCCTTTACCCAATGGGTTGTCTCCACGACGTTGACGGCTACGTAAGAACTGACAATGTTCTGGTATATGGATTGATCACCCGCAAGTTCGTAGTCGATATTGATCGCCTGGAATGCTTTTTCCAGGTGATCCTGGGGCAGGTCGTTGGAAGGAAACATGACGTCCTGCCGGGATCCGAACAATATGTGATCGTTGCCGAAGCTCCTGGACAACTCCATGATCTTCAACAGGTCGAGGGGAGATAAAAAACCTCCTTTCACAAATGCTCGTACCAGGCCGCTTTTTCTGTTTAACTCCATTGACGAATTGAATGGTTTAAATTACTGTTTCTTTCCGTCAACTATAAAAATATTCTTTTTTCAATGCGCTTTCTTTCAGCATTTGCTGAATTTCAGGTTTACAACTTCCGCATCCTGAACCGGCGCCGGAATGTTCACAAAGCTCTTTCAGGCTTTCAAACCCCTTTCCTATCAATTGGTGGAGGTTTCCTTCTCCTACCTGGTTGCAGGAACACACCAGTTTGCCGATGACCGGTTCCACCTTTTTCCCGGATCTCAGCAGTTGAAGACGTTTTTCTGATAGCTCAATTTTATTTTCGATCAGGTTCTTGAACTCCACAAACTCACTTTTGTCTCCCACCAGAATAGCGCCGACAAGCCGGTCGTCTTTAATGATGCATTTCTTGTAATAGCGCATTGATTTGTCTATGAACAGGATCTCATCATACCCTTCGTTGTTGGCCGGTATTTCGGAAATACCGATGGAACAGAGGTCAAAGCCCGACAATTTAAGGATATTCATCGGCACTGCCCCATCGTAGGTGCTTTGGAGATCACCGTGAATGAATCTGGCCAATACATCGGCTTGCTTTTCTGCCGCAGACGTTATTCCGAGGGTCTTGCCGTCGTGTTCCGCAATTTCTCCGATTGCAAAAATATCAGGGTCGTTTGTCTGCAGATAGTCGTTTACAATAATGCCTCTTGCCGATTCGATGCCGGCTTCCTGCGCGAATTCGATATTCGGTCTTGTCCCGACGGCGTAGACCATGGCATCTGCCGTGATGATCTTTCCGCTCCTGAGCTCAACCTTTAATTTTCCAGTGATCGGATCCCTGACAGTGTGCAGCAGCTGGTCATTCATGTAGACAGTGATGTCTTTTTCCTCAATAAAATCCAGTAGCAGTTCTCCTGCAATATTGTCGAGCTGGCGCTCCATCAACCGGCTGCCGAGTTGAAGAATGGATACAAACACATTTACTTCCCTCAGGGAAACAGCAAGTTCCAGGCCCAGCAATCCACCGCCGATGATAAGGATATGACTGCCTGGCGTCGCGTACTTCTTCAGTGCATCTGCATCCGGCCTGGTGCGAATGGTGAAAACCCCACCAAGGCCCTCAGGGGCATCGTTGGGTATATGGGCGCGGCTACCGGTGGCGAGGATAAGCTTATCGTAAGGATGTCTGCACCCAAACTTGTCGGTTACGGATTTTTCACGCCGGTTGACTGAGATGATCTCATTTTCCGGGTGAAGGGTGAAATCCATCCCCTCCATCTCCCCGTTCCGGAATTTCTGCAGCTTTTCCCATGGCAGGGTATCGTTGACGTAGTCAGGCAACAATACGCGGTTATAGAAGGAATGTTTTTCTTTTGAAATGACGACGATCTCATCCTCCACGTTAAGCGATCTGTAGGTGTACAGGAAACGGTACGCCGCGGCACCGGCGCCGGCCACGATAATTTTTTCCGCAGGCTTAGAGTATAATTTTACTTCAACGGCGGAGAATTTGAAATCGGGTTCTTTTGAAACAGGGTCGACGAGCGTTCCCGTAAGATTATTCGCTCTCGCCTCATCGTTCGCGAGGATCTTTCCCCAATGCATCGGAAGGAAAACCACTCCTCTCTTAATGTCGTCCGTGATTTTGGCGCGCACCCTTACCGTTCCGCGGACATTTCCGACCTCCACCACATCACCTTGCCGGATGTTTCGGTTCCATGCGTCAAATGGATTTATTTCAAGGTAGGGG
>JBBEBN010000119.1:0-6808 GCA_040882305.1 Cyclobacteriaceae bacterium
GAAAGCCGGCGAAGTAATTGATTGGGCCAAAGGGGAGTGGCAGGCGAAATTCAAGCCAGAGTAAATCCAAATACTAACTTTCACCTCACCCCCCATACCAATTCCTCAACCTCACCTCAATATTCTTATTCTTATCATTCACCAGTTTCTTAAACGCCTCGGTATCGCTGAGACCGCCTTGTCCGCGATAATGATAAGGGTAAACGACTTTTGGTTTAAAGTCCAGCACAGCCTGGGAGGCTTCATTGATATCCATGGTGTAGGGGAGGTTCATGCAGACGAAGGCTACGTCGATATCTTTCAACGCGCGCATTTCCGGAATCCCCGAGGTGTCACCTGACAGATACACTTTCTTGTTGCCAAAGGTCAGCACATATCCGTTGCCGCGACCTTTAGGATGCCGCGATGGTGATTCAGGAATATTGTACATCGGCACGGCAGTGATTGAAATATCCATATGCGATTTTGTTTCACCGTTGCTAAGGACGACAGCTTTGCGTTTAAGACCTTCAGGAAGTTTGTCGGCAACGGCTTGCGGTACGATCAGCGTGACGTCAGTTGCATTGATCGCCTGCAATGTTTCGGGGTTGAAATGATCGCCATGGATATCAGTGATAAGGATCAGGTCCGGCGCAGCAATGCCGTCGAACGTTTTTGCTCCGCCATTCGGATCGGTATAGATGGTTTTGTTCTGCCAGGTCAGGGCGAGGGTTGCATGGTTCAGCGGTTGAATCGTTAGGAGGCCTTCAGAGGTTTCAATCTTATCAGCAGCAGGTCGTTGGGCAGCAGCAATGGTGCAGACCAATACGATTATCAAAGAGAGTGAAGTAGTTTTCATATATCTGGTTTATTGTAATAAAGATAAACATTATCTAAGAAACGCATTCCTGGAGGCAATCAGCTGAATTCCGATGAGGATAGGAGCAATCAGGTTGATGAGAAGTTCGGGCACATGACTGCTGACAAGGGTTTGAAACTTTACTTCGACACAATTCCCCATCCGACACACGGGTAGAAGCTGGATGAGTCAGTTCGGACGCAATTGCCCACTGAATAACTGGCCGGGCGCCGACAACCTACGGTCTTTTTCCTTATCTTTACACCGGATGAAAAACAGCACTTCCCTATATCATCTCATACTGGCCGGAATAATGGAGGCATAAACGGCGACTTATTTAAATAAGTCTGCCGTCTTGCAGGTCGTAACATTATTATTCACCAGGTCGCCGTGACAATTCTGTTCATGGTGACTAAAATATTATTCAAATGTCAACTTTAACTGATTACGGATGGACGAAAATCCAGCGCGAGCAGCTCGATCATTTTTCAAAAGAACTTTCACCGGGCAGGGTCATCGCGATAAAGGGATTTAAATATTTACTCATCACGGAAAAGGGTGAACTGGAAGCAGAGTTGTCCGGAAAGCTTCTGTATGGATCGGCTGTTGAAGATCTGCCGAAGGTCGGAGACTGGGTCTTATACCTGGACTATGATACGACGGGATACATTACCGAAGTAATGCCGCGCATCAACGCATTGACGCGAAAAGAACCTGGAACAAAGGGCGATCAGCAGGTACTCGCCTGCAACATTGATTACGCGCTGATCGTGCAGGGCCTGGACCGCGACTTTAACCTTATGCGGATGGACCGGTATATCGTGCAAATCATCTCCTGCGGGATCACACCCGTGGTCATCCTGAACAAATCCGATCTCGTTGAGAACACTAAAGAATTTGCAGATCAGGTACACGGGTTGAAGCGCTATTGCAAGTTATTTCTATGCAGCACTTACACTGGATCCGGCATTAGGGAAATCAAATTGCAGATCCTGGAGAAAGAAAAAACATGTATACTCATTGGTTCATCCGGGGTAGGCAAAAGCTCGCTCTTGAATGCGCTGATGAATGCGCAGGTCCAGTCGACAAATAAGGTCAGTGATTTCAATCAGAAAGGAAAACACACCACTTCAACGCGCGATCTCTTCAAGCTTGAAAACGGATGCCTCATCATCGATTCACCCGGCATGCGTGAATTCGGATTGACCTCCGCAGAAGGACACACTTCCTCGGAACTTTTTCCGGCCATCAGTGAATTTGCCACACGCTGCCGCTTCCAAGACTGCAAACATTTAAACGAGATGGGATGCGCCGTGATAGAGGCCGTCAACGCAGGCGATCTCGATGAAACCATTTACGCCAGCTACGTCAAGCTTAGCAAGGAGCAAAAGCGTTTTGAATTAACCGCTTCCGATAAAAAACGCATCGGCAAACAGGTGGGCAAGATGGTCCGCGAGGCGAAAGCTTTTCGGAAAAGGTTTAAGGGAGGGTGATATCTGGCAACGCAATGGGTGAATCGCTACGGCTATCACGTGAATATTTCATGGTTGATCCTGGTTTTGGGAGCGATAGGTATTATTATCATTACGCTAATGACCGTGAGTTGGCACACCTGGCAGGCGGCGAAGATGAATCCGGTGAAGAGTTTGCGGGCGGACTGAGGTAGTGAGTTGGGCTCGTCCGATTAGCAACGCAGGCGATCCTCCAAATCTTGGTTCAGGTCCTGTAAACAGGCGCGTGGCAGCGTAGTCGGGTCGAAAAATCCCTTTTATCTGGTATTTGTTTCAGGTCTACATATGTTCATCTTTCGGAAGTTCCAGGCGGCGGATAGAAGAAAAGGTGTAACTTCCGTAGGCGGCAAATAACCCCTCGTACATGAAAACCTTCATTACCTTATTTTTTGTGCTCATTCACGCCTGTGCCTTTGCACAGCCTGTCATTCAGT
Source organism: Cyclobacteriaceae bacterium (assembly GCA_040882305.1). GTDB lineage: Bacteria > Bacteroidota > Bacteroidia > Cytophagales > Cyclobacteriaceae > Chryseosolibacter. The sequence goes on from JBBEBN010000119.1 coordinate 2,784, forward strand.
GGCAGAAAGTTTATGGAAGCAGTGCATATGATGCGCCTTACGGAGGAATCATTCAAACCTCGGATGGAGGCTACCTATTGAGTGGTTATTCCGATGGAGCAGATCAGGATAAAACTTTTTCGAACGGGGCGTATGACTACTGGGTGATCAGGCTTAATGCCAGCGGAGATAAGATATGGGAAAAATCTTTTGGAGGTTCAAACAATGAATTTTTTGGTGCCGCCATAGAAACTCAGGATGGTGGGTTTTTGCTGGGCGGATACTCCAACAGCCCTATGTCGGGTGACAAGACCGAGGATTCGAAAGGGGAGTATGATTACTGGGTCGTTAAAATTACCGGTTCAGGCGATGTCGTGTGGGAGAAAACCATTGGCAGTCCGGCTTACGACGTTTTAAGTTCCGTAGTCCTTACCGGGGATGGAAATTATGCTCTCGCGGGCTACTCCAATGCAATAGCCGGAGGCGACAAATCCGCAATCAGAGGCGGGCAGGATTTCTGGGTCGTAATGATCGATGATGCGGGAATTATTTTATCAGAAAAAGTATATGGCGGAGCTGACAACGATCTTTTGTTAAGCATGGTGTCTACAAATGATGGTGGATTCATCATGAGTGGATATTCTTATTCATCAACCTCATTCGACAAGTCGGAAGATTCCAGGGGTGCCAATGATTATTGGGTGGTCAGGACAGATGCAAACGGCAATAAACTCTGGGATAAAACATTGGGTGGATCGGCGTTGGATTTCGGTACTGCTGTTGCAGAGACAGCCGATGGTGGGTTTTTGGTTGGGGGATATTCCGATTCAGGTCCCGGATTTGATAAAACTCAAACTCCCAGGGGAGGCTTAACATCTAATTCTGATTACGAGACTGATTTCTGGATCGTTAAGCTAAATTCATCTGGTGCATTTCAATGGGACAAAACTTTGGGTACTGCCGGAACGGATGTTCTTCGAAGTATAAGTCCTCTTCCTGACGGCTACCTTCTTGGCGGAGAATCCTCTGGCAATGCCTCTTTTGACAAATCAGAGGATTCGCGGGGTGAGGCAGATAACTGGATTGTTAAAGTTGATGTGAGTGGAAATAAGATATGGGATAAGACAGTAGGCGGGAACGCAACAGATGTTCTCATAAATGCGTGTGCAGTGGCGCTTACCTCGGATGGTGGGCTCGTCTTCGCCAGTCATTCTTACTCTCCTGTTTCTGGCGATAAGACCGTAGAGGGCAAAGGAAGCAGTGATTACTGGATCGTTAAGCTATCCGGGACTCCTGACGTTGAGAATGATCCAAGCGGAAGATTTATTACCGGTGGCGGATGGTTCCATTCCCCTGCCGGCGCTTATGCTTCCGATGAGGATGCAGAGGGAAAGGCTCACTTCGGATTTGTTGCGAAGTATCAAAAAGGCGGTGTCGTTCCCGTTGGCAATACGACTTTTGGTTTCAAGGGTGGTGACATTAGTTTCAAGAGCACATCGTATGAATCGCTCGTCATTGCCGGGCAGAAGGCGATATTTAAAGGCACTGGAGAATTCAATGGAACTTCAGGGTACGGATTTTTGGTTTCGGCCACGGACGGCGGGAAAAGATCATCTACAGAAGATAAATTCCGGATTAAAATTTGGGATACCTTCGGAGCTGTCGTTTATGATAATGAGGGCGGTGCACCGGATGATGTCGAAGCTGTCACTGGACTAGGCGGAGGGTCGATCGTGATCCACGAGGGAAAGAACAAAGATCGAACATCCAGTGATAGCCGTCCGGCATCTGATGAAACCGCACACGGGGCGGAATCCGAGTTATCTGCTTATCCGAATCCCATTGGGGGCGTGCTCACGGTTAGTTTTCCTTCATCTGTAAAAATGGACGTTGACATACAACTCATGAATGTTTTTGGAATGAAGGTGTATGAGATAAAGCATTCGTTCGATGAGTCGGGATTGTACAGGGTCGAGTTGGGTACCCAGATCGTTGGCCGGGAAGTTTATTTCATAAAGGTGCAGCAGGGTCGGCGCATGAAGTTTTTAAAGGTCATGGGGAGATAACCTTTTTGGAACATCATAGGTGAAATAGATGGCTGACTCAAGGTCAGCCATGGATAAGTAGCTACAATTCAAACCAAGCTTAGTGAAAACAGACCCGGGAAACGTTCGCTACATTGTGGACAACGTTGACTCCGCAATTGAATTTTATATGTTCAGTGCCTCATTAATGGCGTAGCTTCCGCCGACCCCATACGAATCGCAGGTTGTGGACCTGGCAACAAGGGTAGCCTCGGCTGTTATCACGTCATCGTTGGGAACAGGGTCATCCCCGTTGGAACAAGACAGGATAAGGATTTCACTTGCGACTGGCTTCGAACTCCTGCTTCATTCTTTGTCTGATCTTTCGACGGTGCATGCCGCCCCACTCGGCCAACGCTTTCAATACGGGGCGAACTGTTAAAGCATATTCGGTGAGCTCGTACTCGATCACGATCGGCGTTTCTGTATAGACACGACGTTTTACAAAACCATTTAGCTCAAGGTCCTTCAGTTCAGCCGCGAGCACCTTTGATGAAATGCCCTCTATGGTGCGCTGCAGTTCATTGAAACGGCTCTTACCGTGCATCAGTGCAATGACAATGCGAAGCTTCCATTTCCCGCCGATTGCATACAGCGCATCGCCGATTGCCCCCAACTGCGCCTGGCACTCCTTTTCCTTCTCTGGTAATTCGGATCCATCTTTTGTCATCTGGAAACTATGCGCTTACAAAAAGGTAACTACTTACCTTTAGTAAAGTGCTTACTTTTGGTAAGCAAAAATACACAGTTTTGGTGTTATACACAAAAACAATATCAAAATGACAACAAAACACGTTAAAGGATCGAAGGCATGGCATATTAGCCTGTGGATTACGCAAATTTTACTCGCCGGGATGTTTCTGATGGTCGGATTTATGAAGACATTAACTCCCCTGGCAGAACTCTCCCAAATAATTCCACTGGCAGCGGAGATGCCTGTATTGATAAGGTTTATTGGGGTTAGTGAGCTGGCAGGAGGGCTTGGTCTATTGCTCCCGGCCGCCCTGAGGATCCGGCCGCAGTTGACTGTACTCGCCGCCGCGGCGCTTGCATTGGTAATGCTGCTCGCCATCATCTTTCACATTGCGCGGGGTGAAACTTCAGCCATCGGAACGAACATCGTGCTGGGAGTCGTGGCAGCATTCATTGCGTGGGGAAGAGTGCATAAAGCGCCGATCGAGTTAAGACCCGTACAAGCAGGTTCTGTTGCAAGGACATAAATAACAAAGGAGCCATTATGAGTTACACAGATAGAAAACTAGCAACGGTGCATACCCCTCCGCCACAGCCAGGCTTTTTGGGGAAAGGACACACAGCAAGGCCGGTAATCGGCGTTGAATTTTTGCAGAGCGATCCGTTCATTATGTTAATGGACGACAGGCTTGACAAAACAGACAACGTACCAGTAGGCGGCCCTCATCCACACGCGGGATTTGAGACCGTGACGTTAGTGCTGAAAGGCGAACTGGGAGAGGGCGCGCATGCGATGAAGCAGGGAGACTTTGAGATCATGACGGCAGGCAGCGGAGTGGTTCATACCGAGACCATTGCCAGTCCAACTAAAATGCAACTGCTGCAATTGTGGCTGAACCTTCCTAAAAAAGACAGGAAAGCACCGCCACGAGTGCAACGGTTAGCAGCGGAGCATGTGCCTGGTATATCAAAAGACGGTGTCAGCACAAAGGTTTATAGCGGAGAGTTTGCAGGCATTTCTTCGCCGATCAGGATCCATACGCCGCTCATTATTGTCGACATAAAAATGGACCCACGCACATTAACGACAGGCATACTCCCCGCGGACTTCAGTGCTTTCTTATATGTGATTGACGGAAGTGTGCGCGTGGGTGCAAATAATCAAGTGTTGTCTGTCGACCAGGTGGGATGGCTTGACCGCGAGGATTTCCCTGGAGACAGTCAGGTAAGATTGACTGCCGGGAACGACGGCGTCCATTTCATTCTGTA
>JBBEBN010000120.1:0-6800 GCA_040882305.1 Cyclobacteriaceae bacterium
CGGCAAATCAAAAAAACGCATAGTTGCGAAACCCGCAGTTGATGTGCACGCCCTGGTTGACTCCTGCACCATTAAACTTATCACTGGTATGCTTAGGCTGAAAACCCGGATCGGCCAGACTCGTTCCGCCGTTGTGCGGATCAGACATCGATCTTAATGCACCAGAAGGATACGCACTTAACTTTACAATGTCTTCACCAATGAGCCAGTCCGCAGGGTCCATCATGGATCCGAAAATATCAGCCATGGATTCATTGATAGCCCCAGACTCACCCTGATACTCAAGATTCGCGCTATTCTGCACAACTCCGTGCGTCATTTCGTGACCTGCCACGTCCAGTGAGCCTGCCAACGGCTTAAATTCCAAATTTCCATTTCCATAAAACATTACTTTTCCGTTCCAATAGGCATTATCAAGAAGTGCACCAGTCTCACGATCTGCAACATTGATGATTGAATAGATCGTACCCCCGGTGTCATCAATGGAGTTCCTGATGTGTTTTACTCTGAAATATTCGTAAGCTACCCCAGCGTTAAAGTGCGCCGACACCGTTGTTGCGCTGCTCCATGCGTTAGTAGTGGACGTAACGTACTTAAAGACCTCATTATCCCCGAAGGTATTGCTCATATCCACGGTAATAATCCCGCCTATCGGAGCGTCAGGTAAGGTTGAACTCGCAGCATTGAACATGGGTCTTGAAGCATCCAGCATGAAATAGGTAGCGCCCAGTTGATACGTGTCTATAGTTTGGGTGGTTCCATTCAGATCAGTGGCTGAAGCCGTTTTAGGGCCATCGATAAAACAAATTCCATCAAATTTGTGAAGGACTTTACCCGTATTCGCATCGATGAAATACTCCCAACGTTGCTGTATTGACGGAGTAGATACAACATGATAGGCCAAAACAAATGTTTTCACAAGGCTTTTATCCTCGTAAATGCAAAGGGTTGTTTTCGGTTGCGCGTATTGTACAAGGTTGCGTTCCTTTTCGGAAAGAATATGCAGCGGTCCGCTGAGTGCCATTTGAGCGTTTACTTTGTCAATCGCAACCTGCTCGGCTATTCCGGGCACGACGTTAATGTCTTCTTCAATGTTAAAGTACGTGCCATTAAAAGATTCTCCCTGACCATTCCCGTTAAGGTGAATAACAACGTCAGCTCCGTACACCGGAATATTTTTATAGTGCTGGTCAAGCCTGAGGCGGGTTTTCCCACTGGTGCTTGACTTGATTTGCCGGATGGAAAAATCAACTTCTGTTCTTTTTATTTGAAGCAGGGGTTTAAGTTCCTCTAAATAATCGTAGCAAGCTGCCGGTATATCCAGGGTAGCGGTCGTGCGCCCGGCGCTATTATCACGTTCCGTGTGAATAAAAGAAGGAAGGCCGGTTTCACGTGAATAAAAAACTTTTGGTCTCCCGTGAGGGATGAAGGGCTTGAGGAAGGTCAGGGGCTGATCGGTCCTTGCTCTGATTCGTTGGTTTGAGTTTTTAGCTGCCAAATTTCCAAATTTGACGGGGTTAAGCGAGGATGCGTTGACCGAATTATTTTTTTTCTTTTTTGCGTCAAAAGCATTTTGTGCAAAAACTGAATCAGAAGTTTGAAGCATCACAATAAGGGATGTGATTACTAAAAGCGCATGTGGGGTTTTCATATAACGATTTACTTAGTGGTATTAGCGGTAAAGGTTAGTCCGGTTAAGATCTTTATTATTTCGTCGTATAAATTTTTGGCTTGTTCAGGAGCCGGATATTCGATAGCGCCCCAGGTCATCTTCACTTCCTTGCCGTTTTCCCTGGCTGCGAGGGAATAATAAATATTTCCAGGGTGATCGAACGCGGGGGACTTCTCAACTAACTTCCGGGTTTTACGGTAATACTTTCTTGCCACGGATTTTTGAATGATGCTTTTTTCGGAGTAGTCAATTTGACCAAGTCCCCTGCCTTTCAACACCTCTCCATCGGGACTTACCTGATAAACGGTTGCCATCCCGGTAATTCCCCCTCCGCTGCTGACGATCAGAAAACACTCCTGAGGATAGGCGCAATAAGTGATCACTGAAAACAGGCAAAAGAGAAGGATTTTCATGAGCAGGATTTTTACCGAAGGTAGGTGAGGTAGGGGCAAATTCCTAGCGTTGTCTTGTGCGTCATTGGCCCGCATTTACCAATGATCATCAAAACTCTGTTAAAAGCCAGCTTATCCTTCCGTGGGTAGAAAACTATTTTAAACGTTAATGGATCTGCCTATCTTCGGTCTTCGAAAAGCCAGCGCCAGACAACCGCTTATTTTAAAGACGGCTTGTCATGAACTATTTTTGGCTCTCCAGTGTGTTCTTACCAACATTATACGCGTACACCGCGGATCGCGCTTAGAGGTGTAGCGGACTTTCCTCCGGCTGCAAGGTTCCACCAAAAACAGGGACATTTCACCTCTTCAACAACCTTTTATTTATCAGGTTCGACACACTGTCCCTGTAATTGCGGCTGATCGGTAACGCCTTCGTTCCAACCTTTAACTCGTTGCCTTCCACGGATTCTATTTTGGAACGGTTGACAAGAAATGACTGATGTATTTTTATGAAGTCGGTTGGGGACAGCTGATTTTGAAGGCTCTTCATCGTGAGGTAGGCAATAATCTTTTTCCGATCGGTGTAGATAGTCATGTAGTTTCCCAGCACTTCCGCATAAAGAATATCGCACAGTTCAACTTTCTCAATTCGTTTTTCACTCTTAATAAAAATGTATGACGGCGGGAGGGCATTGCCAGATTGGGTCTTCATTTCGTAGAAGTCCTTTGCTTTTTGTACTGCTTTAAGAAAACGATGCAACGCAAATGGCTTTAAGAGGTAATCGATGATGTCAAGTTCGTATCCGTCTAGAGCATATTGAGGGAACGCAGTTGTCAGGATCACCATCGACTCAACATTAATCCGCTTGAGCATTTCCAAGCCAGACACCTTCGGCATTTCGATATCAAGGAAAATAAGGTCGACCTGATTGCTATCGAGAAATTTCTCGGCTTTCATCGCGCTTACAAATTTTCCCAGCAAATCGAGAAACGGCATCTGCTCGGTGAACTCCTCCAGGATTTTTCTGGCTACTGGCTCATCGTCGACGATTATGCAACTGAGTTTCTTCATAGCGTCAGCATTAACTGCACCCGGTAAACGTTACTTTCATTTTTTATATCCAGCTGATAATGGCCTTTGTATAACAACTCAAGTCTTCGCGTGGCATTGGTGATGCCGATCCCACCCGGTGAAGGCTCTCCTTCATCATACGTATTCTCACAAACAAAATCGATTTTTCCAGGTTGCTGCTTCAGGGAGATCACAATCCGGTTGATAGCCTGGTCATCGCGGGAAGCATACTTGAATGCGTTTTCTACAAAGGCCATGAAAATCAATGGCGCCACCTTGACGGTTCCGTCCACGTAATTGATGTCCAGCGTAACCTCCATGTTTTCATTGCTGCGGGCTTTTTGCAGCGCTACATAATTCCGCAGGTGTTTGATCTCCTTTTCGATCGCAATCATATCAACATCCGCTTCGTACAAATTGTACCTCAGGAGATCAGAGAACTGCACAAGCATATTCCTGGCCAGACTATTGCCCATGTCAATAGAACCATATACTGTGTTGAGGCCATTGAAGAGGAAGTGAGGATTGATCTGCATACGCAGGTATTTCAATTCTGTTTGCAGTTGATTGATCTGACTGTTTTTAACCTGCTCCTGCTGCTCCGCCCACTTCTGCGTAACGTATAGCATCGAGGTAATGACAGTGCAGCACGTTCCGTATATTAAGTTGTCCCAATACCCGGCGCTGCTCTGGGTGATCTGATCATGAAAAAGAGTCTCATGAATGAAGCTGTTATAGTGGTTCATTGAAGTCGCATACAGAAAGATCAATCCGATCAATGCCGCGGCATACGCTCCAAAGAATCTTTTCTCCAGAAGGTTCGGGATCAAAAATGAATTGTTGACTAATATCAGGGCACTAAAAAGGAAAAGATGTGTGAAAATCGTGCCCAAATAAGAAAAACAATCGAGCACAGTCTCGCCGGTATAAACCGGTTTCTCCACTACCAGCGCGCCTATATAGGCCGCGCAAAACAGTAAGTAAGCAGTGCGTTTTTTTACAAACATGTGTTTTCCTGTAACGAAGATATCCCATTGCGTCGATAACCGGAAATCTTTCTTTTTAGTCAAACCCGGATTTCTAAGGATTTGGTATAGTTATCATCGGAAATACGCCTTCTATCATAAAAGATTTGAATGAAGTTTTCAGGAAGATCTCAAACGGCGTAGGTAAAATTCAAAAAGACATCCCCGACACAGTGTTTTAACGGATTTCACGGGATTATGGCTGGTTTTGTAGAATCTGCGTTGATGTATCATAAAATGTAATCAAATACCTGCAGGTTCCGTATTTTTATTCAAGAAAATCACTGATGCTTTAGTTTGAGGCCCTTGAAATTTAACCCTACCTGAATGAAAAACATAGTGCAGTTTGGTGAAACAGTCCCGGGATATGATATCCCCGTATTAAACGAGCGTGAGATAAGGGCGGCGGCCGGAATAATGTTTCTTGCTATCTACACCTCGCTGATGCTCATTATATTCAACAATGACTTCAGAATGGTTAAATATGTGATAGCACTTTTCCTGTTCGACTTTACGACAAGGGTGTTTATCAATCCAAAATTCGCTCCTTCACTGATCATCGGCCGATTGATTGTGAGCAACCAGGTGCCTGAGTACGTGGGTGCCGCGCAAAAGAGATTTGCGTGGATGATCGGTGTCATCTTGTCCGCTTCCATGTTTGTTTTGCTGATCGTTATGAATGCCACCGGTCCGGTTGCCGGTATTGTCTGTTTCCTTTGTCTTATCTTTTTGTTTTTTGAATCAGTGTTTGGAATATGCCTCGCTTGTAAAGTTTATCGGATGGCGTACGGCCAGAAGGCGCAATATTGCCCGGGGGAGGTCTGCGATGTAAAGTCAAGACAGCCCATCCAGCAGACATCGCGTGCACAATTGGCGGTTGTGTTTGCCTTTGTGGGGGTCATTTTCCTGATGGTACGGTTCCTTGGCCCGGTGATCAATATACCACCTCACAACATGTTCGAAGATAACGCTCCAAAGTCTGCATCGAAATGACTTCCGGCTCACTGGAAAGTTATTTTAAGCAGTTCAGGGAAAACACTATCGGCCGTGGCAACATGTTCTGTTTTCCATCCGGAGAAAAGGAGATAATCTAGGCCGACTGGACAGCAAGCGGGCGTGGATACCCATCCAATTGAAAACTGTTTGCAAGGATGGGTTACTTATTGGATGGAAGGTCTCCGCAAATAGATGAGGCGTTAAGACCCGTTGTGTTGTCGCTATTCCGGAAAGTCATTAGGCGCGGCACACCTGCGCCAATACTCCATAATAGCAGAGATGGTTTTTTCTAATTCTAACATTGAGCTCTGTTTAACAAAAAAGCCTTGAACTGACAGGCTGTAAGCGTCAATCACAGATTTTTGATTCAATGCGGTTGAAAAAAATAGATATGGTATACACTTGATGTTTAACTTCGCGTCTGTCTTTAATTTCTCCCTTAAAGCGAACCCATTAAGTTTAGGCATATTAACATCCGATAGGATAAGGAAAGGCGAATCATTCGAAGCATTGATAAAATCAAGGGCTTCTTGTCCGTCAAAAAAGAACAATATCTTATTTGGATAATTTAACTTCTTAAATATCTCAGTCAAAACATCCTGATCATCTGCGTCATCTTCAATTATAATGATCGGCCCACTTTTATTTACAATATTGGGTTTCTTTGCGTGGTTCACATCAGGGTTATTACTTGTAATCATGTTATAGGTTCTTATAATAGGGTGAAAATAATTCGCTTGACGATGCATGAGGAAAAACGAATAAATCTAAAACGTCAAATATTAGCACTAGATCCCGTTCGAATCTGGATGTGAAATATTAATCTGATTTTCATAGTTAATCTTGTGCCCGCCAAGCAACCTTAAAAAGGTCATTAAATCTACTGGTTCGGGAGTGTATACGCAAGCCATCGATTTCTTCTCTAACCTTCTTACAATGCAAACTCAATTTCGAACCTAATTCAGGAATTCAGGATGGTTTTTTAACTCATCCTTAGGAATTTTTATCAATGCAGACATAGTTTTTTGGTGAACCGGCCGCAAGTGACTGTAACACAACACGAGTGGCAAATTCATATAAATAACCAGAGTCTGTTCAAGAGCTAGTTTATTGCTACATAGTTACAACAATGCGCGGAGGTAATAGGTTATTTTTAATGTGTTTATTAACCTATTTAGTTACGTCGAACTACTATGACTGGTAACAAGCAAGCCTATAGGATGTTACGACTATTTAAATCTTAGATTAAAAAGCTTCCCTGAATTGCCGGTTACCCTCTAAGCGGCTTCGACTTCGTCTCTTACTTCAAGCGTTGAGCAGTCGAAGATTTCATGTCAAATGTCAAATATTCAAAGGATGTCCAATCGGTTGCAATCTGCGGATTCAGCGACTTGATAGCCCATTTCTGTTCATGCGTTTCTTTCTTAAAAACAGCCTTGAACATTTTGTCAGTCTGGCCACAACCGGTCATGTAAACACACATCAGGACCACGGCCAATATTCTATTCGGCATGAGTAAGGGGTTCAGTGCGGATAAATTAAGCAAGTCTATTGATCTTTTACCCGTTCTGATTTTGCGTTAATTGACCGCTTAGATCGATGTCTCTTTGCGGAATCGGCCAGAGATAATGCTGATCCTT
>JBBEBN010000121.1:0-6798 GCA_040882305.1 Cyclobacteriaceae bacterium
CATGTATCACTCCGTACCTTACGATCCGTTCACGCAGGTGACCGAATGGGATGCCGGCAGGTGGGCCTCGTCTATTGAATATCCTGCTTACGAAGACCATGAAAGGGGACATGCCGAATATCATAATTCGAATTTGTTTAACCTGCATCGCATGAACATGCGCATGCCTCCGGCGAATACCGTCAAAAGAAACGCACAGGGATGGCTGCCCTATCGCCTTCCCAACGACTCAACAGGGCTGCGCCTGGCCAACGGCCTTCGGAACCCACTGGACTCTGCTGCGGAAGTGGTGGCTGCAGGAAAAGCATTATATGAAATGTACTGCGACCACTGCCATGGAGCCAAAGGGGAAGGCGAAGGCAAAGTTGCGCAGGGTGTGACCGTTGACGGTCAGCAAAAAGGCGCTTATGCAGGAGTGCCGAGCTACAAAGCTGAGGCATTAAAGAATATTAGTGAAGGACATATCTTCCACGTGATCACCTACGGCAAAAACCTGATGTGGCCCCACGGCTCCCAGATCGCCCCCGAGGACCGCTGGAAGATCGCGAAGTATGTGAAGACACTTCAGCGGTAGATTGAGAGACAAATGACTAATGACTAATGACTAATAAGATGGCTCATGTAATTATTGAAGACGAACAATACATTTTCAGAAGGGAGACGCGCAACAAGCTTTTCTACCTTCTTGGATTTGGCGTTCTTCTTTTTGTAGGCGGGTTGCTTATCTCCATGAGTAGTGGTCCCCCTGCAACTGGAGGACACTCGATGATCCAACAGGAGGAACTTGTGGCGAGCACAGCCCAGGATCACGGGGCGGCGCAACATGAGGAGACACATGCAGCCGGCGATCATCAGGGACCAGCCTACTGGTTGAAAAGACTTTACACAACCCTGTGGATGAACAATGTTTTCTTTACCGGGCTCGGAATCATCGGATTGTTTTTTGTTGCCATTCACTACGCGGCTCAGGCAGGTTGGTCCGCCGGGATCGTTCGCATTCCACTTGCAATGGGCAACTGGATCCCGGTCGCGGGTATCCTGATGATCTTCCTTTTCTTTGTTACCAATCACACTGTATTTCACTGGTCACATGATTACCTCTATCAGGAGGGACCTCAGCATGATGTTCTCATCAGCGGAAAAGCGGGATTCTTTTTCTGGCCTGGAGAGCCGGGAGGTTTTCCGATATTCTACATACTAAGAATGGTCCTCTTCTTCGGAATGTGGTACTGGTTCTATGTCAGCATCCGGAAAAATCTTTTGGCCGAAGACCTGGAGGACAAACCCGTATACTGGTACAAGAACCGTTCAACCTCCGCCTGGTTCCTGGTATTCTTTGCGGTGAGCTCCTCCGTGGCCGCATGGGATTGGGTCATGAGCATTGACACACACTGGTTCAGTACGATGTTCGGATGGTATGTGTTTGCGAGCTGGTGGGTAACCGGTCTTGCGATGATCACGCTCATCTGCGCTTACCTCAAGGATGCCGGCTATCTGAAGGTCGTCAACGAAAATCATTTCCATGACCTCGGAAAATACATGTTTGCCTTTACCATCTTCTGGACCTACATCTGGTTCAGCCAGTTCCTTTTGATCTGGTATGCAAACATTCCGGAAGAATCTGTTTATTTTGTGGAGCGAATGACAACGAGTCCTTACAGCTGGATATTTTATGCCAACCTGATCATGAACTTTGTTTTGCCCTTCCTGTTATTGATGACAAGGGATGCGAAGCGGCAGTTATCCATGCTGAAAGTAGTTTGCCCGCTCATCATTGTGGGCCACTGGTTCGATTTCTATAACATGGTCACTCCGGGTATCATGAAAAATGAGGGTGCGCTGGGAATATTGGAAATAGGGACTGCGCTCATTTTCCTTGCTGCCTATTTACTGGTTGTGCTCGGATCGTTGGCGAAAGTACCCCTCATCGGAAAAAATCATCCAACGCTGGCAGAGAGTCTTCATCATCACATATAAAAGGATAAGAAATCATGACGAATTTGATCATAGGCCTGGGTGTTGTTCTAATCCTTATTATTCTTTACCTCATCTTCCGGGTAAGCAGCCTGGTTAGCTTGGCGAAAACACGAGATGTGAAAACTGCGCCGCGGGTGGATGGAAGCAACAAGATCAACGCTGCCCTGTTTTTGGTTTTTACGATTGTTAGCCTCGTGGCATTCTTCTGGTATTCCATCGCTTATTTTGATGACTACAACCTGCCCGTTGCTACCGTTCACGGGGCATGGACCGATACCCTCTTCTGGATTACCATGGGCGTTACCGTTGTAGCCTTTTCCATTATCACGGTGGCGATGGGTGTTTTTGTTTTCAGGTATCAACACAAGGAAGGACGCAAGGCGAAATTTTATCCGGACAATCATTACCTTGAACTTCTTTGGACCATTGTCCCCGCCGTCGTTCTCGCCATATTGATCTTCACGGGTCTTCGCGCCTGGAATGATATCACTTCGCCGGCCTCTGCGGATGCAGAAGTAATTGAAGTGATCGGCCAGCAGTTTGCCTGGACGGCGCGTTATCCCGGAACGAAGGATAACAAACTGGGAAATTACAATTACAAGCTGATCGATGCCAGGAATGAATTCGGACTCGATCTCACCGATAAAAATTCATACGATGATTTCAAATCGCTTGAGTTACACCTTCCCAAAGGGAAAGAAGTGCTGATCAAGATCCGTGCAAAAGATGTGTTGCACAGCCTTTACATTCCCCACTTCCGCGTAAAAATGGATGCTGTGCCCGGAATGCCCACTCAATTTAAATTTGAAACCACAAAAACCACGCAGGAAATGCGCGACGAGTTGAATAACCCTGATTTCAATTATGAGGTCGCGTGCGCGGAAGTTTGCGGACAGGCTCACTTCTCCATGAAGATGGTCGTGGTGGTGGAAGAACCTGAAGCATATGAAAGATGGAAGCAGGGTCAGGAGGCCTGGTTAAAACAGAATCCGGATTACCTGAAGAAAGTACCGGCAGCGCTGCAGGAAGCGGCTATGATAAAGGCAGGCTTTCAAACAGACCCTGGTGTGGTGGTAGCCGGCAACGTAGTTCAATAAGGTTTAAAAGATTTAAGACATGGCAACAACTGATATTCACCTTCCCCACGATGTTCACCATCACGATGACCACGAGCACGAGCATCATGAAGGTAATTTCTGGACCAAATATATTTTCAGCGAAGATCATAAAGTGATCGGAAAACAATTCCTGATCACCGGTATCTTCTGGGCATTGATGGGAGGTACGCTGTCCATCATATTCCGTTTACAGCTGGGGTTTCCCGGAGCGAACCTGGAGTGGCTCAGGCCTTTTCTGGGAGGCTGGATCACCGCCCAGGGAAAACTTGACCCGGAATTTTACCTGGCGGCCGTCACCATGCACGGCACCATCATGGTGTTCTTCGTTCTTACCGCAGGTTTGAGCGGTACTTTTGCCAACTTCCTTATACCGTTGCAGGTTGGGGCCCGCGACATGGCCTCAGGATTCATGAACATGCTTTCTTACTGGTTCTTCTTCATGGCCAGTACAGTGATGTTTGTCTCCCTGTTCATTGAGACTGGTCCTGCAAGCGGAGGCTGGACCATTTATCCGCCTCTGAGCGCACTGCCCCAGGCAATGTCGGGTTCCGGACTCGGAATGACTCTCTGGCTGGTATCCATGGCGTTGTTTATTATCAGCACGCTACTGGGAGGTATCAACTACATCGCTACCATCATCAACCTGAGAACACATGGTATGTCCTTTACAAGGCTGCCGCTGACGATCTGGGCCATCTTCTTCACCGCCATCGTGGGACTGCTCTCCTTCCCGGTATTATTTGCCGCGGCGCTCCTCCTCATTTTTGACCGCAGCTTCGGTACGAGCTTCTATTTATCGGATATCTATATCGCGGGCGAAGCGCTGGCGAACAGCGGCGGAAGTCCTGTATTGTTCCAACACCTGTTCTGGTTCCTGGGCCACCCTGAAGTATACATCGTGATCCTTCCTGCTCTGGGTATCACGTCAGAGATCATTGCCACCAACTCGCGCAAACCGATCTTCGGCTACAAAGCAATGATCGGCTCCATGCTCTTCATTGCCATATTATCGTTCGTCGTGTGGGCCCACCACATGTTCGTCACGGGTATGAATCCATTCCTGGGATCGATATTCATGCTGCTGACGCTGATCATCGCCGTTCCTTCGGCCGTGAAGATCTTTAACTACGTCACCACGCTGTGGCAGGGTAACATCCGGTTTACCCCGGGAATGCTTTTCTCTATCGGGATGGTGTCTTACTTCCTCACCGGTGGTATCACGGGAATCTTCCTCGGAAACTCCGCCATCGACATTCAATTGCATGACACTTACTTCGTCGTGGCTCACTTCCACCTTGTAATGGGTAGCGCGGCGTTCTTTGGTATGTTGGCAGGGATCTACCACTGGTTCCCGAAAATGTTCGGAAGGATGATGAACGACAAACTCGGTTACGTCCATTTCTGGATAACCTTTGTGGGCGTTTACATGGTGTTCTTCCCCATGCACTACATCGGTATCGCAGGATTTCCGAGAAGATATTACAGCTGGACGAACTTCGAGACCTTCAGCGGGTGGTTTGACCTCAACATGCTGGTGAGCATCGCGGCGATCATTACATTCTCCGCGCAGTTCATCTTCCTCTTTAACTTTTTCTACAGCATGTTCCGCGGCCCGAAAGCTCCAGCCAACCCGTGGAATTCCAATACGCTGGAATGGACAACGCCACGCAATCCCAAGCACGGAAACTGGCCTGGTGAAATTCCTTCGGTGTACCGCTGGGCTTATGATTACAGCAAACCCGGAGCGAAGGATGACTTTATTCCTCAAACCATTCCTTTCTCTGAAACACCGGAATCCAATCTTCCTCATGAGAACGAGCTGATCAGATTGGAAAGCACAGGAACGCAGGGCGCGATCGTGGTAGAGAAAAAGGATTAAAGTGGATGAAAAAGCCCGGAGCTTTTTATAAGCTCAGCCTTTCAACACTGGTTGCAGTTTATGTTCTGATACTGGTCGGAGGAGTTGTGCGCAGTACGGGGTCGGGCATGGGTTGCCCTGACTGGCCAAAGTGTTTCGGAAACTGGGTGCCTCCCACGGATGTTTCTCAGCTGCCCCCGGATTACAAAGAGGTATATGCGGATTACCGCCACAAGAAAAATGTGCGGTTTGCACGCTACCTCCGAATGGCGGGGATGGGATCCACCGCTGACCAGCTTCTGAACGACGAATCGGTGTTGATTGAAGCCGACTTCAATCCGACAAAAACGTGGATTGAATACTTCAACCGCATCACGGGAGTGACAATCGGTTTTTTGATCTTCGCCCTGTTCGTGTATTCTTTGAAATTCTGGAAGTCCG
The DNA here is from genome assembly GCA_040882305.1 of Cyclobacteriaceae bacterium. GTDB lineage: Bacteria > Bacteroidota > Bacteroidia > Cytophagales > Cyclobacteriaceae > Chryseosolibacter. The sequence continues at coordinate 5,395 of JBBEBN010000121.1, forward strand.
ATCGAAAGCTCACCGTCATTTCATTCCTGGCGCTGCTGCTTGTTTCCTTTACGGGATGGATCGGCTCTTTCGTGGTGTCCAGCAACCTTACACCATGGACGATCACGGTGCACATGTTTCTGGCATTGGGAATTGTGGCGCTGCTGGTATTCCTGGTGCATGAAAGTTCGCCGAAGAAGGAAGAGGTCCATTCAGCTACTGGCTTCTGGTGGCTGATGGCATGTATAGCCGTCGTGCTCGTGCAAATATTGTTGGGGACGCAGGTGCGGGAAGCCATCGACAGCGTGTCGCGCCTCGCGGAACGTGAACAGTGGATCGCCGCCATCCGCGGAGACTTTATCATTCATCGTTCGTTCTCGTGGATTGTGTTGTTATTGCACGTCGGCCTGATTTTTAACCTGAGAAAATCTCAGGCTTTTAAAGGTTTCCAGATTAGCCTGATGCTGCTGATTTTGGGGACCATTTTAACAGGAGTGGGGTTGGCCTGGTTCGCTGTCCCGGCTTTTCTGCAACCTGTACACTTATTGCTGGCCACGCTTTGTTTCGGGGTCCAGTTCTTGTTTTTACTGAAGTTGAAGGGAAGAGAAACTGTTGCTTTAACAAATTGAAATGATCGCAGGACAAATCCATACATTATCAGGCATGCCTTTCGCCATCGCAAAAGCGAAGGCCTTTTGGGAATTATTGAAACCACGCCTGTCGTTTTTGGTCGCCTTCTCGTGCGGTTTCGGTTATGTGCTGGCTTCGCCCGAAATTAATTGGGCAGTACTTCCCATGCTATTTGCAGGAGGATTCTTAATCTCAGGCGCTTCCATCGTCGTCAACCAGATAATCGAAAAAGATCTTGACAGGCTGATGTCACGCACGCAACACCGCCCTTTGCCTACGGGCCGGCTCTCGGTGAACGAAGCGGTTACTTTTTGTGTCCTGACACTGGCAACGGGTGTTGTCATACTTCTTCTTTACACAAACGTATTCACGACTTTGCTGTCGATCGTTTCAATGATCCTCTACAGCTTTGTGTACACACCCTTGAAGAGGGTGGGACCCATCGCCGTTTTTGTGGGAGCAATACCTGGCGCGTTACCTCCGCTGCTGGGCTGGACGGCAGCAACAGGATTTATCTCACACGAGGCGATGATCATTTTCGGGATCCAGTTCGTCTGGCAATTTCCTCACTTCTGGGCTATTGCCTGGGTAGCCGATGACGACTATAAAAAAGCTGGCTTTAAATTGTTGCCTTCAGGAGGAGAAAAGGATTTAAACACAGCGATTCAGATCATGATCTATACGCTGTTCCTGATACCGCTGGGATTGTTGCCCGCTACCTTTGGCATAACCGGAATCAATTCAGCCATTGCCGTTACAATCTGCGGCGTGTTATTTCTCGCGCTGACATTTTCA
>JBBEBN010000122.1:0-6772 GCA_040882305.1 Cyclobacteriaceae bacterium
GACCTAAAAAGAGCGCCCCGTAATTAGTGAGGTTATTCAAAAAGAAATCAGGATCTCTTGTGAGTACTTCTACGTGCTCAAAAGCCAATTTATCCGCTTCAATAAGAGCTTCATGCTCATCCGCCACCAGGATGATCAAACCGTTGTCCTCCCACGCAACGCGTGCGATATCGGCGGTTGATAAAGTCTGAAGTTGTCTTTCGATCTCCAGCAATGTTTCCCCTGCCAGCTTTTCAGAAGTAGTGATCAACGCTCCGGGCGAAGTTGGCCCATGTTCGGCCTGGCCTAAGATATCACAGGCCACCATTTCAGCGTCCGCTGTTTCATCGGCAATCACCAGGATCTCCGTTGGCCCGGCAAGCAGATCGATTCCCACGCGGCCAAACAATTGCCTTTTCGCTTCCGCCACATACGCATTGCCTGGCCCGACGATCATATCTACGGCCTCCATCGTCTCTGTTCCCGTTGCCATGGCCACCATCGCCTGCACTCCGCCCAGCAAATAAATCTCATCCGCGCCAGCGAGATGCATGGCCGTGACCGTCGCGGCCGGAACCTCGCCGTTGATGGGTGGTGTGCAACCCATCACGCGCCTGACGCCGGCTACTTTCGCGGTGAGAATGCTCATATGGGCGGAAGCAACCATCGGGTAACGTCCGCCGGGGATATAGCAGCCCGCGCTGTTGACAGGAATATTTCTATGGCCCAGGATCACACCCGGCAACGTCTCCACCTCTATGTCGCGGATAGAAGCTCTTTGCTTTTCCGCAAAATTCCGTATCTGCTGCTGCGCGAATCTGATGTCATCGACCACTTTTCCGGGAACAGAAGCAACAATTTTTTTGATCTCCTCCTCCGTCAGCCTGAAAGACTCCGGGCTCCATTTATCAAATTTTTCAGAATACTTTCTTACAGCCGCGTCTCCGCTTCTCTCGATATCTTCGATGATACCACTTACAATTTCCCTTACTTTGACGTCAGCCACCCGCATCTCACTTTGGCTTTTTCCTTCTTTCAAATGTCTGGCCATGAATATTCTAATTTAAAGACATGTTATTGCTAATCGTTTTGCAGAGGCGCGGTGTACAGGACGCAAGATTTTGCGACTCTACACCCACTCCAACACCCAACACCTCAACCCATCAACACAAAAACCCTATAAGTCCCCTCACATCCAAATTCCTTAAAAAATCTTGCCGGTCCCCACATCAACACATCAACACATCAAGCATTCATCTGAATGTGTATCGCACAAAAATCTTCCAGCCTGCTGAGCCTCATCTCAAGCACCTGCCCCTTTGAAGTAATGGTGCAGCCTCCTTGCGAACGCAATACATCATGCTTATTAACAGATTTTCCGTCAAGCCGTACCTTAACCTGAATGTCGTGGACCGGAATCAACTCCCGAACAGGACGTACCGGTCCCGAAGTTGTATTTACAAGCGAGAGAATATATTGCCCCGGCTTAATAAGAGATTGCGTGAGTCCTATGTGCACACTTGAGGGGGCGGTCGTTTCGATCGCGATGGAATTTGCTGCCAGGTACCGGATGCTGCGCAACAGCAGGTTGCGCGGATCGGAATGCCCGATCTCATGACTCAGCAAGCCCGGCTGATTGGCGAAATATATTGCTTTCCCTTTTCCTAAATTGTTTTCGACGACGGTGGGGAATTCCGTGGAAAATTCCCCCACCCACGATTTATCCGGTGGCTGGTTTTGAATGGTCGGCACCCAGGTACAAATGACATTTGTCGAGGGGGCAGGCTTGCAGAGAGCAGTAAACCCGGCGTTGAACAGCAGTTCGGTCTGTGCGCTTTCTGCTTCGACGATCGGATGTTTCTTATTTAGAATGTATTGGTAATTATCCCTGCGGGTATTTTCGCGCTTGCCCGCGTACCGCACGCCGAACAATTCATGAAGTCCGTAATCGTTTCGTTCTTTAAAATCCGCATCATAAAGGCTCGTGGCGTAAGTAGCGAGCACATTTCCCCCATCGCGAACATAATCCTTCAGTATTTCTATTTCCTTGTCTGACATGCACCTGACGTCAGGAAGAATTACCAATTTGTATTTTTGAAGTCTTTCCCTGCTGATCTGGTAATCGAGGATAAAATCATGGGGAATGTGGTTCTCCATCAACACTGTTTCGATGCCTTTCATCTCGCCTCCAAATACATCTTCCTCAATTGACTTTTTGCGATAGGACATCCTTGTGGGATCTGAATAATAAATTCCAATGTTGGCAACAGGCGCATGCTGTTCCAGGACTTTTTCATGCTTCTTCACAAATTCATAGGCCGCCGTTTCGTTGAAAGCATTCCGGTTATCGTGGGTCAGTGTAGGGACGTTGGTGAAATAGCAGTTCCAGAACCTGCCGCCGGCGGATAATATCTGCCACAGCCATATTTTCAGATCAATCGGAGGATCTATTACCATGCGATGCGAGGTGCCGTTACCTCCATACATCACAACCGCTTCCCTTTCCGGCACCATCGATTTCAGGAACTTGATGATGGTATTGCCGTACTTTAGATCGAAATAATAATCATCCGCCCCATGCCCGGTGAGGAAAGCCACGCTCACCAGAATATCAAAATGGTCGCGGGCATTGTTCAGGTCGATGCCCGAATCGACCAGGCTGCCAACGTCATAAATACTGAACACTTCTGCCGTGTAAACTTTATCTTCTCCGAATGACTTTGTGGTTTTTTTGACGCGGTCCATGTAGTGGTTTGCCACTTGCCTTTTCCACACCATGTACCGTTCCAGTTCCTCTTCTGAAGCTGTCTTCCTCAAAGGCAGTTCCTCCCCCGACGCCGCCTTATATGCCTTCTTGCAATCGGGACAGTAACAAATGCCCTGGACTCCGGGGGCATTGTGCCAGATGCCATCCACGGCGTAATTTTTCAGAACATAGCTTACAAATGAATGGGCATAATCATTCCGGTGTTTTCCAAGGTAGCATCCGGCGTATAGGTTTATCTTTCTGTCTTCATACTCATAGGTTGTTACTACGGGTTGATTATTTTCGCCGACCATGAACCAGTCGGGAAATTTTCGATATACATGCTCTTCAGCCCCGCGGAAATCAATGCGTCCGATCACTTTGATGTCCGCCTTTTTGCAGGCTGTGGAGATCTCTTTCAAAAGGTCACGATTTCCCATGAACTTGTTCACATTGGCGGCAGGCAGGGGGTTCTGGAAAAAATCCACGATCCCTCCGGCATTTAAGCATAAGGTATTATACGACCCTTTTTTCAGGTAGTCGACCACTGCATCCGCGTCATAATTTTTCGCGTCTATTTCCCGCAGCACCGTATGCATGATGCGCACGGGCTTTTGATACCAATGTGGTCCCTCTTCGGAAGTTTTGCTCCATATTATTTCAGCGTTGCCTACATAGGGGCTCAGCATCACGCCGCCGGCGATCACCGAACCATAATGAAGGAAATGGCGCCTGTTGAGTCTGCCATCGTTTTCGAGGTTTACTTCAGACGAATGGATATCCTTTTTCATTTTCCCGTGCTTTAAGATTTATCTTTCAGTTTAGCTGATTCCGGAATAGAGTTATTTGGTTTTTTTGATGCGGAACAGTCGCACATGTCCATCCTCGCCGGCGACGGCGATCAGATCGGCGTGTACATCGATGTACTCAATGCTGGCGCCGTCGGCCTGGACCTCGGGGTTGCCCACCATCTGCCAGTCGCTGGTGCGGAAAACCTGTATGCGTCCCTCGCCATCATCACGACCTCCCATGATCAGGTAGCGCCCGTCGGAACTCCAGGCTACCGCCTCGATATACACCATGGAGCTGAATTGAAAGGCCAAGGACATGTCCCATGCGCGCCAGACCGTCAGCTCCCCTCCACCGTTCCCGGCGGCGACAAGCCTTTCGTCCGGTGAGAAGCGAACTGACTTAATTGAGGTCGCGTCCGGAATGAGACCATTCGCTATTGTACTCCAACCCCTGGTATTAACCAGCATCACATTGCCGGCATTGCCGGCGATGCTCATAAGATTTCCATCCGCCGTAAAATTTATGGAGTTCACCACGCTGCCCCTACTGTCCTTTCCATAGTCGACAGTCTGAAGCATTTTCCAGTTTTTGATCTCCATGACTTTGGCGGAACGAAACGAGCCATAGGCAAAAAAACGGCCATCGGGTGATATGCTGAGGCCATCAACTTCTTCCCGGACTTCATCATACTCTATGTGCCTGGCAAGCGAACCATTCGCGAGGTCGAAGACCTTAATACCATTGAGGTTGCCCCCGACCACAACATACCGGCCATCCGGCGTGAAAGCGCCACACTCGACTTCCAACGATTTGGTGAATCCGCCGGAGATACTGGAAACCAATTCCTTATCCAGGCGATCGACATCCTGCGCAGTGATATAGGTAAAGGTATGCCTGATGGCCCCATTGGTCGCGTCCAGCACAAAAGCTTTACCCAGGCCATTGCCCGTCACTACCAGCTTGCCATCGGCGGAAAATTCAACGAACTCGGTAGTAATTCCGTCTTCCACATCCCCGATCACAGCGCCAGCTTTCCAGCGTGGATCGATCTGCGTGCCCCAGACGGGCTCCAGCCAAAAGGACGCGCCCCCGTCTGCAGATGCTTTGTTTTGACCATTTTGGGCAAACGAAAAAAGTACGGATAAGCAAGTCAGGATTGAGATGGTCAATGCGTTTTTTAATGCTTTCATGGATCTGGAAATTTCATTGTCAGGTAATTGATAGACAATTTAACAAGATTCTGCCTACCTGGTTTGAAAATATTAGCGCTAAAGCCAAGCCCCAGCGGGGCGACCCTATGGTAGCCCGGGATGGAGACAACAATTACACGCAAAATTACTTTCTGCGGATTTTAGGGTATGGCTTGTCATAACCCTTTACCGCATACCAAATAATTTTATTGAACTCTTCATCCTCAGCCAGATCGGCGCCTCCCAATGGAAGGGCCATGGATTTTCTGGCCCAATACAGTTGCCTGCCTTTAAGGGATGATAATTTCGGGTTCATTTCGTCAAGTGGAACGTTATTGGGTAAGGCAGTATAGGGCGTTAAGTCCGCTTTGTTCGTAAAACAATCCACCATGGGTGTAGCCACCAGGTCGAACTGGCTTAACGGAGGCAATCCCAGAATTAATTCGATGGTTCTTAGCACGCTGTTTTGATTGTAATGCGTGCTGACAACTTTGCCCCGTTTTGTGTATGGGCTGATGCAAAAGGCTACCGTCCGTTTTCCATCCACATGATCGAGACCGGACTGTGGATCATCCTGCATAACGAATATTACGGTTTCATTCCAGAACTTGCTTTTGCTCACCGCCTCCACAATCTGTCCCAGGGCAAGGTCGTTGTCGGCAACGGCAGCCCTGGGTGTGGGGTAATTTTCGTTCACCCCCACGGTGTGATCATTTGGAAGGAGCATTAGCATGAAATTTGGAAGGGCTCCTTCGGCTTCATAGGCTTTTAGCTCCCTGATGAACTCTCTTGCCCGGTAAACGTCTGGCACCTTGCCTGTAAAACCCGGGAAGGCCGGACAATTATAAGGCTGCAAAGTGTGGAGTCTCGAATTTGCCTCAAGGGTTATATCGGTGGTGTTATTTTTGTATTCGGCATACATCTCGCTCCAAAAAACATCTTTGAGGGCCGGGTCCGGTTCAACAAACTCGCCGTAATTTCTGAAGGTCAGGCCTTTTTTGAAGATGTTATCCCAGATAAAGCCTGACGATGCGAAAGCCAAAGGGTCATCACCCCTGTAAGGATAACTTCTGATGAATCCGCCAAAACTTTTTTCCAGGTAGTCGGTAACATAACCCTCATTCGCCCATTGATGTCCGTCGGCACTTAATACACCGTTGCAATACGTATTGTCGAGCAGGACAAAATTCTCAGCAAGCGCATGATGATTGGGTGTAACCTCCAGTCCAAACTGGCAAAGAGAATTGTCACCGTTTCCCTGTTTTAAATCACCCAGTACCTGATCATAGGTTTTATTCTCCTTGATGATATACAGCACATGTTTAAACAGCGACTTCTCTCCGGGTTTTGTTGGAACCGGCACAATTTTCTCGTCTACTTTTTCCAGTTTCAATGCCTGGCTGATCCGTGGCAACCGCATATTGACGGCAGCTTTCACGGTATATTCTTCCAGCGTCTCCCTTGAGGGAACGGGAATAAAGGAGACGGAACCCAGATGTCCCCTTGAATGGTACCCTTTGGCGCCTTCGCTGAGATACCGTCCTCCCACTCCCTTCGTGTTGGCAACGAAGAGCTTCGAACCATCCTTACTTAAGGCCACCGCGCCCGGATAAAAGCCTGTAGGAATTAATCCCTTCACTGCGTCTGTGCCAAGATCAATCACTGCAATGTGGTTGTTACCCCCGTTTGCAACGTAGAGCGTCTCGCCGTCAGCCGAAACCGCGAGCGAATTCGGTGCGCTTCCAAATGGCAACTCCGCCGCGGGCTTCGGATTGATGTCTTTGATGACCTCGTCGCTCCCCGTATTGATGACGGATATCAGATCACTATTCGAATTGGCAACAAATAATCTGCTGCCATCAGGATGAAGCGCCATGCCGGAAGGATGCAGGTGGACATCGATCTCCTTAATTAATCTGCGACCATTCAAATCAATGACCGAAACAGTTCCCGATGATGCAATACCGGTGCCGCTGTCGATAACGACTGGGGTGCCTGCCGACAAGGCGGTCTTATCTCCGGCGCGCGGAAGCCTGCCTCCCCAATTGGTAACATATGCCTTATC
>JBBEBN010000123.1:0-6743 GCA_040882305.1 Cyclobacteriaceae bacterium
ATGCAGTTTGGGATCATCCGCCCCCACCCAACTGCCAATCACGAGTTTCGGTGTAATGGCCATGAACCAACCATCCACATTTAATTGCGTTGTTCCCGTCTTTCCCGCAACATCATTTTGAACACCGTACCGGTAGCGCAATGATGATCCGGTTCCTTCGCTTACCACCGTCTTCAACATGTGCACCATCATCTGCGCACTCTCCCTGGAGACCGCCCTGACAGGTCCGTCGTCTTTGTCCTCGATCTTTTCCAGCAGATTGCCGTGCTGATCGGCGATGGCAACCAGGTAGCGCGGCTTAACATACAGGCCATTGTTGGCAAGGGTGCTGTAGGCTCCCACCATTTCCATCATCGAAATGGAAGGAGTGCCCAGGGCAAGGGATGGAACTGCGGGAAGCTCACTGGTGATCCCCATTTTGCGCGCGATGTCAATGGCATCATTGATCCCTGTCTTCTCCAGGAGCTTTACAGACACCGTGTTGACGGAACCTGACAGCCCTCCTTCCATAGAGTATTTGCGGTCATACGTTTCTTCATCCGTGTTTTCCGGTGTCCATGCATCGAGGTTTGTATATTCGGTTTTGCGCGCAGAAATATAGGTGCACGGGCCGATGCCTTCTTCCAACGCGGCGGCATACAGGATCGGTTTTAACGCAGAGCCTACTTGCCTCTTTGTACCCGGCCGAACGTGATCATATTGAAAAAAGCGGTGGTCAATACCACCGACCCATACTTTGATGTCACCGGTTCCGGGCTGCATGGCCAGCAGTCCCGCCTGGAGGAACTGCATGTGGTGCTTTATAGAATCGTAGAAACTCATCTGCACTTCCTTGAGACCATTCCAGGTAAAAATTTTTGTCTTTACCGGTTTCCTGAGAGCGTGTAAAATCTCATCTTCCGAAAGGCCTTCGCCCTTCAGTGACTTATACTGTGGCAGTTGATGTAGCTTGCGCATGGCCACCTCCTCCAGTTTTTTCTGATTCAATTGGTTGGCAAATTTCTGCTGCAGGCCTTTCATCTGTTTTTGCATCGCCGCTTCTGCATACTGCTGAAGCCTGGAGTCGATGGTGGTGTAGATCCTGAGGCCATCGGTGTAGAGGTTGTAAATGTTTCCATCTTCTTTTCTGTTTTCCCTGCACCATCGCAACAGCTCGTCTTTGATATAAGCCCGGAAATAGGGCGCTATGCCACTGCTGTGTCCCACATTGTTATAATCCAACGCGAGCGGTTTAGCCTGCAAGATGCTCTTCTCATCCGCAGTGATAAAATGATACTTCTCCATCTGGGCAATCACCAGATTCCTGCGCTGCCTTGCCCTTTCCGGGAACAATCTCGGATTATAGCTGTGCGTTGCTTTCAACATGCCCACCAGCATGGCAGACTGGTCGACGGTCAGATCCCTGACGGCAGCAGAGAAGAAACGATCGGCCGCGGTCTTTACTCCGTACGTGTTGTCGGCAAAGGGGATGGTATTCAAATAGAATACGAGGATCTCGTCTTTAGCATACACATCTTCCAGCCTGGAAGCGATGATCATTTCCCTCACTTTATTGATCGGAAGGGAGAGCACGCGGTACGACCGTCGCGGATAGAGATTCTTTGCCAGCTGTTGAGTGATCGTACTTCCGCCACCGGAGCCTTCACGCTGCAAAAGCAAGGTTTTGACCAGTACACGGAGCAAACTTTTCACATCCAAACCGCTGTGCTTGTAGAAACGAATATCCTCCGTAGCGACCAGCGCATCTTTGAGATTGCCGGGGATATCTTCCGCTTTGACGGGAGTCCTGTTCTGCAGATAGTATCTTCCCAGCAAAACACTGTCTGCACTGAACACTTCACTGGCAATGGGATGATGAATTTCTTTGAAATGATCTTTGTCCGGAAGCGGACCGAAGATGCCCATCCAGACAAGCAAGACGAATGAACCCAGCGCTGTGAAAGCCAGGAGGGAAAGCGCTGCAGCCGCAGCCAGTAAGGATTTGTAAATCCCGTGTTTTTTATAAAATGCTTTCAGACGGTGTTTAAATCTCCGGATTCCAGTCTCCTGCGGTCCCTCCATATACAATTATTATCTAAAAATTATGTTCCCTTCTTTCAAAAATCACAACCTGCCTGCTGGTGTCAAGCAATCGCACCGGCAGGCAGGCGCTGTGGCTTTGTGCACTGGCAGGCAGGCCTTGCAGGGATTGATTTTTTACAGATATCATTTGATCGTTAAAGCTTAAACGACTGTTCACTGATGACATTGTATGAAAGCCATGTTGCTGCTGAAATGGCTGTCTGGCAACAAAGGATGCAAAAAGCACCCTCTTTTTCCAGCCAGTTAGCCAAACGGTTCCAAAACCGGTTAAACCGGGCTATCCCGGAAAAAATCCACAACGCCATCACCCTGGCCATCAAACAGATGACCCGCGCAGTATTTTTCGGCGCCGGCTTCACGACCAGATCACCGGTCATTCCCGAATCGCTGGATAGTTGCGAAGTAAAAGTTATTGAGCGGATCAAATTTTACAGAAATACCGCTGCGGCGGAAGGTGCCATCACCGGGGCCGGCGGAATCCTCCTTGGCTTCGCGGATTTTCCCATCTGGCTCACCCTAAAAATGAAAATGCTGTTCGAGACAGCGGCCCTTTATGGATACGATACTTCCCGCTACCAGGAACGGGTATATATGCTTCATATCTTTGAACTTTGTTTTTCCAGCCCTATTCACAGAAATAAAGTTTATCGCGTTCTTGCTGATTGGTCAAACCACGAAAGGTCTCTTCCGGCGGATATCAACGATTTTGACTGGCGGAATTTTCAACAGGAATACCGCGACTATATCGATATTGCAAAGTTACTCCAGCTCATTCCCGGTATCGGCGCTGCAGTGGGTGCGCTTGTAAACCACCGTCTCACCATGAAGCTCGGAACAACGGCGATGAACGCATACCGCATGCGATGGTTTGCCCTGAAGGATCTGAAGGCATTAAAAAATGGAAAGGTCTGAAGACACTTTCAGACCTTTCAACCTTTTAGACTTTTTCAAACCTTTTTAATCACGGCACATTTGCGGTTCCCCAATATGAGTCCACATCTCCGTAATAAGAGTGATCATTGGTATCCGGCCAGTGATTTTTATCAAAACCTGGCGACATTCTCAGATAATCCTTGTCACGATTGACCATGAAGACATGCCTTTCCGGCTGCACACGTAACTCATCAAACGGAATAGCAAACAATTTCCCTCCGATTCCCAAAAATGAGCCGTATTCCACCACGATATACTCAACCCTGCCTGTGCGGATGTTGATCATGAGGTTGTCGATGGTTCCGAGATCTTCTCCCTGCGGATTTTCCACTTTATCACCAATGATGGTTGTTGCAGTAAGCCTTTCCAGTGGACGGTTTGCATCAGGTCCTTCCATGTTTCGCCCTGTGCGGTTGTCTGCTTCATAGGTTTTCCCTGCTATACTCATAGTACCTCCTTTTTTTTGGTTTACGACTAGTTCAGCGATAAACACAAAAAAACTATTCCGCCTGCCGGATGCTTTTCCGGAGCGTGAAAAACTGTCTACATTGGGCCGCTGGAAAAAGCAGGGGAAAGCAGGACCCGGGTCGTCAATTCGCAGCCAGCAATAACAGCATCGGACATACAATAAATAACCCGACTAACCGACTTATACCTGAAGTACCCAGAACCATGAAACAAAAGAGGAGAATAACCATTGGACATGTTTTCAAGACCATTATCTGGCCGCGGCGGAATATTGTCTTCGTCGGCCTTATCCTTATTATCGTCAGCAGGCTTGCGGGGCTGGTGTTGCCGGGTGTCACAAAATATCTGATGGACGATGTGATCGTGCGCGAGGACCTTCAAATGCTGAAGTACCTTTTGATTGCCGTGGTGGCGGCGATCATTATACAGGCGGTGACCTCCTTTCTTCTGACAAAGATCCTCAGTGTGGAAGCGCAGCGCTTAATTTCAGTACTGAGGGCGCAAGTACAGAAGAAAGTACTGAGACTGCCGGTGCGGTTCTTCGACAACTCGAAATCCGGAGCACTTGTCTCCAGGATTATGACAGACGTAGAGGGTGTGCGGAACCTGGTTGGGACGGGACTCGTGCAACTTGTGGGTGGGTTGTTGACTTCCGTGATCTCGCTGGTCCTCCTTATCCGCATCAGTCCTATGATGACTTTGTACGTGCTGGTCCCTGTAGCAATTTTCGGCCTGGTGTCTCTGAGGGCCTTTGCCTATATCCGGCCGATCTTCCGCGAGCGCGGTGTCATCAACGCCGACGTCACGGGCAGGTTAACGGAAACACTCAACGGAATACGGGTGATCAAAGGTTTCAATGCCGAGGTCCAGGAAATAAAATCTTTTGAAATGGGGGTTGAAAGACTTTTTCTCAATGTAAAGAAAAGTCTCACCTCCACCAGTCTTGTCACAAGCTCTGCTACCTTTTTGCTGGGCCTGGCCAGCACGGGCATTATGGGCATCGGAAGTTATATGATCATGGAAGGAGACCTCACCTTTGGGGACTTTCTATCGTTCACGCTGTATCTTGGATTCATGATCGCCCCCATTGTGCAGATGGGCAATATCGGCAGCCAGCTGACCGAAGCCTTTGCCGGACTTGATCGCACAGAAGAGATCATGAATATGGAGCCGGAGGACGACGGCTCGACGCGCACCATCCACATTGGTGATATAAAAGGACATATTGTTTTTCAGGATGTTTCTTTCGCTTATGAAGAGGGCAAGCATGTGTTGAATGGCATCAATTTTATTGCCCCGGCTGGTTCGGTGACTGCGCTTGTGGGTACGTCGGGGTCCGGCAAATCAACAATCGCCGGTCTGGTGGCAACGTATCTCACACCGACGAGCGGACAAATTACAGTGGACGGGATCGACCTTTCGCGAGTCAACCTCAACAGTTATCGCGGTCAACTGGGAGTTGTGTTGCAGGATGACTTTCTCTTTGAAGGTACCATCAGGGAAAACATCCTCTTTCCAAGGCCGGAGGCAACGGTGCAGGAGTTGGACCAGGCTGTTCATGCAGCCTATGTCCATGAATTTTCCGGCCGCTTTGAAAACGGGCTCGACACAGTGATCGGTGAACGCGGCGTTAAATTATCGGGAGGGCAACGCCAAAGGATTGCCATTGCCCGCGCCATACTGGCCGATCCTCGTATACTGATACTGGATGAGGCCACCTCGAACCTCGACACAGAAAGCGAATCTTTTATTCAGCAAAGTCTACAGACCCTCATGAAAGGGCGTACAACCTTTGTGATCGCTCACCGTCTCAGCACTATCCGGCAGGCAGACCAGATCCTGGTGATCGAACAAGGTTCCATCGCCGAACGCGGCAAGCATGAGGAGCTCATTCAAAAGAAAGGAAGGTACTTCGAGTTGTATACTTACCAGGCGAGGATTTGATTGCGAGGGGTCAGTTGTGAATCGTGCGTGGCCCGTGCTGTGGGATACTCGTGCGCAGAACAGTAACCGGTAAACAGGGATGTGAAGACTCTTCCACTGATTACCGGTTACGGATTACTGATATTACTGATTACGATTATCGTTCAGCCGGTAACCTGCTCCCCTTTCTTATTCTTCTTCCTGGAATTTCCTCGCGAAAGACCTTCGCCGGTCTCCATAACGCTCTTAAGGTCGCGGATGTCATCGCGCATCATTTTCTCCGCCATAGGGCTGAAAAGTTTGGCAGCGACTCCTCCAACGTCGCCAGCAGGCAAACGATAGGTCATCTGAACTCTGATGTCAGTACCCTGAGGGGTTTCAATAAATCTGACCTGGCCCGCATTATCAACAGTGGATCCTGGAAGGGAACTCCAAGAAATAAATTCATCCTTGTGATCCTCGAGGATCTCAGCTTCCCATGAAACGGTGCCTACTCCTGCGGGACCTTTGGCAGTCCACCTTGATTTCGTCTGATCGATTTCTTCCACCTTTTCCAGATGCCTCATAAACCTGGGAAGATTTTCAAGTTTACGCCAGAAAGAATAAACCTCCGACCTTGGTCTGTTTAATGATACGGTTGTTTGCAGCTCCACCGGCGAGCCTTGCTTGTGCACACTGGTTCTTCCAAGGGCATGGTTGACAGGGCAGAATCCGGATATGCCTCTGACGAGTAACAAGCCACCCGTTAGTAACATACTGATACCCGAAGGGCCTCTCAGATCGCGCAGCGCCATTGCCGTAAGGGCCGCTCCTCCTAAAGCAGAAACAATTCTTTCCGTGGTTCCGACATTGATCGTGCTGGTTCCGGTTGCAGGGGGTATGGCGCTTGTCTCAGCGTCCATATTCGTGTTGGTTTTCAAATCAGTTGTATCCATGGTGAATAGGTTAAAATTTTCGTTCTCTTTCCGGAGTTGTAAAAATTACATGCACGCGCCTGCCTTAAAGGTGAGAACAGCAGTCAGGGTATAATAAAAGACAGATTTTCGGCCTTTTATTTCTTTGCAGAAAGAATAATGCAATGCAGGGGCCTGGGGAGTCCCTTACCCTGCAAATACAAATGTGTACCAACTTACCCACAGCAGGTTTTACCGCCTGCGTATTTTGGCCACGATAAAAATGATAGTGGCGATCACAAGGATCACCACGAAAAGGCCGGTATAAAAACCCGCATTGAAAATATCACCCACCAGTTCACAACTGCTAAGCGTGAATAGCATCAACAGTATGCCACAAAATATTAAATTTTTCATTGTCAAACTTTTTTAAAAAAAAACCTT
>JBBEBN010000124.1:0-6722 GCA_040882305.1 Cyclobacteriaceae bacterium
AATATCTTTCTATATCAGCACCCCGTCATTTTTGATTGTATCGAATTCAACGATGCTTACCGGCAAATAGATGTGTTGGATGAAGTCGCCTTCTTTTGTATGGACCTCGAGGCGCACGACCAGGACAAGTTGTCAGAAAAATTTGTAAGCGAATACTCGAAGCGTTTTTCCTGCTTTCAGCAGGGTGAGGACAGGAAAATATTTAACTATTTCAAATGTTATCGGGCAAACGTGCGGGCAAAAGTTCATGCATTGGCAGCAATACAAGAGCGTGATGCTGCCCCTTTTTCCAGGCACGCGGAGCGAGTGAAAGCATATGTTTGCTTGATGGCCAGGTATATGCGGGAGTTTGAACCCACCGGGTAAAAATCTCCCTGTCAGATGAGAAATATCATGGTTGATAGTATGCGAAAATATTAGGTTACCGTTGACAAAAAATCAAAACATAATTCTTTCGGTCATGAAAAAAGGTAAAGCACTTTTAGGCGTATTGGCAGGACTGGCTGCGGGGGCAGTTCTGGGGGTGATTTTTGCTCCTGACAAGGACTCGGAATCCAGAAGGAATATTTCCAGAATGGGAGAAGACCTCACGAAAACACTAAACAAAAGCATCGATAAAAAATTCGAGGAGCTGGAAGGCCGGATGGCCGGGAAGATGAAGGTGAAGGCTGAAAATGAACTGCTTTCCCACAAGAGAACGGAGACAAATAATTAACAACACCTTGCCTGAGTTCTCAGGAATTTCAAGGTCAAGGGCTTTTCAAATTTTAAATATTTCTCTTTATGAAACTAAACATGGGATCTTTCGACAGGGTCATCAGGGTGGTGATTGCTGTCCTTATTGCTCTGGCATATTTTACAAATCAGATCAGTGGAACATTCGCAGTGGTTGCCCTGATCATTGCAGTAGTCTTCCTCATTACGGGATTTGTTGGTTTTTGCCCGTTGTACAAGCCTTTTGGCATATCAACCAGGAAAAAGGCCGCCGCATAGCTATGCAGGCAAAGTCTGCCGCATAAAGTAGGGTCAGGAAATGTCTTGTCCACTAATACCAGGGTGGTATTTCTACGCCCTTTTAATCAACCTGCGACTGAAAAGACCGTATGTCTTCAACGAAGTAGCCATGACCAAAAATCTCGAAATGGCAGACAATATCGTAAAGGTGGTGCTCGCAGTGTTGACCATTGTTCTCTTTTTTTTTAACGTAATTGCTGGTCCATTAGCGACAGTGCTGGTCATTCTTTCATGTGCCATGCTGGTGATCTATGCCATCAGACTTTTTATACAAAAAGGTTCTTTCCGGAAAATAAACAGCGGTAAGTAGGGTTGATACCAAGCTGTAGCTTCATATCTGACGGCTTTGGAATAACATTTGTGCCTCCTCAATGGATTTTAAAACTTTTCATTGCATGAAAGACGGGGTATGTGCGATTGTAGAGTTTTTTGATCAGTATGCCTTGGGATTTAACCGGGCATTGCAGGGGCATCCGGGCGTGGAGAAAATATATGCTTAAGTCACGGGTGACGAGCAGAAAGTTCTACAGAAGCTTGGGTTAATGAACACTATTGCTGATATGAATCAGAAGGTGAGGTGATCTTCATCATTTGGTTTGTTTTCCCTTAATAAGAGATTGGCTTTCGGAAGGAGGAAAAGATATGAAACGGTACACAATTCCCTTTAATGCGCTTACCATGAAGGACGTGGGGCAGGTGGGTGGTAAGAATGCTTCTCTTGGGGAAATGATCGGGAATCTTTCCAAATTGGGTGTACGTGTTCCAGATGGTTTTGCGCTCACGGCGGAAGCGTTTTATGATTTCCTGACTTTTAATTCTATATGCCCTCGGCTCCAGATGACATTAGACAGGCTGGAGAGAACAACACTTGAAAATCTTTCTGAGGTGGGTGCGGCCTGCCGCGATATGATGATGCGTGCCATCTTGCCGGAATCCGTGAAAGGAGCCATCCTTACATCCTACGCAGATCTTGAAAAAAAGAAAGGTTCCCTTCCTTCCGTTGCCGTGCGCAGTAGCGCGACAGCCGAAGATTCACCAAGTGCAAGTTTTGCCGGGCAGCACGATTCTTTCTTAAATGTAAGGGGAGGAGATCATGTGCTGGACGCCGTCAAACGATCCTATGCTTCCCTCTTTAATGACCGCGCGATAAAATACCGCATTGACAATGGATTCAGTGATATGCAGGTTGGTCAATCTGTTGGCATCCAACTGATGGTGAGGTCGGACAAAAGCAGCGCTGGAGTTGCCTTTACCCTTGAGCCGGAACATGGAAATGAAAATATCATCTATATCACTGGATCGTGGGGACTGGGAGAAAGCGTCGTGCAGGGGGCTGTGAACACGGATGAGTTTTATCTTTTTAAACCATCGTTGGAGCGGAAACAGAATCCGATTGTATCCAGGGTCATGGGCGATAAACAGCAGATGCTTGTCTACAGTGATTCGGCTGAAAAAGACACTTCATGGAGGCAGACTCCGCAAGCCCTTCGCGACCAATATGTACTGGATGATGATGAGGTGGCGACGCTGGGAAGATGGTGTCTGGCAATAGAAAAACATTACAAGTTGCCCATGGATATTGAATGGGCAAAAGATGGAGAAACAGGTGAACTTTTTATTGTTCAGGCCAGGCCTGAAACGGTTCACGCGCGCCACAAACGCCTTGTGATAAAAGAGTACGACCTCCATACTTCACAGGAGCCTTTACTAACAGGAAAAGCTGTAGGGGGAGGGGTTGTGAGCGGGAGGGTTTCAATTGTAAAATCCCTCGCAGAAGGACAAAAAGTACAGCCGGGTGATATTATTGTCGCAGACATCACCAATCCGGATTGGAATGCTTTGCTCCGCAGGGCTATTTGTATTGTAACTAATAAAGGGGGTCGGACGAGCCACGCCTCTATTGTTGCCAGAGAATTAGGTATCCCGGCCGTTGTGGGTACGATGAACGCCACAGAAAGATTAACGGATGGACAGAGCATTACCGTCTCCTGCGCCAGTGGCGATGCCGGCCTGGTGTATGACGGGAAACTCACCTGGGAAGAAAAGGAAGTTGCGCTTGAGAACATTGGACACACCACGACGAAACCGATGTTCATTCTTGCTGATCCCCAGAAGGCACTACTATACGCTTCCTATCCTAATGAAGGTGTCGGCTTAATGAGGATGGAATTTACCATCAGCAATTCACTTCAGGTACACCCTATGGCTTTGGTCAAATTTGACGAACTGCAACCGGGCCCGGAGAAGAAACAGATCCAGGCTCTCACGCGGCATTATGCGGATAAGAAACAATTCTTTATAGAAAAGCTGGCGGAGTCGATTGCCCTGGTAGCTGCGGCGTTTTACCCGAAGGATGTCATCGTGCGAATGAGCGATTTTAAGACGAATGAATATGCGAAACTTCTGGGCGGAAAAATGTATGAGCCGGAAGAAGAGAACCCTATGCTCGGATTTCGCGGCGCAAGCCGTTATTATCATCCCCGATATCGCGAAGGATTTGGACTGGAATGTATGGCCGTTGGCAAAGTGAGAAAGGAGATGGGCCTGACCAATGTTAAAGTTATGATACCGTTCTGCAGGACGATCGCAGAGGCGGTAAAAGTGCAGGAGGTAATGAAAACGTACGGCCTGGAAAGAGGAAAAGACGATCTGGAGATCTACGTGATGGCCGAAATCCCGAGTAACATTCTCATGGCGGAAAAATTTGCCATGCTGTTCGATGGATTCTCCATAGGGTCGAACGATCTGACGCAACTAACACTTGGGCTTGACAGGGATTCCGCAATCGTCAGTGACCTGTTTGACGAGAATGATGATTCGGTAAAAATGCAGATCCGTCATGTAATTGAAGAGGCTCATAAAGCAGGAGTTGAAGTCGGCTTGTGCGGGCAGGCGCCCAGTGATTACCCGGAGTTTGCAAAATTCCTGGTGGAGTGTGGAATTGATTCGATTTCATTTAACCCTGATGCGTTCATCCGCGGGATCACGAACATCGTGGAAGCGGAAGGCGATTTGAAGGAAATAGTTGAAGCTCATTGAGAGATTTATTAAATTCTTAAAAAAATATTATGGAAAGTTTTAAACGTGAGATTTTCAAGCAGCTTGGAAACCTTTTCTATGTGCTGGCCTCAGACCAGCGTGTTTCCCTGATGGCATCAGGTGAACTGAAAATGCTGCTCAAGAAGGACTGGCTGACAGAAAGGGGAGAACGTTCTGAAGACCATGTGTCGGAGGCCGCACACCTTATTGGCCTGTCGATCGACGCATTGCAGAATGAGGCGGTGCCCGCGGAGGTGGCGTTTACGGATTTTACGAAGTTTTACACAAAACACCGCGAACAGTTTTCTTTTGCGCTCAAGCAAAAGATCCTGGAAACGTCGGAAGGGATCGTGAAGGTATTTGCAAACTCCGGACAGGTCAATATCCACCTGGAAGAATTGAAGAAACTCCTCGAACTCTCAAGGCAAAGAACTGAAGTGGAATAATAAACGGACACCAAAATGCATCACACACTAGTTAATTATCAAAAGATCTACGAAAAGCTCGGATACCTTTTTTACGCCCTGGCCGCTGCCGACAATGTCGTTCCTGCCCGGGAGGCAGACCGGCTGAGGGAAATGGTTAAGAAGATCTGGCTACCTATCGAACACTCTAAAGATGAATTCGGGACTGATGCCGCCTATTACATTGACATCAGTTTCGAGTTTCTTTTAAACGAAGGCATGGATGCGGAGGAGGCCTTTCAGGAATTTGAAAACTACTATGTTGACCATTCGGCGGCATTTTCAAAAGGCATAACTGAAAAGATCAACTCAACCGCAAAAGCAGTCGCGCAGGCGTTTAAGGGAAAGAATAAGAAGGAGTCCGCCATGCTGAAAAGGCTGAATAAACTTCTTGTTTCACGTTAAATGGCCGGCCAAAAGCGAATGTGGCGTGCAAGAGGTTTGAACACTGGTCCGTCTGGGTTGTCATTGCTAATCGGAAATATTGAGACATGAAAACTATATTATTTATTTTCCTGTTATTCGCTTCAGGCTGCAGCGAAAAATTTCAGGTCCATACGGTGGCGGACAGTGATTATGATATACGGTTGTTTTCCAGGTATGATTGGGCGCCTATGGGCGATATCGAATCAAGAAATAACCCGCTCTACTACAACGAAATGAATGATAAATACATCAGGGCCGCCGTTGATAAAAATCTTTCCGCCAGAAATTTTCACCGCGTTGGGGAGCCGGCAGAATTGATCATTCATTACCATATCATTGAACAGAGTGTCACCGTCAGCCGGGAAGATCCCTTTTTTTATCATCGGGCGCCGTGGATGGGACCTGAAAAGTTTTACGACGATTACACCGAAGGCACTCTCATCATAGACATTATGGAGCGGGAATCAAATGCACTCATTTGGAGAGGTCTGGCCTCTGGTATTTTTAACAGCGGGCAGCCATACCTTTCCAAAATGGACATCGATGCCGCAATAGATCAGATCTTGAAAGACTTTGAGACGGCATTCTTTTGAAAATCCATGTGTCGTACTACCTCATACATCGCTCCCCAGATGTGACATAAGTCAGGGCATTTTATGACATTTATCATAAATTGAGGCCTTCTATACGCATAATTTAGTGCATACGTCACGGCGACTTTAATACAAATGTTGGCAAGCTGAATTATGCGTCGTTTTCTGTCATCACTTACGCCCTTTTCCGGTGCCTTATTACTGGCATTAATGTTCTTTTTTGAATATTACTCCGGAGTCAGCAATTCTGTCCTTTACGTTCTGCTGGTGCTGGTGATCTTGTGGTATAGCTGGAATACCCGGTATGTAAGCCTAACAGGAATTATTGCAACGCTGTTTATCGTAGCCGGTTTCCTTGTGATCGAAAATGGCACGGTGCCATCCGTCGTGGTCAACCGGATAATGGCCATTGTGACCGTGTGGCTGTCTGTGATATTTGTTAACGGCTACCGGCGACTTTTTGATAACGAAGAAGTACAAAAACGCCAGCTCCAGGCTTTGTTCGAGAACGCTACAGAAGGTATGGTCTTCACCAACTCACAGGGCGAAATCGTACGCATTAATCCGGCGGCGGAAAAAATATTCGGTTATCAGACCGGTGAACTTCTCGGTAAAAGTGTTGAATCTCTAGTGCCTGACCATTTTGTAAAAAAACATGTTGGATTTAGACAAAACCTGTTCCGGAACCCATTGACCAGGCCAAAGGGTTCGGGGCGGGACGTGATGGGGAAGTGCAAAGACGGAACGGAATTCACGGCAGAGATCAGTTTGAGCTATTTCGTCGACCGACAGGAGGTATTCTATATTGCCTTTGTCATTGATATTTCTGACCGTAAAAAACAGGAGGCGATCATTCAAGCCAATGTGAACAGTATAAAAAGGCTGAATGAAGCACTGGATGCAAAAGTGAAACAGCGCACGTCAGAACTTGAGGCTGCGCTCAGTAAACTGGAATTGGCAAACAGCAAACTGATTTGTGAGATCGCTGAAAGAAAAAAAATTGAAGAGCGCCTGATCAAGAGCAAGCAGTTGTACACTGCGATAGCAACGAATTTTCCGGAAGGTGTGATTGGTGTGCTGGATAAAGATCTGCGGTATCTTTTGGCGGAAGGAAAGGAGTTGCAAACGATTGGTTTTATACATTCCAATCCGGTTGGGCAACGGCTTTTTAATCATGAGGATCCGC
>JBBEBN010000125.1:0-6718 GCA_040882305.1 Cyclobacteriaceae bacterium
TCACCGCCTGCCGGAACCCGACAAGGGAGATATTTACTTCGACATCGAAGGAGATCCTTTTTACCCAAACGGCGGCCTGGAGTACCTGCTGGGCTATGCGTACCGGGAGTCCGATGGAAAGGTGGTCTATAAAAAACTATGGGCCACCAACCGCACGGAAGAAAAAAAGGCATTTGCGGATTTCATGCAATTCGTCATGGAGCGGTGGGCACGGTATCCGAAAATGTACATCTATCACTTTGCCCCATACGAGCCAGGCGCTGTCAAACGACTTGCGCGGGTACACGCTGTGTCTGAAGCAGGAGTCGACAAACTGCTCAGAGGAGAGCGATTCATCGACCTGCACGCCGCGTTTAAGGAAGCCCTGCTGGCTAGTGTCGAACGGTATTCGCTGAAAGAACTGGAAAAATTTACAAAATACGTACGCAAGGTCGACCTCCGCGAAGCCGGCATGGCAAGGAAGTCGTTAGAGTATGCGCTTGAACTGAATGATTTCAAATCATTGTCTTCTGAAACGACTCGAACAGTACAAGACTACAATGAAGACGACTGCCTGGCGACAGAAGCGCTCCACCAGTGGCTGGAAGATCTCCGCAAGCAAAATGAAAAACAATACACGAGGCCGGAATTGAAATTCGGAGAAGCAAGTGAAAACGTGCAGGTAAATGACACGCGTGCGCAGAGGCTTTTTGAGGACCTCACGAAAAAATTACCGGAAGACAGATCAACCTGGACGGAGGAAGACCACGCCAAATGGCTGCTCGCCCACCAGATCGAGTATTTCAGAAGAGAGGATAAAAGTGCGTGGTGGGAATACTATAGAGTCCACGAACTTGAGCACGAGGAATTACTGGACGAACGCAAAGCCATCACGGGACTTGACTTCGTGGAGGTGCTCCCCCTGAGAGGTCGCGACCGGATTGCAACGCATCGCTATAAATATCCGCCGCAGGAAGTGAGCATTGATGAAGGTGATGAGCTGATGGAAGTAAAAGGAGAAAAGATCGGAACAGTACAATCCATCACATTGGACAAATACACCATTGATATAAAAAAGACCGCTAAGACACTTGGGATACATCCATGGGCAGTGCACGTTTCCGGGCGTGTTGACCCTGGCGCGCTTGCAACATCCCTGATGAATCTCGCGCAGGAGATCGATGAGAACGGACTCGACCACAAATGGTCACACCAGGCGTCGAAGGATCTTCTGATGAAAAGAGAACCGCGACTATCCAAGGGAAAACGGATCGCCGATCTTTTAGAAAATGGTAATCCTGTTCAAAGCGCCATCCGAATCGCGTTGGATCTTGAACGGAGTATACTGCCCATTCAGGGTCCTCCGGGTGCGGGAAAAACGTACACCGGCGCGAAGATGATCCTTGCGCTCATCAAAGCCAAAAAGAAAGTAGGCGTGACCGCCATCAGCCACAGCGTGATCCGGACGATGTTTGAAAATGTGAAGAAACTTGCCGATAAGGGAAATGAAAGAATTGAGTTTGTCCACAAGGTCACCGACAAAACCGATGTCGCAGACTGGATCATGGAAGTGACCGATTCGAAGAAAGCCCTGTCAGCGCTCGATGAGGGAAAACTTGTCGGCGGTACGGCGTGGCTATGGGCGGATGACAAGTCCGTCGACACGCTGGATTATTTGTTTGTGGACGAAGCGGGACAGATGTCCCTTTCACAGGTGTTAGCCGCGTCGCGGTCGGCGAGAAACCTGATCCTGCTGGGAGATCCGCAGCAACTGGAGCAGCCCCAGAGAGGCGCCCATCCCGAAGGAAGCGATGTCGCCGCGTTAACGTATTTACTGGACGGCCATCCCACCATGCCGGAAGGCTGGGGAATATTTCTCGACAAAACCTGGAGGATGCATCCACACATTTCCGATTTCACCTCCGAGATGTTTTATGAAGGGAGGTTGAAGTCCGTGACGGGTTTAGAAAAACAGGTCATCGGCGGCGGAACCCCTTTCGATGGCGCGGGACTGTTCTATGTTCCCGTTGAACACAAGGGTAATCAGAACAAATCTCCGGAAGAGATCGCTACCATTGCGGATATCGTCGACAAACTTCTCAAGAGTGGAAAGTGGACCAATGCCGCCGGAGGAACCCGACCCCTAACGAAAGAAGACATTCTGATCGTTGCTCCCTACAACGCCCAGGTCGCCGGCCTCATCGAAAGATTACCCGACATGCGCATCGGCACTGTCGACAAATTCCAGGGCAGGGAAGCGCCGGTCGTCATTTATTCAATGACCGCGTCCACAACCGAGGATGCGCCGAGGGGAATGAATTTTCTTTTTAGTCCGAACAGGTTGAATGTTGCTACCAGCAGGGCGCGGAGTATTTGCATTTTAGTCGCCGCGCCCAAACTCCTCGAACCGGAGTGCAAGACGATTGAGCAGATGCGCTGGGCGAATGGGTTGTGCAGGTTCAGGGAGATGGCGAGGAGATCAAAAAAGAACGCATCCGGTTGTGGTCAAAGATTCCCGCATTGAAATTAAATAAAGGATAAATGAATCGTAAGAAACACAGACCTCCTCAATGGGCCGACAGGTTCCTGGAATGGTACTGTGCACCACAATTCATAGAAGAGACCCAGGGCGACTTGCATGAAGCGTTTCACCGGCGATGCAAAGAAGTTGGGCCGCACTGGGCCAGGTGGTTGTTCATCATTGATGTAATGCGCTCTCTCTCCGTCAGGACATTTGACTATTCCTTTCTCCTTTCACGAAATTCTCTGGCCATGTTAAGAAATTACACCAAACTCACTTTCAGGAATCTCCTCCGCAAAAAAGCGTTTTCATTTATTAACATTGTGGGTCTTGCCATTGGTATGACAGCTTTCTTTCTGATCATCCAGTATATCAGTTTTGAGCGGAGCTATGACCGCTTCCACGCAAATAACGACCGTATATATAGAGTCTGCCTGGATACACAAACCCCCACCCGACATGTAATCAACGCGGCCAACCACCCGGGTACAGCCCCGGCACTGAAGGCTGAGTATCCGGAGGTGGAAGATTATGCGAGAATGTTGCCACAATCTTTTCGTATGGGCAAACTCGTGGCCCTCTCGTATGTCGACGAAAAAAATGAGGAAAAAATGTTCTATGAAGATCAGATTTACGTCGTAGATCCTTCCTTCCTCACAATTTTGTCTTTCCCAATGAAATACGGAGATCCGGGCACTGCGTTAACAGATCCAAGCTCGATTGTGCTCACGGAGTCAGTTGCCAGAAAATATTTCGGAACCGGGAATCCTGTTGGAAAGACCCTGACCCTAAACGGCCGCAGAACCTTCACTGTCACCGGTGTCTTAAAAGACATTCCGGGAAATTCTCATATCAAGTTTGATATACTGGTGTCCTTCTGGATCATCGAAAATCTTAAAGGGAATTTTGACGAGGAAGGTCATTGGAAGTGGCCGGAATTTTATACCTATGTGAGGCTTGCGCCCAACGTCGACGTGAAAAACTTCGAATCAAAACTTGAGAGCTTTTACGAGCGGCACAATGCCGAGAATCTCAGAATGAGAAATGCTCAGGAACGCGTGCGGTTACAGCCATTAACCGACATTCATTTGAGGTCGCCCGAAATGATCAATGAGCGGGAGGTGCATGGCAGTGAACAAATGGTGTTCTTTCTCCTGATCATCGCCGGACTCATTATCCTCATTGCGTGGATCAACTACATCAATCTCTCTACTTCAAAATCCATGGATCGTGCCAGGGAAATTGGCCTTCGTAAAGTCGTCGGCGCAGTTAAGCGTCAACTGATCACGCAGTTTCTCTTTGAATCCGCGACGATCAATTTCCTCGCGCTGCTGGTCGCCTGCCTTCTGACAATACTGGCTTATCCATACTTCAGCGATCTCACGGGAAAAAATATGGGCAGCAGTTTTTTTGAAGCCACATTAATACAAGAGCCTTTGTTCTGGTGGGTGGTGGCCGGGATATTCTTTTCCGGATCATTCCTCGCGGGATTCTATCCGGCTTTTATGCTTTCATCATTTAGGATTGTTACCGCATTAAAGGGTAAGTTTTTGGGATCGCAATCCGGTATTGTGCTGAGAAAAGTGCTTGTCACGTCTCAGTTTATCATTTCTGTAGCACTCATTGCCGGAACAATCATGATCTTCAGGCAGGTGCAATTTATGAGAACGCATGAATTGGGATTTGTCAAGGATCAATTGCTGGTCGTCACACCACCCCGTGTAGCAGACAGCACCTTTCGCACGCGCCGGGAAACGTTTAAAGCAGAAGTAAGGCGTAACCCGCATATTCGCAACATTACCTCGACAAGCGAAATCCCGGGGGCACTTGTTTCAGACCGGAATGGCATCAGGAGGTTTGATGAAGGCATCGAGGCAGCCACGCTTGTATATATATATTTCGTGGACTACGCTTTCATACCCACTTATGGCCTGACGATGGCCGGAGGAAGAAATTTCACCGAAGATGAAAGACTTATCTCTCCGGATGCCAGGTCCAACCCTATCATTGTAAATCGGAAGGTCATTGAGACCCTGGGATACAAAAATGCAGATGAGGCAGTAAACCAGCTTGTATACTTTGGCCTGGGTGCTGGTGACTGGGTTGGCGAGATTGTGGGTGTTGTCGAGAATTTTAGCCAGGTGTCTTTAAAAACTGATTACGAGCCGCTGATCTTCTTTCCAGCTTCGTTCTCAGTCTATTTCACCATCAATTTAGATATGGAGAACCTGCCTGAAACAATTTCATTCCTCCGTCAACAATATGAACTGGCTTTTCCGGGGAACCTGTTCGATTATTTTTTCATGGATGATTATTTCAACCGCCAGTATATTGCGGATCAACAATTCGGTCAAGTGCTCGGTTTATTCACGGGCCTGGCGCTCATCATCGCCGGCCTTGGATTGTATGGTCTTACCATTTTCATGGTATCGCAACGGACGAAAGAGCTGGCATTGAGAAGAATTCTCGGCGCCTCGCTATCTAATATCGTGAGACTTTTTTCGAAAGATTTTGTCAGGCTTATCATTATTGCCAATGTCATTGCATTGCCGGTAGTATATCTCCTCGCAGACCGATGGCTTGATAATTTTGCGTTTCGCATTGACATTGGCTGGATCATGTTTGTTGTTCCGTTCCTCATCCTGCTAACCATTTCACTTACAACGGTGAGTTTTCAGACCATCAAAACAGGTTTAACCAATCATGTTAAGTCGTTGAGGTCGGAGTAGGGGAATAAATGGAACGCGTTGACCAGGGAACAATGAATTGACCTTATTCCACCCTCACCCACTTCACCCCCTCCCTCCCATAGATCACCGGAAAATACATACACTCCGCAACGGTCGGGTTGAGGGTATAACTTCCTGAATACCGCGGCAGCAGCGGAATGGTATAAGTGTAGGTTCCTTTCTTCAAAAACTGGCAGTAGATGTTAGTCTTGTGACTGTAATACTCGCGGTGGACTTCGCCATTTGCGCGGCTCCGCGCTTTGGACGCATAAGAACACCCGGCAGGAACAGGAACTTCGATCATAACGTACTCCACATCTTTCTTCACTTCGACTGCTACATTTAAGTTGACCGGTTTTCCTGTCTTCAACTTTTGGGGCGCACCCTCAAATGAGGTGGAGACCACAAAGTCTCCTACGATCCTGGCAGGATCCGCATTCCAGCTCTCCTGATAGGCGGTAAAGTAAACTGGAAACCGCCCCGACTTTGTAATGGTCAGCGGCGCTGCTCCTCTAACGGTCTTCTCGAACGGAACCTGCACAACTTGCTCGCTGGTCAAGCCGGACAGGCGCAGCATCGGCCTGGAAGTCCCTTGCTTTTCCACGAGGAGGCGGGGAAGGATCGTCTCAAGGATCAACGACGACTCATATGTGTTTCGCCAATAGCCCTTTCGTTTCTCCAGGAAGTAGTTGGTGATCTTTCTGAGGTCCTCACTCGCGGGATTTTCCTTTTCGATCATCTTGTAGACGACGACGGTATTCAGGACGGAATTGTCAAACAAGTCAAGCCGTTCTTCGCCCCAATACGGATTTCCTTTTATCGTCTGCGACTTGTGTGTATTGATCCATGCCCAGTCCGGAGTTTTTCCCCAAAACTGCATCGACTGTTGCGCCAGCAGCTTGTCGTGAAGGGAAGCTTTCTCCGAGTTTTGCAGGCTATCGGCCAATGCCCGCACCTGCAGCTTCTCTCCCTGCTTCAGGAGATACGCCTGCACCTGGAGTCTGTTCTTTGATTCGAGGTCTGCCAGATTGATTTCCAAATTGTTGATGAGAGATTGCTTGTCGACGGCAATGGGAAAGCCCTCTTTTTCAGCCATGTCGAGCGCCCCGGCCACGTGCACTGTTACCCACACGCTGCCTTCACCGGTGTCCCACCAGCTCCAGCTTCCGTCTTTGTTCTGATGGCCTACGAGCTTGCGAATGAGTTTGCGTACCTCACCCTCATTTTTGAATCTTTGATTTTTGTACGCTTGTATCTTTTTCTCGAGGAGCAGCGCCCGCAGCCGAGATGCAAGTTGCTCATTGCATTCGTAAGCGTAGTCTTTCAGAAAATTGATTTCATCGAGCAAGGCATCCAGGAGATCGGCCTGGGCGCGAAGCCTGATGTCTCCGCGCCGCGGGTCGAAGCTAAGTGTGACCGTCGTGTCGTTGAGGAGCAGAATGAATTCTCCCCTCGACTCTTTTGTTCCACGGCGGTATACGGGAATTTT
>JBBEBN010000126.1:0-6717 GCA_040882305.1 Cyclobacteriaceae bacterium
TAGGGTCAAGGTTATACAAGCCGACGCGGGTCATGCAATTATCGGGGTCGATGACTGCCGCAGTTTCACTCACAACGCGGTCGCCTGCTTTCCACCCGCGCACGCGGCCGCCGGTTTCCACAATATGCCCTCCGAATTCATGGCCCAGCACAACAGGATAGTTTACCGGCCAGCTGTGATTCGAAGTCCACTGGTGGAGATCACTTCCGCAAACGCCGACGTTTGCCACCTCGAGCAAAACATCCTCTTCGCCAATGGCCGGCTTCTCAATTTCCCTAAGCTCCACAGAACCCTTTTCCCTCGCATAATTGACAACAGCTGCTGATTTCATCTTTAGTGTGTTGATGTGTTGATGTGCCGCGTTCCCTCCCAATGCCTGATGCCCAATGCCCAATGCCTAATGCCTAATGCCTGATCACCTCCCCATACGCATGTATTTTTTCGCAGATCAACCGGAGAGAATCCTCGAGGTTTCCGCTTGCAGTTTTAAAGGCATCGGCATCTACTGTCAGGGGTGCGCCCAGGACAACGAGGGGCGCCCCATATTCGGGGCAACGGACAGCCTGTTCCAGCGTTAGTCCTCCCACGGCCTGCACAGGTACCTTTACCGCCTGCACCACTTCGCGAAGCTGATCTAACGGACTGGGCATACGCTTGCCCTGTGCGGCAATACCGCGCCGTTCGTCGTAACCGACGTGGTGGATCACATATCCGCAACCAAGATCCTCCAGCCACTTGGCGCCCGCCACCATATCCGGACAGCCAAGGTTATCTCCCATGACGCCGATACCATAATCCGCGCCTGCCTTCACCACGCATTTGATGGTTTCTTCGTGTGCCCGCGCCATGACCACCACGTGGGTGGCGCCTGCCTTCGCC
Source organism: Cyclobacteriaceae bacterium (assembly GCA_040882305.1). Classification (GTDB taxonomy): domain Bacteria; phylum Bacteroidota; class Bacteroidia; order Cytophagales; family Cyclobacteriaceae; genus Chryseosolibacter. The sequence continues at coordinate 880 of JBBEBN010000126.1, forward strand.
ATCATCTCCGCCTCGAGGTATCCACCGTCCATTGTTTTCAGGTCAGCAACGATGGGCGTTTTCGGAAAAGCCTCCCGCAATTTTCTTACTCCGTGCAATCCTTCGGCAAGAATCAGGGGAGTGCCTGCCTCGAGCCAGTCAACGCCCGCGCGCAAGGCAAGTGCTGCGGTTTCGAGCGCCTCGTCAATGTTTGTCAGGTCGAGTGAGATTTGAACAACGGGTTTCATATACTATTTTTTGCAATGAATGATTTTAGCCACGAAGCCACAATATGTTTTTTGGCCACAAAGGCACCAGGGAAATTCAAATATTTTCAATTTTGCGATCATATTTACTGACCACGCTAAATATATTCGGGTTGATCTACCCTACTATAATCAAAAATGGAATCTTATTCTATCAGAAGCAAACAATAAAATGCTTCTGTGATCAAACTTCTTGTTATTGACGGTTTTTGAGCTTTAATGTGCGCAAAACTCCACATGGATGAAGCGGATGTCTCCTAATTTTGATTCCTTCATAGATACCGGATTGGTTAAGCAAGAATAGGGTTGAGGGCCGATTGCCTGAAAGGCGACGGCCCTTTACTTTTTAGTGAGAACCCACGGAATAATTATTTTGCCTTACTAAATACGGAGATGCTTATGATAAAATACAGCATAATCGGCGCCGGTCTTCTGAATTTTCGTATTTTTCGTATCCAGGATAAAAGGAAGATTCTGGAAGCCAGCTTTTAAGTTTCCGTTCCCGATATGAAGATCAAACTTTTTGTATTTCTCCTTCTTGGACAATTTTCCGCTGTTGCGCAATCGCACAAGACAGAGAACATTTTCATCATCACCCTGGATGGTTTCCGGTGGCAGGAACTTTTCACGGGGGCGGATTCTTTGCTGGTGGCCAATAAAGATTTTGTTGGCGATACGGCTGCCTTAAAGGCGCGTTTCTGGGCAGACACTCCGCTGCAACGCAGGAAGATCCTGATGCCTTTTTTCTGGAACACTATTGCCAGCCAGGGACAAATTTATGGCAACCGCAGGCATGGCAACAACGTCGACTGTTCTAACACCATGTGGTTTTCTTATCCGGGTTATCATGAGATCCTGTCCGGATTTGCGGATGATGAAAACATCAACAGCAACAAAAAGGTCAACAATCCCAATGAAACCCTGCTTGAATTTTTAAATAGGCTTCCGCAATACGAGGGGAAGGTTGCGGCCTTCGGATCCTGGGATGTTTTTCCCTTCATTATAAATGAAGAGCGCAGCGGGGTACCGGTGAACGCGGGCTTCGAAAGAGCAAGTGGCGAAGAGCTCACGGACCGGGAAAAGTTTTTGAATACGCTTCAGGATGAGATCCCGGGGCCCTGGGGCTCTGTGCGTCTGGATGCGTTCACGCATTACTTTGCTTTTGAACATATCAAAAAGAACAAACCAAGGGTATTATACGTCGCCTATGGTGAAACCGACGACTTTGCACACGACGGCAGGTACGATGAATACCTGAAATCGGCACAGCGCACAGATCATTTCATCGGTAAACTGTGGGAGTGGGCTCAATCTCAAAATAGGTATAGGGACAAAACCACTTTTCTCATCACGACCGATCATGGAAGAGGGACGCAGCCCATCCCTACATGGCGCAGTCATGGTGAAGAAATTTCCGGAGCCAGTCAGATCTGGTTTGCGGTGATCGGCCCCGATACGCAACCCTCAGGAGAACAGAAGAGCCCTGGTCAGTTATATCAGAATCAGGTGGCAAAAACCGCCGCGGCGTTCCTGGGTGTCGAATACGGAAACAAGAAGAAGGTCGGTAATGTGATTTCAACAGCCATTAGAAAATAAGTCAGTTGCAGAATTCTGCAATAGAGAAATCTCATCTGCGTACAATCTCCCAATGCCCAATGCCCAATGCCTAATTTTCGCAAACAGTGACTTCTTAAACGTAAATCGCAACATCGTTTTCCGATCCTTGTTTTATCTTGCCGCATTCTAAACGGTTTAAAAAACTTTCAATGAAACAGTCGATGAAATGGTATTTGCTTTTGATGGCGATTATTTTTGTGGGCGCGTGTAAAGATCAACAGGGGAGTTCGGAACAGCCTGCTCATCAGGATGCACCCTTTCTCCAGGATTTCAGCATAAAATACAACCGCCAGGATAGTGTACAGCTTCGCCGGGTTTACAGCGATCGGAATGGTGTTATTCAAATCTCCACTTCCCGGAATCTCTTCAAGCCTCACGCAGGTGACCTTCTTTTACCCGGCGCCCTTGTGAATGAACGATATTACCGCCCTGGAGCCGATAAAAATGTAGCCAACCTCACTCTATATAGAGAACATTTTGTGTACGTGGACGATAAAGCCGTGCTTAGCAATGCATGGGCGGGGAACCTTTATGTCAAACATACTTTACCCGGGGCATTCATGCTTGCGGGCGGCAAAGATTTTGATTTTTTGATTTCGGATGGAAAAGCATTGCAATACCTGAAGGATTCGACCATCATTTGGAAAGGAGATCACGCCTACGATATTCTCGATATTGTTTTTGATTCCGGGAGGGATCGTTTCTGGATCTTGAGTGAAGGAAATATTTCCTCTTTCACTCCTGAAAATGGAACCCTCCGATCAGAATACAACGGATCGGGTATGACCTGCTTTGCCGTTTCGGAAAAAAGCAACAGCCTCATCCTGGGCACCGGGGACGGTTATTTCTCCCTCGATGCAGAAACCATGCAGCCGCGGGGCGAGGTTCAGCGCAAGCTTCCCTGGACCGAAATCAGCACCATCCAGGAAATTGCCGGGAACCTCTGGTTCGGTTCCACCCGCGGAGCCTTCATGTTAAAGGAAGGAGGGAAAACAAACTACTATGCCTCAAAGAGATGGCTCCCTTCCGATAAGGTGTTGGATATTGAGAACGGCCCTGAAAATTCTGTTCTCATCCTTACCGATAAAGGTCTGGCGCGGATCTGTTTCAAGAACATGACCCTCCATGATAAAGCGATGTTTTTTCAGGAGCAGGTGAGGAACAGGCACATCCGGCATGGTTTCAATGCAACATTGGGTTATATGAAAGACGGAAACGTGAGCACCGGTTCGCTGGAGGACTCTGATAACGACGGCTTGTGGACGAGCATGTACATGGGCGCGGAAGTTTTCCGCTACGCTGTGACCAGATCAGCAGACGCTTTGCAAAATCTCCGCGAGTCCATGGAGGCGATGGAACGGTTGTACACTGTTAACGGAATAAAGGGTTTCCCTTCGCGCTCTTTCGAGCGACGCGGCTATAAGTATGAGGATAAGCCCTGGCGAAGGGCGGCGCATCCTGAATGGGACTGGAAATCCACCACTAGTAGCGATGAGGCTATTGGCCACATATTTATTTTCGGAGCGATGGCCGAACTCGTCGATGACGAAGGCCTTAAAGAACGCGCCGTCACCATGATCGATTCACTCATGCAGCACGTCGTTGACAATGATATGTATCTCGTCGACTGGAACGGGGAGCCAACACTCTGGGGCAAGTGGCATCCGGATTACGTGAACGCCCGGCCGACGATGGTGGGCGACCGGAAGATAAATGCTTCCAACATTGTGGCCATGTTACAGACCGCGTATCACTTTACGAAGAAGGAAATTTACAGGGACAAGGCTTTCGAGCTGATGGCAAAGCACGGTTATTACGAGAATCTGATGCGGCCCATGCGTGAGATCGGAAAGGCGCCGGAAGATGCGGACCAATGGAGCAGGATGCTTTCGGAATCCTGGAATCATTCCGACGATGAAATGTACTTTTTAGGATACTGGGGCTTATACCGATATGCCTTTAACGACACCCTGAGCACAAAATTCAAGGAAGCCATCATCGATCACTGGGAGATCGAGCGTCCGGAAAAGGAGGGGGCGTGGAATATTTTCACTGCGCTCACGGGCACAAATGAATTTGACCTGGAGGAAGCCATCTGGTATTTGCAGGAATATCCCCTTGACCTGGTTCACTGGAGAGTGATCAACAGCCATCGCAAGGATATTGAACGCATGGAACCAAACTTCAGGAATCAGACGATCAGAGAAGTACTGCCTCCCGATGAATCGCCCGTCAACAGGCACAATGCCAACCGCTTTCAGTTGGATGGTGGCGACGGGGGCAGCTCAGAGTATAGCGCGGGAGATATTTGGCTTCTCCCGTACTGGATGGGGCGGTATCTTGGAGTGATCAGCGAGCCCGCGCACCAGCCTTCTGGAAACTCTAATTTTTCAAAATAAATGGTTATAGGTGTAGACCTTGGTGGTACGAAGGTTAGGGCGGGGGTCGCCTTGAACGGTGAGGTAAAGAAGGAGAAACAGCAACTGTTCAACAGCAAAGGCACGAAGGAGGAGACCCTGGCTCAGTTGATTAACCTGATCACGCCCCTGGTGGATTCGCGAGTGCGTGGTATTGGGTTGGGTGTACCTTCTGTCATAGATCTTTCGAAAGGCGTTGTTTACAACGTTGTGAATATACCTTCGTGGGACAGGGTACCATTGAAAGATATCCTCGAAGAAAAATTTTCCATACCGGTCTCCGTCAACAACGATGTAAACTGTTTTATCCTGGGGGAGCACCGTTTCGGTCGCGTACGGGGAATGAGAAACGTGGTGGGGATCACCTCTGGTACCGGGTTAGGATCCGGCATCATCATCAACAATGAGCCTTTTCATGGAAGTAATTGCGGCGCCGGTGAGATCGGACTGCTGAGTTATGGCGATCACAATATAGAATACTATGCCAGCGGCAATTTTTTTGAAACGATTCACGGGATGTCTGCTATTCACGCGCACGAGCTGGCTATAACCGGCGATGTAAAGGCCCTGCGGCTGTGGAAAGAATTTGGCGTTCATATGGGGCAGGCGCTCAAGACGGTGGTCTATGCTTATGATCCGGAGGCGATTGTAGTGGGTGGTTCCCTTTCAAAGGCGTATCGGTTTTTTGAGGAATCGATGATGGAGTCGCTTCATGATTTTACTTTTCCTGAGTCCATCAAAAAGCTGAAGGTTTTTCAATCCCTAAACGAAAACATCACTTTAATGGGTGCCGCAGCTTTGATCGGCGAAAAGGTGGATGGCTGAAAATTGCACACGCCTACTGGAGAGGTGACAGTAATGAATTGATTTTCAATAGTTTAAAATTCAGATGCCGCCATAAGGCGAAGAAGAACTCTTGCGCAAACCTCGTAACGGTAGACGCAAAATGCTACCATGCACACAGGATATAGTCTCTACCTTACATATGAAAGGTGCCTCGGGTCTGAGGTGAAATTAATAAACATTTAACCGGTGGACAAAGTAGAAGAGACATGAGAAGCCTTTTTTTGAGCAGTTGAAAAAACCGAACATCAATACATCAGGAACCAATACACAACCAACGAAAAACAAAAATCAACTTAAACATTTAACTTATGGATTTAAGATTTTACCGGAAGAGGAAGCAATGCGGGGGATATGTTTTATCTCTTTTCTTTTCGCTGTTGCTGATCGGCAGTGCATTTGCGAGGCCTGCATTACAGGAAACCAGAGTTACCGGCACGGTCACCACATCTGAGGACGGTGTCGGTCTTCCCGGTGTGAGTGTTTTGGTTCAGGGAACCCAACAGGGAACGATTACAGATTCCGAAGGGAAGTATTCAATCACGGTGCCGAACAGCTCCGCCGTGTTGGTATTTTCATTTATCGGTTATACTTCGCAGGAGATTGCCGTGAATGGAAGGACGACGGTCGCTGTCAGTCTTGAGGCAAGCGCAGAACAACTGAATGAAGTGGTCGTCACTGCACTGGGTATTGAGAGGGAGCAACGGTCACTCGGC
>JBBEBN010000127.1:0-6706 GCA_040882305.1 Cyclobacteriaceae bacterium
ATCGATTGGCTGGTGAAAATGAAGCGTCTTCCTAAGGAACATATGCTTGATACGGCACTAAAAGAGGGGACGGTTCGCAGCGAATGGGTAGGGAATGCTGCTGAAAAACTTGCTGAGTTCTATGTGGATTCAAAGCCGGTTTACAATTTAGATCAACGTGAACTTCGCGGTGGGATTATGAGAGACATTGAGATCAATAGCGCTGCGTTACTAAACAATAATTTTAAGTTAGATCATGCGCTGATCGTGGGCATAACGACAGATCTGTTGCATTTCATGATCAAGCGTGCGGATCTGTTTGTTCAGCGTATTGCCGGTGGCAGGATCTTGGATGCACATGGTGATCTGCGACCGGAACACATTTGTTTGGGCCCCATACCAGTCATTATTGACAGACTCGAATTCAATGGCGAATTGCGCATCATGGATGTTGCCGAGGAACTGGCATTTTTGGAGCTGGAGTGTGAAATGCTTGGCAACGCCAGTACCGGAAGAGTATTTTTGGATGTCTACTGTTTGAAAAGCGGTGACAACATTCCTGAAATGCTTATTCATTTTTACAAGGTGAAGCGCGCCCTCTTGCGGGCTAAACTTTCCATTAACCACCTGCTTGAAGGGAAATATTTGGTCGACGCCGGGAAATGGCGCGGAAGGTGCGATGCATACCTCCAGGTAGCCGCTGCCTATTGCAAGAAAACTGAGAATCTACTGATCTGGAAAATTAACCTATGAATGCGAAAGATCAAAAGCTGCCCTACGGGATTTCAGAATACATAAAGGAGCATTTCAGAGAGGATTTTCTCCTGGATGTAAAAGCGGTTAAAAGACTCAAGAGCCATGTGTATTATGTCATCGAGGTTACAAAGGACAATTATATCCACACATTAAAGTTCGATGAAAACGGAAACCTTATGAAAGATGATGCGGATCAGGCTTTTCCTGAAGATAGTCACGAGGAACCCGGTTTTGGCGATGTCCCCGAATAATCTTCACATAGCCTGACCGGTCCTGTATGTGATTGCGTAGATAAGGTAAAAAGTATCGGATTTCCTGACACACGAAGGTTGAGGAAATCCGATCACTTCATATAAAAACCAAGCAGGTCTTTTTTTAACCCATTACGAAACGGCGATTTTTTTAACGGGTTTCGTTGGTGTTTCCTTCACTTTTGGAATGTGGACCACCAGAATGCCTTTTTCATATTTGGCATCTATGTCTGCTTCTTTAACATTCTCGGGTAGGGTGAAGGAACGCATAAAGGAATTGTAAGAATATTCTTTTCTGGAGTATCCGCTTTCCTGTTCCTTATCTTCTTTTTTCTCCTCTTTCTCCGCGCTGATCTTCAGCATATGGTTGTCCACTTCAATACTGAAGTCTTTGCGTTCCAGACCTGGCGCGGCGACCTCTAAAGTGTACTCTTTAGGCGTTTCCTTTATGTTTACGGAAGGTACATTGACCCCCAGCTTTGCGGGGAAAAGACCGGATTCCAGGTCAAAGAAATCCCTGTCTAAAAAACTGTCAGGACGAAGCCAGTCAGAGAAAAGACTTGACAACCCTGTTGTTGGCCTTAGTGTTAAGTTCATAGATCCTCCTTTTTAGATTTTAATTTGAATTTTAATGACGACCGAAATTATGAATGTCCGTTCACTATGCTCATGATGGATGTTATTAAAATGCGAGATTTTGGTTTTTTCTCACCACATCTTTCTGCTGGTGGCTTCAATAACGGAGGATCATGGCGATATTTTGATATTCTTCAAGTTCTCCGTTTTCCAGGATCACCACTTTACCACCTTTTTCCCTGACCATTTCAATGAGTTCACCGGCAGCGTCAACAACGATTTCAGATTTCTCACCGGCAGCGGTCAGGAAGATCTCTGATTTGTCTTCCCGGTTTCGGTAAGCGATTACTTCATAATCTTTTTCCAATAAGAGGGCGAGACCTTTACCTTCCATTGCTGCGTGCCAAACATTCCTGATACCCACAGCGGCCATTTTTGTTCCGATTTCTTCCTGTAGCTCCATCAGTAGCTCTTTATTTGAAGCTCGCACCACTTCCTTCATTTTTTTCCATGCTATCTCGGCAAGCGGATGAATTGCATTAAAGTCATAGTTTCCCGGAATCCTCCCTGCCAGGTGATTTAAGTGGTGGCTGACCTGTTCGAAGCTGACAAGCTCTTCCTCGACGCCTGCGACAAATAGGAGGGTATCTTCCTTGAGATACTTGTTCAATATTTGATCGGCCCGCCGGAGAAATGATTTTAGCCTGGTTTCCTGAACAATTGATTTGTCGCGTTCAAATGCCTTCAGCCCTGCGCTTGAGGAACTTCCGATGCTGGGCGGGGCATATTCATATTCCTCAACATATTGCCTTGGAAAATCGTCATTGGTCAGTTCCTGCAGATCGCCACCGGTTCCTTTAAGCAGGCGAATTCTTTTTTTACTCACCACCAACAGGTAGTACGGCTGGAGGAATTGTGCGAAATAGAAAAGATTCCGCATTTCAAATTTTTGTCCCACGACTACTTTTTCCTTAACCGGGAAAGGTAGCAGGTGAACTTTCAAAGTGTTGGGCGAAATAAATATGGCCAATCCTTCCTGAAGCCGGATAAGATCTATGCGTTGGAGGATCAATTCAAATTTATTTTCCAGCTGTCTGATCTTTTCCTTCGGCCAGGTGGAGTCTGCTAATAATTTTCGCGCTTTTTGTATCGCCTTTTCTATCAATTCGGGATTTTGCATGCGATCTCTCGTGTATCGATGAGTAGGAATAATCATGGATATGCATGGGTTTCCTTTTTCCGAAAGCATGAGGTCTATATCTGAGGTATTCATATCAAGAATATTTTATGGCTAAAAAAGATTATCGGGGATTTTCCAGATAACGTGATTGGTTTTAGCCGGCGATCCATCCGCCGTCAACTGCAAGTGCATGGCCTGTAATAAATGAAGCTGAATCCGAGCAAAGCCATACGATGGCCTCGGCTACTTCTTCCGGCTCACCCATACGGCCAACCGGTTCCATATTTTCAAATTGTTTTTCCACCGTTTTGTCCTTCCCGGTGATCCGGTCGATCATTGCAGTTCTGATTACGCCGGGGCAAACAGCGTTTATGCGGATTCCCGTTTTTGCATTTTCCAGGGCTGCCGTTTTTGTAAGCCCTACGATGCCATGTTTGCTGGCCACATAAGCGGGCAACCCCGGGAAACCTATAAGGCCGGCGACAGAAGCCGTGTTGACGATGGCGCCTTTGCCTTGCTTAAGCATACAGGTCAGCTCATGTTTCATGCACAGCCAAACACCTTTGAGATTAATGTTTATTGTTTTGTCCCAGTTCTCCTCTGAGCATTCGTGTGTGGGTGCGGTTTCACCTTCAATGCCTGCATTGTTTACCGCGAAATCAATTCTCCCGAAAGCTTTTATCGCTTTGTTTACCAGTTCAGAAACATCTTTGCTTTTTGAGACATCGCATTTAACAAAGACGGCTGTTCCTCCTTCAGCTTCGATTTCCTTTATAGTTGACGGTTCCTCAAGCCAGTCTGCAACAACCACTTTGGCACCTCGTCTGGCAAAGGCGATAGCGGTGGCTTTTCCTATTCCAAAGGAAGCCCCGGTGACGATGGCTATCTTGTTTTTAAATATTTTTTCCATGATGAATTAGATCTATGCCCAATTATACTGGTATTTGACTTTCCCACACATGACAACCGTTTCATCCCGCGAGTGATTTATATCATCCGGGTTGTGTTTTTTGACCCAGCAAGGGATCTGCTTTTTCTTTTTGGCGGGATAATCCAGGGATGGGTTTCAGAGTTTCTGCCTTTCCATCAAAGAACACTATCGCTTCGTTTTCAGGCTTCCAATAAGGATGCGTGGTAGATATTTGTCGAGATCTTTGTAGCCGGCGATGCAGATTTTTTCGATTTGGCGGGAATCAATATTCTGATGCAACTCAATAAAATTAGAATTCAAAGAGTATAAAAAGATCCGGTAATCGTAATACTCTATCGAGGTGAGGAGATCTCCAAACTCAGACACCAGCCATGCTTTATCAACGAGTGTCAGTTCATTAAATTTGGCAGCTTTCATTTTTTTTGTAAGTTTTTTGATTTTTCTATTCCGGGAAGCGAGTATAGGGGCGATGGTGACATATTTTTTCGCATTTTTATGAAGGTTTGGCCCGACAGAATTTTTTTTTCAAGCGTTTTCGTGATACTAATTAAGGCTGTTTGATTCAGGTTTAAGATGATTGCCATCACCAGATGGTCTGATAAATATCATGCCGAAGGAGGTTAGGAAAGGATGAGCATGATCACTTCAGGGCAGTGGCCCGGATCATAGGGGTTTTTGAGGAATTTATTTAAATAGGGGTAATTCCTTCGGCCACGACGCATTCCAACGGGGAAAAAAGACTTATTCCGGTTTAAAAGATGATTATGAAAAACAAAAGTATTCAGACGGAGATTGATGCCTGGTTTTTATATCGCAAGCTCTCGGAACATGAGGATGATGAGACCATTGCCAAGGTATTCCGGGAAATGAGCGACATTGAGAAAGGTCATGCAGAAGCTTTTGCTAAAAAGGAGAACTTAAACCTCCAGGAATTTTTATTTCCTTCCTGGCGGGCGAGGACTATCAATATCATCGGAAGGATCTTTGGTTACAACTATGTGCTGGGTTCTTTGATGGACACTGAAAAGAGCATAGCCAATGCCATTGTCACCCAAAAGCAAAAGAATAAAATGCAAATTACCGGAGGAGAAGTCATGCATGTCAGTATCCTTCGCGCTATCCTTGAGAAGGAGGACAAAGTAACCGGTAGCCAGCTTCTCAGATTTGAAAGCAGGCATCGATCCGTTGGAGGAAATGCTATCCGCGCGGCGGTATTGGGTGGAAATGACGGCCTGATTTCCAATTTTAGTCTGGTGATGGGTGTTGCAGGAGCTACTGCAGGACAGGAGGGAGTGTTGCTGGCGGGTGTGGCCGGGCTATTGGCCGGTGCTCTGTCAATGTCATTGGGGGAATGGATATCAGTAAAAAGTTCCCAGGAATTATATGAGAATCAGATGCAGATTGAAATGGAGGAGTTGGAAACAAACCCCGAGGGGGAGAAGAAGGAGCTTGCCCTGATCTATATCGCGAAAGGTATTCCTGAAGATCAGGCGCGCCAAATGGCTGAAGATACGATGAAAGATAAACAGTACGCGCACGAAGTCCTGGTGAAGGAAGAACTCGGGATCAATCCCGAAGAATTGAAAGGCTCGGCAATTGAGGCCGCGTTATATTCTTTCATTTTTTTCGCGGTAGGAGCGGTTATACCTGTTTTGCCTTTTATGTTCCTTGACGGCAACAGTGCGATCTTATGGAGTGTGTCATTAAGCACGGTCGGACTGTTTATGATTGGCGCCGCTATTACTTTGTTCACGGGCAAGAGCGTATGGTATTCTGGTCTCAGGCAGGTATTGTTCGGGCTCGCTGCCGCGGCGATAACCTTTGGGATAGGAAAACTAATAGGAGTCTCCATCATGTGATGTCATAGTAAACGAGCATGAAGGTTTTGCCTTATCCCGATTAGATCCTTCAAGTTGAGCGATTATGATCCATACACCAGATCGACAAAACCCTGACTCATCTGAGGGACGAGAATGATCATGACCAGCCCCAGGAGCATGATGAGGTAGAATGGAAATGTTTCCTTGATGAGCCTTTCCACCGGCAGCCCTGAAATGGCTGACCCCACATAGAGGCATGCCCCTACGGGAGGAGTTATTAGCCCCAGCGCAAGATTGGCTGTCATGATCACTCCAAAATGCAGTGGATCGAATCCCGCGCTTTGCGCCAGCGGAAGCAGAAGTGGTGTGAAAACGATAATGGAAAATCCCGGGTTTAGGAACATGCCGGCAAGAAGCAGCGTAACGTTGATCAGAAGCATGAGGACGAGCGGACTGTCGCTGACTCCGGTGATGCCGCTGGTCATGATTTCAGGAATTCCTTCGATGGTCATCAGATTGGAAAACAACAGGCCCGACGCTAGTTCCAGCGCTACAATTCCCGTTGTCCTGCCACCTTCATAAACGATCCGGTGCAGTTTCCCGCTATTCAGTTCCCGATACACCAACGCGCTGATGACAAGACAGTACACCAGGGCAATGGCTGAAGCTTCTGTCGGGGTAAATACACCCAGGAAAATACCGCCGAGTATGATGACCGGAGCCAGCAATGCTGGCAGACCGAAAAGGGCAGTCGATCCGACTTCCTTCATGGAGAACGCCTTCGTTCGTGACCACTTGTTTCTGAAGGCAACCCAGGTATTAAAGGCGATCAGCAACAGCGCGATAGAAAGTCCGGGAATAAGACCTGCCGCGAGCGCCTTTCCCACCGATACATTTGCAATAGTGGCATATATGATCATGAGAATACTTGGCGGAATGATGACAGCAAGGGTAGAAGACGCGAGCGTAATGGCCGTTGCGTAAGGCAGGGGATAATTTCGCTTCACCATTTCCCGGATCTCAATTGGGCCAAGTCCGGCAATATCTGCGACGGATGACCCACTCATGCCCGAAAATAAAACACTGCCCAGTACGTTCACTGATCCCAGTGATCCGGGCAGAAAGCCAAGGATCGATTCTGAAAAATTAAAAATCCGGTGTGCAATACCTCCGTGCGACATGGCCGCCCCCGCCAACATGAACAACGGAATGG
>JBBEBN010000128.1:0-6654 GCA_040882305.1 Cyclobacteriaceae bacterium
GATGTCGTTCACGGTGGCATTTGCTTTTTCGACCCTTCACGCGGCAAATTCCCCCTTCGATAGAAATGAATTGTTGCTGAACCTGATCAAAGTCAACGACAAATACATTGCCAATGCGTTGACCCGGCAATTGACAGAGAAGAGCAAAACGTATTACGGCGCTGTATTTGATGCCGACAGCGTTGTCTCTCCCATTGGAACTGCGCAATTGCTTCAGGCCCTCATGTGCAGCTATGTATCCCATGAATCGAAATATTTCCAATCAGAGGAGATCCTTAGCAGGATGGAACTTGCAACCGGCGCCTTGCTGAACCTTCAACATGACGATGGGACGATCGATCTCTTAACCACAAACTTTCACTCTACCCCTGATCTTGGGTTTACCATCTTTCCACTGGGATTGTCTTATTCCATTATGATGAAACACAACAGGATAAAGTATGGAAATCTCCCGGCGCTCATGAAGCAATATCTGGTTAAAGCGGGAAACGCGCTCTCTGTCGGGGGCATTCACACGCCCAATCACCGTTGGGTCGTCTGCGCAGCGCTTTCCTGGTTGTATTCGTTTTTTCCCGATCCGAAATACAAGGCCAGAATTGATCAGTGGCTTGCCGAAAAGATAGACATCGATCCTGATGGTCAGTACAATGAGCGCAGTACGGCGGTATACACTCCCGTGACGAACAGAAGCCTGATAGATATCGCGAGAAAAATGAGATACGATCACCTTTATGATGTGATCCGTAAAAATCTCAACCTCACATTTTATTTTGTTCATGCAAACGGAGAGATCGCCACCGAATCTTCCAACAGACAGGATAAATACCTGCAGGGAAGTATGGCAGGTTACTACCTCGCGTATAATTATATGGCCCTACTCGATAAAGATTCCCGTTACTCCGGTATGGTGCGCTACATTCAGAGCACCGTTCCCCTGGATCACCTGGTGTATATGCTGCCGCATTTTATTGAAGATCCCGGATTGCTTGGGACGCTGCCTGAACCGGCCCCGATACCGACGAGCTACCACAAGCATTTCAAATATTCCGATATGGTCAGGATCAGGGAAGGTAGTGTTGACATGTCGGTCATTACCAACAATCCCACGTTCTTTACCTTCTTCAAAGGAGAAGCTGCCCTGGAAGCCGTGCGCCTGTCTTCCGCTTTTTTTGGGAAGGGACAATTTGAAAGTCAGAAACTGGAAAAGAAGGGCAACACGTATATTTTGTCATCCACGCTATACGGACCCTACTACCAACCGCTGCCAAAAGAAAAAATACCCCTGGACACAGATGCCTGGACAAAAGTTCCGAGGACGGAGCGAGAGCAATCAGAAGTTCAAACACTTCATACCAAAATTTATGTTACAGAGAAAAGCGGAAAGGCCACGATCAGGGTATCGGTTGACGGGCCAAAAAATTTGCCGGTGACGCTGGAATTTGGATTCAGAAGGGGCGGAAGTTTTGAAAATGTTTATCCCAGGGGGGGGATTGAGAATGCTTTCCTTATGAAAAATGGCGGATATGCCACCTACGGGAAAGGAAACGATCTTATTAAAATTGGTCCTGCCGTAGTCACTCATAAATGGACACAACTCAGGGGAGCGTTGCCGAAACTACAGGCTGATTGTCTGTACTTTACAAATTACGCTCCCTGCGAGTTTGAATTTACGATAGAGTAGCCGCGCAGTACCAATCCTGTTGGCTGTCGCTATTCTTAGCCGGCCATTTTCGTTAGGGAAATGTTTTGCACGAGCAGGTCGTCCTTTTCGTTATCCCAGTCGGTGATCATTTTGGAATGGCATCCACAAATTTTTGAAAGCGATTCATTTGCATCCTCCGTGAAGCAACTTTTCGGATAGGCGCAGAAGAGGCTGAATGCCTCTGACTCACAGAACCTTTTCCAAAGGTGTTCTAAATGTACAGTGGCCCCGCTGTTACCCTGACTCCACAATACCGCTACCATTTCACCGAAGACGCGAACCTGTCGGTCTTTCTTACGGGCGCGTAAAAGAAGGTTGGACAGCAGGTGAGAAAAGAGGTCTTCATCAGGCCATCCGTTGATCATAAATTGAGATAAAGTCTCTTCAGCATTTAGTGGAACATACTGATCATGTAGCGTGAGTGTAAACAGATCAAACCCGTCGGACCGGAGCCGCTGATTCAGGGATCTCAAGTGTTCGGTGGTTGCAATAATGATGACCGGATCACCTTTGGAAAGGCCATTCGAAACAAAACCCTGCAGCGCATCGATGAACGTCTGATCGTCTTCGTATATCTGCAAAATATGTTCACATGGGGCAATTTCTCCCCAAAATATCTCCTTCTTGGTTTTCGCAGATCCCGAGGTTTTAACAGTATTCTTCATTCCAGCTAGTTAACTTCGCTCAGTATTTCGCCAGGGTGGCAATCGTGCGAGAATTCGGTTAAAATCACCGTTTTAAACCAGTATTTTGCCCACACCAAGAGTTATACGCCGGCCTATTCTTACCGTTCTGCTCCAACCCTGGTATGTTGTTCTTAATGTACCGCAGCTTTTCAAAAAGGGGACTGTCAAAATGCGTCTTATACCGGGTGATGCCCTCAATTTCCAGCAAGGTGATAGCGCTCTTCTTTAATTTATATCCGTAGAGGCACGTGGGTTTCAGGATTATTTTGTTTTTCTGAACCTTTTCGACTGCTGTTATGACAGGGTTCGGAACGTTTTTTAGCTTGATTTTCAGAACGCAGTTCGTCTCCGCGCTCATTAGAATATCCCTGAAAATTTCTTTTTTCGTTTTCATAATAAATTCCATGCCCCCATTCTTCAAAAATCATACCATGGGTATTGAGGGAATAACTGCCCGGGCGGCGCTTTCAATTTAGTTAGGTGGTCGCACCCCCGCAGCTCGAACCGGTTCCTGCGGTACATCCATAACAATGCTGATTGACACGGATTTCCCTTTCCGAGAGAGAGGCTCTGTTGAACTGGCTGATGTGCGCGGTTTTCGCAGCGACTTTCAGGTTCAGCATCTGATTAAAATCGCAGTCATACATAAAACCATCCCAGCCAATGGAAAGCGTATTCCTGCACATGACATTTCGGGCAGCGGAAGGGTTGAAGGCGGTGACTAACCGCTCCATGTATCTCTCGTAGTTGCCACTGTTGATGAGATATTCAAGATATCGGCTCACCGGCATATTGGTGATGCAAAAAAGTTTATTGAATTCAATGCCATAGTACTTCTTCAATTCCATCTTAAAATCTCTTTCGAGCTGCTCCTGGCTCGAGGGTAGGAAAGCCCCCGAAGGATTGTACACGAGGTTCAAAATGAGCCCTGGGTTCCCTTTACCATAACCCACGGCATTCAGCATTTGAAGGGCCTTGATCGAATCCTGAAAAACACCTTCGCCGCGTTGCCGGTCAGTCCGTTCAGCATTGTAGAACGGCAGGGAAGAAGCAAGCTCCACCTGTTGGTTCCTGTAAAATTCAGGCAGGTCGTTGAATTTTTTGTTGGCAACAATGATGGTGAGGTTGCAACGGACAATGACGTGTTTTCCCATTGCCCTCAAAGCTTCAATAAACCACCTGAACTCCGGATTCATTTCAGGAGCGCCGCCTGTGATGTCCACGGTTTGAACGGGGAGGCTTTCGAGCACATCCAGGCATTGCTGCATGGTTTCCCTGGTCATGATCTCCTTTCTGTCCGGGCCGGCATCCACATGGCAGTGACCACAGACCTGGTTGCACATCTTGCCGATATTGATCTGAAAAATTTCAATTTCACCGGGGCGTAACGTCTCTATCCCGGCTTCCTCTAATTTTGCGCGGAAAGGGGGAATATCTGCCTGGCGTTCGAGTATGTCGAGCTGGTGACTCGAAGAAGCCAGTGGACTGCGCCTGGAAGAAAGTGATTTTTGCATCGTTACATGGAGATCTCCTTGACCTTATTCATCATCTGGACGCCGTGTACCAGGGAAGAACCGCTGCGGATGGCTGCGGCTACGTGCACAGCTTCCATCATCTGCTTTTCACTGTATCCCTTTTCTGTTGCATCGGTGGTATAAGCATCAATGCAATACGGGCATTGTACCGTATGGGCTACTGCCAGGGCGATGAGCGATTTCTCACGGGCGGATAAAGCCCCCTCGGCAAAGACGGCGTTATAGTATTCAAAATATTTATCTGCGAGTTCTTTGCCAAATTCTCCTATGCGGGTGAATTTTTTCAGGTCTTCTGCGTGGTAATAGTGATCGCGATTTGGATTCATAGGTCGGGATATGTTATGTGTTAGTTTAATATGGTTACATGCCGTCGTGATTCAATTCCGCAATGAAACCCCGCGCCGCTTCGCAGCGCGGGCCTTCTTGTCAAGAAACCGCCATTATGGAAAAGAATGATCGCATGCACCGTAAACAAATTTTTAACATGCTTCCGTTTCTGAAACATCGGATTTAATTTCCGGTTTCTCCGGAAGAACGAGTCCTTGTTGTACAGAGGCCTCCTTAAAGAGGTGACAAAAGGTAAAAATGAGGCTCCGTTACGGCTTCTCAAAGGAATTGTGCGGAAAAGCCGGCCGAATTGGTTTTAAGGCCCCAAATTGTTAAATTTTATATTACTTCGCGTTGTGAAAGACAGATTGGCGAAACTGAGGTTAAGTGGCAATATTTACTGGGCATTGCTGCTGCGCTTGCTTCTCGTCATGTTACTCCTGACCCTGTGCAGGATAGGGTTTTATTTTTACAATATGTCCTTTTTTCCGGACATGAACTTCAATAATTTTTTATGGCTTTTATGGGGAGGGCTTCAGTTTGACCTCACTGCCATGCTGTATGTTAACGCCCTGTACATCCTGATGATGATCCTGCCCTTTGACTTCAGGTTCCGCTACGGCTATCAGGAAGTGGCCAGGTACATTTTTCTTATCACCAACGCATTGGCGTTTGCCACGAACGTTGCTGATTTCATTTATTATAAGTTTACGCTTAGGCGCACGTCGGCCGACGTTTTCAGACAATTTGAGAACGAACAGAATATCGGAAGTCTGATTTTCCAATTTCTCATCGACTACTGGTATGCTGTGCTTTTCTGGATTTTTCTCCTCATACTGATGGTAAAACTTTATAACAGCATCAGGATCTGGGGTCCTCAGATGAAGAGCAGGACGATGTATTACACCACCGGTTTTTTTGCTTTACCCCTCATCACTTTTTTTATCATCGCCGGCATTCGAGGCGGGTTTCGCCACAGTACCAGACCGATCACGCTCAGCAACGCCGGCGAATTTGTGCGCGATCCGAGAGACATCAGTATTGTCCTCAATACTCCTTTTTCACTCATCCGCACGGTGGGAAAAACAAAAGTGCAGAAGGCAAACTACTTCCCGCAGGCTGAAGTCGAATCAATCTACTCGCCCCTTCATGCTCCCCCTGACACGAGCGTATTTCAAAAACAAAATGTAGTGATCATCATTCTGGAAAGTTTCTCCCGTGAATTTTTCGGATCATTGAACAAAGACAAGGAGGATGGCCGCTATCAGGGCTATACACCATTCCTTGACTCGCTGAGCCAACACAGTAAAACTTTCCATTACGCTTTTGCCAATGGCCGGAAATCCATCGACGGGCTTCCCTCCGTCGTCAGCGGCATCCCTTCCCTGGGTGTACCTTATTTTCTTTCTCCCTATTCCGGAAACCGCATCAACAGCCTTCCGTCTTTGCTGGGTGCGGAAGGCTATCACACCTCTTTTTTTCACGGAGCTCCCAACGGATCCATGGGTTTCAATGCTTTTATGAATCTCGCCGGAGTAAAGCATTATTACGGCATGGACGAATACGATAACGATGATCATTTTGATGGATTGTGGGGAATCTGGGACGAACCTTTCCTTCAGTTTTACGCTGAACAATTAAACAGTTTTCCGGAGCCGTTTGTGTCTTCTTTTTTTTCGGTTTCCTCACATCATCCCTTTGAGGTACCGGAAGAATATGCCGATACTTTTCGCGATGGACCCCTTCCGATCCATGAATGTATTCAGTATACGGACCACGCCCTGCGACAGTTCTTTCGAAAGGTTTCTTCCATGCCCTGGTATCAGCAGACGTTGTTTGTGATCACGGCCGATCACACGTCATCAAACATTCAGTTTCCGGAATACCGGACAGGCTGGGGGTTTTACGCTATTCCCCTGATGTTCTTCAAACCGGATAACAGCCTGTCTGGAGTGGACCACGACGTTGTACAGCAGACCGACATCATGCCCAGTGTACTGGGATATCTTCACTACCCCAAACCTTATCTCGCCTTTGGCCGCGACATCTTCAGGGAGAAGAGGCAGCCCGCTGCCTTTAACTACAAAGATAATACCTACCAGTTTTTTCAGGAGGATTACGTGCTTGTGTTTGATGGCACCAGGAGCATTGGCCTCTACGATTTCAAGAAAGATAAACTGATGCAGGAGAACCTGATCGGGCAGCTTCCGGAGAAAGAGGCGGAAATGGGGAAAAAGATCAGGGCGGTAATCCAGCAATACAACAACCGCATGATTGACGACAGGTTGACTCCATGATCCCGCATGCCGTGCACGCAATTCGGGAATTCTGCAATCAGTGTTGTCCGGGGAAAAATCTAATCGCATCAAAGACATCGAATGGATTAAACGCAGCCAGTATTTTT
>JBBEBN010000129.1:0-6635 GCA_040882305.1 Cyclobacteriaceae bacterium
CGCATAGTCCATAGGTTAACACTTTTTCGCGGTACGATAGTCTGTTGATCATGTTGCCGATTGATACGACCGGTACTCACGGATCCAGTTCCACAATCCGAACGCGGCGATGAAGCAAAACACCAGATACTCCAGTGCGACAAACTTTATCTCTTTCACAAAATACATATACGTGGCGATCGCATCCACGAGGATCCAGATGATCCAGCTTTCAATTTTCTTGTTGATCATAAGAAAGGTTGTAATGATGCTCATCACAGTAACAAAGGAATCGAGGAACGGAAAGGCACTGGGATTGGGAAAAAGGGCTGGGAATATTTCGTGAATATTTTCCGCCAGTGACCCAAACAAAAATGTCCCGGTTATGCCCAGTATGAAAACGGAAAGAAACTGTTTCCGCTTCATGTAACTCACCCTGAGCTCATGTTTCCGGTCTTCCTCGAATTTTTTCGGATGTGTCCATCGCCACCATCCCACGAGGTTTGTCACAAAAAAGAATACCTGCAAGAACATGTCCGGGTACAGTTGCACCTGATAAAACAAAAAGAAGAACATCACGACGTTGATAATCCCGATAGGCCAACTCCACGCAATTGCTTTTGCGGACAGCCATATAGCAATCCCCCCGGCAAGGGTCCCAAAAAATTCAAGATAGCTCATGGGGTAGCCCATGGCCTCGAAGAAGGTATTGTTGATGTCGAAGAAGTTAGTCATTAGGCATTGGACATTAGGAAACTATAATAACCTGCAATCTTAAATCTGGCTGAACCATGTGTGTACAGGAACTTCGAACTTCAAACGTCAAACTCACCCTTCCCTGGAACTTCGAACTTTAAAAACGCACAACGCTTCATTTGGACACAAGCTAAAGTCTTATACAAACATTCTTCACCTCGGTAAAAAACTTCAACGCTTCCCATCCCCCTTCTCTTCCGACACCGGATTGTTTCATTCCACCAAAGGGCGTTCGGAGGTCGCGGAAAAGCCAGCAGTTCACCCAGATGATACCGTTCTTTAACTGAGCCGAAACGCGGTGAGCGCGTTTTAAATTTTCTGTCCACAGGGTAGCGGATAATCCATAGGCGGTGCTGTTCGCTTCCGCGATCACCTGTTCTTCCGTATCAAATGGCATCACGGTGATGACGGGACCAAAGATCTCTTCCTGGTTTGTGCGGCACTTTGGGCCCAGTCGGGCAATGATAGCAGGTTCGATAAAATAACCTTGTTCGCACCGTCCACTTACAGTTACCTGCTGACCACCGGTCAAAATCTTACCTCCTTCCTGCTTTGCAAGAGAAATGCATCCCAGTACTTTTTGCAAGTGTGCTTCGGAGATGAGGGCCCCGATGTTTGTTTTTTCTTCCAGTGGGTCTCCGATCGTAAGCGACCTGGTCCTTTTCACCAGTTCATCCAAAAACCTGTCATAGATTGGGCGCTCGATAAAAATCCGGGAGCCGCATAGACAGATCTCCCCCTGATTTGAAAATGAGGACTCCAGGGTTGTCTCCAGTGCCTGATCAAAATCGCAGTCCGCGAAAATGATATTAGGGTTCTTCCCGCCGAGCTCAAGGGATAATTTTTTGAACATTGGGGCTGCAGTCGCGGCGATTTTTTTTCCTGTGGCCGTTCCGCCGGTGAAAGAAAGCGCCGGAACATCCGGGTGCTCGACAAGGCTTTGTCCCGCTTTATGACCGAGTCCATGCACAATGTTGAGAACGCCCTTTGGAAGTCCCGCCTCTACGCATATTTGCGACAAAAGAAAGGCAGTCATCGGTGTCAGCTCCGAAGGTTTTCCCACCACCGTACAACCTGCGGCCAACGCGGGGGCTATTTTCCAGGTAAATAAATAAAGGGGCAGATTCCATGGTGAAATGCAGCCTGCTACTCCAACAGGAGTACGCGACGTATAATTGATGGCTTCACTTCCGGTAACATGTGCTTCACTTGAAAAGTGAATGGCGCCTGTGGCAAAGAAACGCAGGTTGGCGGAGGCGCGGGGGATGTCAAGTTTCCGTGCGAGCTTTAATGGCTTTCCGTTATCGACACTTTCTGCAAGCGCCAGCTTATCCAGGTCGCGGTCAATGAGGTCCGCGATCTTGAGCAGAATGGCAGATCGCTTTTCAACCAACATCCCCGCCCATCCGGGGAATGCGTCTGCCGCCGCATCCACTGCATACTGAACGTCGCTCGCATCCGAATCCGGAAGCATGCTATAAACTCTTCCTTCGGCAGGATCGTAATTATCCAGATAATCACCGGAAGCGGGTGCAATTAATTCGCCATTGATATAATTTTCCAGCTTCTGCATTACTTTCGTTGAAGAACCTGGGGAGGGTAGTGCGGTAGGTGGTAGGGACGCATAATCATGCGTCCCTTCGATACTGCCGCACCTGCCGCCCAAGGGTCACTTCTTGGTGATCTTGAATTCCACTCTGCGGTTTAGTTGACGGTTTTCTTCAGTGTCGTTAGAAACCATCGGCTTCGCTCCCCCGTAGCCTTTGCCTACAATTCTTTTTTCCGAGATGCCTTTAGAGACGAGATATTCTTTTACTGCTTCCACCCTCTCCACAGATAAAGCAATATTCGCGCGCGGATCGCCCCTTCCATCCGTATGTCCTTCCAGGTCAATTTCAATTGTCTTGTTGTCTTTCATAATCCGCACCAAACGGTCAAGTTCAGGATAAGATTCGGGAAGCAGCACCGCTTTGCTTTGAACAAAGAATACATTCTTCAATTGAATGGATTCTCCAATCTCAATGGGTACAAGCAACAGGTCTTTGCGGAGTTCACTATATTCCTCGAGGTTCACCAGTTCAAG
The DNA here is from genome assembly GCA_040882305.1 of Cyclobacteriaceae bacterium. Classification (GTDB taxonomy): domain Bacteria; phylum Bacteroidota; class Bacteroidia; order Cytophagales; family Cyclobacteriaceae; genus Chryseosolibacter. Next base: position 2,819 of record JBBEBN010000129.1, read on the forward strand.
GTTTTCATTTACAGAAAGGTAGCCACCGGCTTCGGCATGGTATCCGTATTTCTTCCCCACGGGTAAAACGATGCGGTATTCCCCCGTGCGCGGGTCGGACCTCGCCTCGCCGACTTCCTTGCCCGAGTTCAGATCATCAAATCGGATAAAAGCCTCCAGGGGTTTCTGTGTTTTAGCGTTCAGGACTCTTCCTTGAACAAGCACGACCGGATCGGGCTGAACCATTTCCGGAAGTTTGAAACGAATGATATCGGTAAGGCCTTCACTTTTAATATTGCTCACCATGTAACCATAGTCTCCTGAAGCCGGCAACGTATAATATGCATCGAAGCCGACGGTATTCACTCCCAGTCCGAGGTTGACAGGTTCCGACCATTGAGTCCAGCCATCGGATAATCTACGCGACATAAAAATATCAACATCACCATACCCAGCCCGGCCGTTGGAAGCGAAATAGAGCGTTTTATTATCAGCTGATAGAAAAGGAGAATACTCATCTCCTGGTGAATTCAACACCTTCCCGGTATGGATGGGAGGACTCCATGTACCAGCAGCTCTTTTTACACACACATAGATGTCACGCTCTTTCTCCGCCGGCTTGTAAAAGGCATTGGCCTTTAGCTTTGCCACAAACAGTATTGCCTTTCCATCAGGTGACAGGCTTCCTTCCAGGAAATCCGATTCATTGTTGAAGCGGATCCCGAGGTCCTCCATGGGAGACCAGCCCGTAGACGTGCGGTGCCTGAAGGCAAATCCATCGTTGGCGTGAAAAAGAAAACTATTGTTATCTGTACTGACTGACACCAGGTTGTTGGTAAAGGGCGTATTGATTGGCTCACCCAGGTTTACACTTCTGGACCACGTCATACCATCGGAAGTGTGCGATTCCCAGATATCTTCCCGGTCTGTGATACCGCCTACGTTTTCAGGGCTGTGTTTTCTGCCAAAGTACAGGGTCTTACCGTCGGAAGATATTTTGGGGCTCACTTCATCGAAACGGGAGTTTACATTCCCCCCCAGGTTTTCCCTTACCCCTGACGTCGGCATGTCATTGGGCAAATTTATCCGGATATCATGGCGGAAGACATAGTCATCAACAAGCAGGGTCATTTTCGTATAGGTGACAAATCCCACGTATTTACCGTGCCAGGGGAAGGCACGCGTGGCAGCAACTTTTTTCCCGTTTAGATAAAATGATAAGACATTTTGTATTTGCTCGACCTTCAGTCTATTTTCCTGGCCCATAGGTCTTACGAGATGGGTTTCCTGCCACTCATCCGAAACACCGAGGGTCTGGTCGGAGCAAAAAATCCGAAAATAACCGCTTGTCGTGAAGGTGAAGTTATTCATTCCATTCTGACCATCGAAACCCCAGATGAATCCAATGCCATTGTTATCCTTTCCATCCATCTGCACGAAAACAGCTTCGATGGAAAAATCTTTTTTTGATTCCGCATAAGGTGCGAGATAGGACATCCAGCCGCCTTCCGGCGCATCGATCAGATATTTTCCGTTCTGCAACAGGACCCTGTACTCTTCTGTTTCGCCTTCAAACCAACCGTATTTGTTGTCGTCAAACTTTTCCTGAAGGATGACGGGCAGCTGACCCACGGCAGAATGTGCCAATAAGAAAAGTAGTGCTAGAATTCTCATATCACCATCGGCAATCTACAAACTTCCAGTCCTTCCACCGTCTACCGTGAAATTAATTCCATTAATATAGGCAGCCGCGGGGGAGGCGAGGAATGCGGCGGCGCCTGCCACTTCATGTGGTAAGCCGAGTCTTCCTGCGGGAATTTCCCTGATCACCTGATCGCGAATTTCATCAAATGATTTGCCGGTCTTTCCCGCTTTGCCCCGCATCACCTCTTCCAGCCTGTCTGTCATCGTGGCGCCAGGCAATACATTATTCACGGTAATCCCGAATGGAGCAAGTTCAACTGAAATGGTTTTCGCCCAGTTTGCCACTGCACCACGGATGGCATTTGAAACACCAAGACCCGGGATTGGAATTTTCACGGAGGTGGAAATGATATTAATCACCCTGCCAAATCCTTCTCTCTTCATTCCAGGGATCACCGCCTGCACAAGGATCTGGCTGCAGATGAGGTGCGCTGAGAACGCTTCCAGAAAAGCTTCAGGTTCCGCGTCAATTGCCATTCCGGCTGGGGGTCCGCCCGTATTATTCACCAAAATATGCACAACGGTGTTGGCAGTATAAGTCGCGATGATGGACTTCAACTTTTGGGGATCATTAAAATCTGCTATTAAATATTCATGCCGTTGTCCGTGAATGCCGGATAATTCCTTCAGGGCGGAATGGAGACCCGCTTCATTTCTGGCCACTGCAGTCACTGAGGCTCCCAGCATGGCGAGCTCAACAGCAACCGCCTTTCCGATACCGCGGGTGCTGCCACAAACAATGGCGCGCTTTCCTTTTAAATCAAGATTCATAATCCGTCCTTATGCAAATTCTTAGTAATTTTAATGAAATATTTGAGTTAATCATTCAATCATTTGTTCTTATGGCCATTCGCAGACCCTTTAATTTAAGACAGTGGATCGGGGATAATCGCGATCTTCTGAAACCCCCTGTAGGAAATAAAAATCTTTATGCCGACGCCGGTGATTACATCGTCATGATCGTTGCCGGACCTAACGCCCGGAAAGATTATCATTATAACGAAACCGAGGAATTATACTATCAGCTGGAAGGTGATATAACAGTAAAGATCCAGGAGGATGGTAAAGCGGTCAGCCTGCCGGTGAACGAGGGCGATATGTTTTTACTCCCCGGAAAAGTTCCGCACTCCCCTATCAGGCCTGCCAATACCATCGGGTTGGTAATCGAGTGCAAAAGAACCAGTAATGAGGAGGATGGTTTAATGTGGTTCTGCGAAAAATGCAACCATAAACTGCATGAATACAAATTCCATCTTTCCAATATTGAAAAAGATTTCCTTCCGCGTTTCAGGGATTTTTACGGTTCAATAGAACTGCGCACCTGTAATAAATGCGGAACGGTAATGGAAGCTGATCCCCGGTTCGTGCAATGAAAGGAATTGGTTTTTACGCTTCCCCCCTCGGTGATCTGGCGATCACTTCGCATGAGGATAAGATCACGGGAGTCAGCTTCCTGACCGCGGAGCGATCCGGGGAATCGCCTACACCCATCATTGAGCAATGTATCTCGGAGGTTGATGAATACTTTTTCCGAGGCAGAAAATTCTTTAACGTAGAACTGCAATTCTCAGGCACGGATTTTCAGAACAAAGTGTGGAACCAATTGTTGACCATCCCCTACGGGCGAACGATCTCCTATCTTGAACTTGCCATCCGCGTGGGGGATATTAACAGTATCCGGGCCGTTGGGTTTGCCAACGGACAAAATCCTATTGCCATCCTCGTTCCATGCCATCGCGTGATCGGAAAAAATGGAGATCTTATTGGCTACGCGGGAGGACTGGATAAGAAAATATGGCTGCTTCAACATGAGGGGGCTTTCTCGGAACAGCTGCGGTTGCCGCTTTGAGGTGTTGAACTAGTCAAATACTCACCAGATGCAGTTTGAAAATTCATGGCAGTTCTCAAAAAAGATGGATAAAGATGACCCGCTCAGGTCGTTCAGGAATGAATTTCATATCCCTCTGGTAAATGGCAAAGCGGCCATATATTTTACCGGCAATTCACTGGGACTTGAGCCCAAATCAGCAAAACAATATGTGAATGCTGAACTGGAAGACTGGGCCCGGCTCGGGGTTGAAGGTCATGTGCATGCGCGCCGCCCCTGGGTGGACTATCACAAGCTTGCAAAAAG
>JBBEBN010000130.1:0-6617 GCA_040882305.1 Cyclobacteriaceae bacterium
ATTGACAATTTTATTCTTCGAAAACTTAAACAGGAGAATCTACAAGCTTCAGGGCAGGCGGCTAAAGAGCTGTTGCTTCGGCGCGTTTCCCTCGACCTCACCGGCCTTCCTCCAACCCTTCCCGAAATCGAAGCGTTTGTCGATGACAGTACACCCGAAGCTTATGAGAAGCAAGTGGATCGGTTGCTTGATTCTCCTCACTATGGTGAAAAAATGGCGGTTGACTGGTTAGATCTGGCGCGCTTTGCCGACTCTCATGGTTATACTGTCGACAGGCTCAGGGACATGTCGCCGTATCGCGACTGGGTGATCAAGGCGTTCAATGAAAATTTACCCTACGATCGGTTTATTCACTGGCAACTGGCAGGCGATCTGATGGCACATCCAACAAAAGAAATGCTCGTTGCCACTGCTTTTAACCGTAATCATCAGCAGAATATGGAAGGGGGTATCATTGAAGAGGAATTCCAGACGGAGTATGTCGTGGACCGGACGAATACTTTCGGCGATGCATTCCTCGGCCTTTCCCTTTCCTGCGCCAGATGTCATGATCATAAATTTGACCCCGTATCCCAGAAAAATTATTATGAGCTTTTCAGCTTTTTTAACAATGTAAAGGAAGCGGGGCAGATATCATGGGATGATGCATTGCCGACGCCCACGCTGATGCTTCCGACCGAGCAGCAGGAAAAATCGCTGCGGTTGATGACGGCAACGATTGCCGGGCATGATAAGCGAATAACAGCGCGAACAAAAGAGCGTATCACTGATTTTGAAAAGTGGCTGGCGTCTCCTGCTTTTAAGCGCCTTGCGCATGAACGAATTCCCCATGCCGGTCTCGTCGCGCGGTACGATTTTGACGATGGAACTTTAAAAAATAAGGTTCAACCCCGGCAGGCGGGAATGATGCAACAGCAATCCGGCAGGGAAGATCCTCTGTTTGAAAACCGGGGTGCTGGCAAAGCCTTAACGTTGAATGGTGATATCTGGCTTGACTTATTAGAGACCGGCGTATTCCGGAAGTCCGAGACTTTTACGATCGGGGTATGGGTGAACATTCCCGGAGCGCTGACAGAAGGTGTAATTTTTCATAAAAGCATAGCCGAGCGGTTGTATAACTTCAGGGGATACCATTTATACCTGAAAGGTAACAAACTGGAATTGAGTATGGCGCATACAGCCCCTTCCAACGCTATTACAAAAATATCGAAGGAGACTATTCCCCGTGACAAATGGATGCAACTGACCGTGACTTACGATGGTTCTTCGAAAGCAGGTGGATTTAGACTATACCTCGATGGAAATGAAATGCCAATGGAGACGGTGACGGATCAGCTGACGAAAGACATCTTGTTCACCGCAAAAGTTCAGCCAGGTCTTCAGGTCGGCGCATGGGACAGGGGATACGGATTAAAAGGAGGGAGGGTGGATGATATTGTTGTCTATAACCGGGTGCTGACGCCATTTGAGGTAAAGATCCTGGCGCAGCAGGCGGCATGGTCTGATTTGATCAAAAAATCCGGGGGCTCGCTTTCGGAAGAAGTGTTAGATAACTTGAAAGAATATTATTTCTCAGCCGTTCACCAGGGCACTCAGTTTCTCCGGAAGGAGTTGCAAAAAGCGAGAACTATTTTCGCTGACTCCGCCGAGTCAATTCAGGAGTTAATGATCATGCAGGAGATGCCCCAGCCGAAAAAAACGTTTATTCTGGAAAGGGGCAACTATGATGCGCCGGGTGATCAGGTGTTTCCAAACACTCCTGCCTCCATACTGGCGTTTCCGGATAACCTTCCGCGCAACCGGTATGGATTGGCGCAATGGCTGACACATCCGGATAATCCACTCACCCCAAGGGTTGCTGTTAATCGGTTATGGCAAAATTTTTTCGGAACCGGTCTGGTAAAGACGGCTGAAGATTTTGGTAGTCAGGGTGATTTCCCCAGTCACCCTGAACTTTTGGACTGGCTGGCAGTATGGTTCCGTGATTCCGGTTGGGATGTTAAGAAGCTGAATAAACTCATCGTCATGTCTGCCACTTATCGTCAGGATTCCCGCGCCACGCGCGAGGTGCGTGAGAAGGATCCGGACAATCGCTTATTAGCACGCGGACCTGCTGTCAGATTGTCTGCAGAAATGATCCGTGATAATGCCCTGGCGGCAAGCGGATTGATGAATAAAAAGATCGGAGGTAAAAGTGTAAGACCATATCAGCCGGAAGGGCTTTGGTCCATCAATAATACAAGCTACGTACCTGATACTGGTGTGGCCGTGTACAGAAGAAGTTTGTATGTATTGGTGAAACGGTCCGTTCCCAATCCCACGCTTGCGACCTTCGATGGCCCATCCCGTAGCTATTGCGTGATGCGCAGACAAACCACCAATACACCGCTTCAGGCGTTGGTCACACTGAATGATCCGACGTTCATTGAAGCCGCCCGCGCGCTTGGCGAACAGATGGTCAACGATGACATTCGAAAGGGAATTCGGGATACTTTTAAAAAGCTAACAGGGCGAAAGCCTGCACAGAAAGAAATCGATCTGTTGGAGGCGCTTCAACAAACGCAGTTGAAGATTTTTAAACAGCATCCGGAAAGGGCAAAAGGGTGGTTGAATACCGGGCAATATGTTGTTGGAAAAAAAGCGGATCCCCTGGTCGTGGCAGCGAATGCGGTAGTGGCCAGTACCATATTAAATGCCGATGCAACTTTAACAAAAAGATAGCGTATGTCTCATCACCATAAAGATTTCAGATTGAATACGCCTCATTTTGAGGAGTTGAACAGAAAACTCGACCGGCGTAACTTTTTGATCAAAACATCGCTCGGCCTGGGCGCACTAGCTGCAGGCTCGTTAATGATTGGCAAGGCCTTCACCGGCAATAAATTCCAATCGCCCAGTGGAGATTTCCCCGGCGCAGAGCAGGATATTTTTTTGGGCGTTCCTCATCTGATCCCTAAAGTAAAAAGGATCGTATATCTATTCATGAGTGGTGGGCCATCGCAATTTGAAACATTTGACTATAAACCTGAACTGATTAAACTGGCGGGTCAGAACCTGCCCGATTCTGTCAGGCAGGGACAGCGTCTCACCGGCATGAGCGCGAGCCAAAGCATTTTGCCCATGGCACCATCTGTTTATAAATTTAACAGGCATGGAGAAAATCAGGCGTGGGTAAGCGAGTTACTGCCTTACACCGCGCAGGTAGTGGATGATCTGTGTATCATTAAATCGTTATACACCGAGGCTATCAATCATGATCCGGCGATCACCTTTTTTCAAACCGGAAATCAACTTCCGGGAAGGCCTTCAATAGGCTCATGGATCAGTTATGGATTAGGATCCGATAACGAGAATTTACCCACCTTCATTGTACTGGTCTCGAAAAACGCGCCGAAGGATCAACCGTTGTATGCAAGGTTGTGGGGAAACGGATTTCTTCCATCAAGGCATCAGGGGGTTCAGTTCAGATCCGGAAAAGACCCCGTCCTCTTCCTTAATGATCCGGAAGGTTACGACGGCGCGAGCCGGAAGGAGATGTTGGAATACCTCTCACAGCTCAATCAACTGCAAAACGATTCCTATAACGATCCGGAAATAGAAAATCGGATCGCGCAGTATGAAATGGCCTACCGGATGCAGACTTCAGTGCCGGGAGTAGTGGATATTTCCGATGAACCTGATGAAGTATTTGATTTGTATGGTGCCGGAAGCCGCGATCCCGGTTCGTACGCGGCGAATTGTATACTTGCCCGTCGATTGCTGGAGAATGATGTAAAATTTGTTCAACTATACCATCAGGGATGGGATCAACATGGCGGCCTGCCGAAAGGGATTGCGCGCCAATGCAAGGATACCGATCAGGCTACTGCTGCCTTGATCACTGATCTAAAAAGAAGAGGATTGCTGGAGGATACACTGGTGGTATGGGGCGGAGAATTTGGCCGGACAGTTTATTCACAAGGTAAGCTGACGGCGAACGACTATGGACGCGATCATCATCCCCGTTGTTTTACCATGTGGATGGCAGGCGCAGGTGTAAAAGCGGGTTTCAGCTATGGGGAAACGGATGACTTCAGTTACAACATCATGAAAGACCCTGTGCATGTACATGACTTTCAGGCAACGCTCATGCATCTGATGGGCGTCGATCATGAGCGGTTGGTTTATAAATTTCAGGGAAGAAGATTCCGCCTCACTGATGTCCATGGTAAAGTCGTGAAGCAGATCCTCACATAGTAATTAAGGCGCTCCTATCTTTCAACCTTAATATTCGCGCCTTTTCTTTTTTCTTGATCTCTCGCTAACCTTACAGGATTAACACTGCCTGTTTCCACGTTTGTTCTTTCCCATCCGATACGGATCAAACCATAATCGTTGAAATAAAATGTCGTCGCCCACGGGCCGGCATTTTGATTGAATGAAGTTAACTTTTGAAAAGAATTTACATCATTTCAGGTCCCATGATTTTTTTCATGGGTAATTGTCATGGTGTTCGTATTATTGCTGAAAATGAATGCCATCTGGATTTTGAGAAGGGGTGAAATAATGCTGTAGAAATGGAAAAAGAAACTGCAGACATCGTTTTGTTTTTTGGCCGGTTTCATCCGCTCATGCTGCATGTTCCTATTGGATTTTTGACGATCGCATTTCTTATAGAAGTTGTATCGCGATTTCACCGTTTCAAGGAATACAGGCCGGTTGTCGGGTTTATTTTATTTCTGGGCGCCGCATCGGCGGTAATTACTTCCCTGCTGGGCTATATGCTGGCACAGTCTGGCGGCTATCAGGGCGATCTATTGCTCGTCCATCAGTGGTCTGGCATTGGTGTGTCATTATTGAGTGCGCTGGCTTTCGCCCTGTACGTGCAATTGAAACGCAAGCCTTCCCGCCGAACGGATAAATCCTATTTGGCCGTAATGGCGTCGATGGTAATTTTTCTTGCTGTCGCCGGCCACTTTGGCGGCTCGCTTACGCATGGTTCGGATTACCTGACCCGATATATGCCTGACAGCCTCCGAAGAATTGCTGGATTGCCGCCAAGGGAAAACAAAGAAAGGAGGATCATTACAAATTTGAATGAGGCAGTGGTGTATGCGGATATTGTCGATCCGATTCTTGATGCGTATTGTTCCTCATGTCACAATGAAAGCAAACAGAAAGGTGAACTGATGATGCATACACCTAAGGACTTGATGAAGGGCGGGGAAAACGGTCCGGCATTTGTACCTGGAAATGCTATCGAAAGTGCCATGATACAGAGAATGCAGCTTCCGGAAGACCATGAAGATCACATGCCCCCAGAAGGTAAAAAGCAAATTTCCGATGATGAGTTGCAACTGCTTATCTGGTGGGTAAACGAGGGCGCAACATTTGATAAGAAGGTCACTGAACTGAATATTCCTGGCGACGTAGATTCCATTCTAAATACACTTGTGGATCCGGATGCCAATAAAACTGAAGTGGAAATACTGTTGAGCTCCGACGTTCTGCCGGCCAGTGAAGCAACCGTTCAGCAACTTCTGAAACAAGGCGTTTCTGTGGCGCCGCTTTCCAATGAAATACATTGGTTGCAGGCCCAAGCAGCTCCCAACCAACCTGGTGACTCTATAATAAAGGGGTTTGTCAAAGTGTCGGAGCAACTCACGTGGCTTAACCTCGGCGGGACGTCGGTCACGGATGAGGGTCTTGCTGCCATTGGCACTTTTAAATTTCTTACAAGGCTTCATCTTGGAAACACGCAGATCACAGACGAAGGATTAGAGTACCTGAAGGAATTGCCTTATCTGGAGATGCTGAATATCTACGGCACGCGGGTCTCTGATGAAGGAATACGGCACCTGTCGAGTCTGAAAAACCTGAAGAAACTCTATGTCTGGAAAACACAGGTTACGGAGGAGGGGGCATTGCGATTGGAGAAAGCCCTGCCCGGTCTTGAGGTGAACCTGGGGACGGGTGGTAATGTGAAAACGAAGTCGCCTGCACAGAACGATTCCGGTCTGGCGAAATATTAAAATTCGGACAGAAAGAACCGTGCGCGATCTACCTCCGCAACGCCATTCATAATCACCTTGAACGCTTATCTTCCCATCGACCTCAACCCCAGGGTTGGGGTGAGGTAGAACACGCAGAAAGCGCAATCACTTCTACACCCTTTGGAAACTGCTTTCTATACTACAGAAATTATTTCGCTGTGTATACTTATCCGGCCCCAGACCGGTTGTCCATTTCGCAAAGGTAACTCGCGAAAAAATCATTATATTAACTGGAATAATTTCATATGCGATATTTAGTTTCATTTCTGACGATCGGATTTTTCGCCATCGCGGAGGGCAGGTGTCAGGATCAAACCATTCCCGGCGAACTCACGTCACCGTATCCCACGCTGTTGAACCTCGCATTTGAGTGGCAGATCAGCGGTGACCGGAATCAGAACGGGGTCGTCACGGTGCAGTATCGAAAAAAAGGAGGTCCGCAATGGCAACAGGGCATGCCGTTGAGAAGGGTCCCCGCAGGAGAAAATATCAACTTCAAATGGAAGAATAAACATTCGGGAAGCCTTTTCGACCTTACACCAGATACACAGTATGAAATAAAACTCACGTTGACGGATCCCGATG
>JBBEBN010000131.1:0-6614 GCA_040882305.1 Cyclobacteriaceae bacterium
TTTAATCCATTCGATGTTTTTGATGCGATTAGATTTTTCCCCGGACAACACTGAATTAACAGTTGACAGTTGACAATGCAGCATTTAATACCTGGGCAGGCACTCCAAATGTGTGGTTACCTTTTCAACTCAGCCTACTTAATTTGCGCCTTTGCGCGAATGCACTCGCGGAAAAGCAATAAGTCACTGTGATTAGAAAATTGTACGCAGGGAGCACTCTAACCGTTGTCAACTGTCAATTGCGTACTGTCAGCTGATTCAATGCCCAATGCCTTCTATGACTAAAATATCGACCTAAACAAAAGAAACAAAGACCCCGCCATGATCATCACTACCGGCAAAGTGAGGAACCAGGCCATCAGGATGTTGCGGATGGTGTCGCCCTGTAGATTCTTTACGCCTTTGCTGGCCACCATGCTTCCCGCAATGCCGGATGACAACACGTGCGTGGTGCTCACAGGCAGGTTGAAGTACGATGACACCCCGATGGTGCTGGCCGCCACCAGCTCTGCGCTCGCTCCCTGTGCATAGGTGAGGTGCTCCTTTCCGATCTTCTCCCCCACGGTTTTTACAATGCGTTTCCACCCGATCATAGTTCCCAGGCCCAGCGACATTGAGATCATGAGGATCACCCAGTCAGGGGAATAATCCGTTACCTGCCGCACATTCTTTAACTCATCCCTCAACAATTCCTTTTCGCGGTCACTGAGTTTTAGTTCCGGCTTCTTTCCAATGTCAGTGAAATGCCGCGCCATCAGCATGATATCCTTTCGTACGAGAAAGCGCTCTTCCTTCGGAATGTCATTCACGATTTCGAGCGTTTCAAAACGGCTCTGAAGTCGCGTGTTCATTTGCTTTGCTTCCGATAGTATTTCCCTGTCGGGAGCAGACAGGTCCATTGGATCAATGGTAGCAACGACCTGTTCTATCTTTTTTAATGAATCCGGTATTGTAACAGGTCTGAAATTCAAATCCACAGCAAAATAAAGGGGAACAATTCCGATAAGGATCAGCATCACGAGTCCTACACCTTTTTGTCCATCGTTCTGCCCGTGAAAAAAACTTACAAGGGTACAGGTGAGGATCAGGATCCCTCGCGTCCAGGTCGGGGGCGGTTGATTTCTTTTCGGCTCTTTGAATAAAGTCTCCCCGGTGATCGTCTTTTTGGTCAATGTTCTCAACACATACATTAGCACAATGGTCATAGAAAAGCCAAAGAGCGGCGACACCAGCAGCGAAATTCCGATCTCCTGGGCTTTTCCCCAGTTAACAGCGTTGGCAGAGGCCGTTGGTAGGAGGGAATATGCCAAACCTACACCCAGGATCGATCCTATAAGCGTATGGGAACTGGAACATGGAATTCCCAGATACCAGGTCAGTAAATTCCAGAAGATAGCGGTGATCAACAGGGCCATCACCATGGAAAGGCTGTGTGCAATATTCTGATCAACAAGGGTTTCAACTGGCAGCATGTTGATGATACTGACGGCAACGCCGATACCACCCAATAACACTCCGAGAAAATTCCAGACACCGGACCAGATAACGGCAAACCAGGGTTTTAATGAATTGGTGTAAATAACTGTGGCCACTGCGTTGGCAGTATCGTGGAAGCCGTTGACAAATTCAAAGCCGCAGGCCGCAATAAGACAGAGAATTAAAAGGGTGGAATAGGCCAGGTCTAGCTCAAACATAATCCATAGATCGGTCGGCAATCTAACCGGAAATCCCTTTTTGACGGTAAGGTCGACGCTAACTTTTTTGGAAAAATTTTGGTTTTCCGTCGTTAAAATTCACGCAGTCAGTCACTTGCTTTTGATTTTTTTCAATTTTTCCTCAAGTGATCAGGGCATCTGTAAGGCCGGGAAGCCATACAACCCAGAACCCGCGATCAACATGAGGGATATTCCATGTGTCCTGGGTTCCTGCGCATCTGATTTTCTCCACAGTGCTCGTCTGTCTCCACGCCGCAAATGGTATCTTCGTGTCTTATTTCGATAAATGATGTTCCACCGTAATGGAGGTTGAGATCCTGAATGAGCAGTTCGGTTTGTATCCTCAAAAAGCTATCTTCTGGAAAGCTCAGGATACCCTATTGTTGTCAGATCTGCACCTGGGCAAAATAAACCATTTCCGCAAAGCCGGGATCCCGGTACCTTCAAAGGCAAATGACCACAACCTTGAATTATTTATCGACCTGATTCACATGTGTCAGCCCAGGCGGATCGTGTGCCTGGGAGATTTATTCCATAGCTACTACAATGCAGAATGGGAAGTTTTTGGCGAAGTCGTAAAGCATTTTTCATCCATCAGCTTTGACCTTGTGCTGGGCAACCATGATATCATGGGACAGTACCAATACAAACGAAAAGGGATCACACTGCACGATAGCTTGCGCATCGGCAGTTTTCTATTGACCCATCACCCTTTAGAAGCAGTGCCTGATGGCACCTATAATTTTGCCGGCCATATTCATCCGGGAGTTTCCCTGAGAGGAAAGGGAAGGCAAAGCATGACCATGCCGTGTTTTTACTTTGGTGACAGGCAGGCTTATCTGCCCGCATTCGGGAAATTCACCGGCCTTGCGCGCATTGCACCGAAAAAGGAAGATAGAATATTTATTGTTGCTGAAAATAAAGTGATGTTTGTGTCTTGATGTGCTCGTGTCTTGAGGTGTTGAGGTGTTGATGTTTCTGGCTCCTGATTTCGTGCCGCTGAGCCTGTAGTATCAGGCTTCTGATTTTTCAATTGATCGTTATTAACAAGATTTGAAAACCATAAAAATCAGCGATCAGCACAATTCGCGGAGGCCCGAAACATCAACACACGAACACACCAACACGTTAAGTTCCCTATGAAGCAACTTCTGATCATTATACCTCTTCTCGTTCACGCTGCTCTCGCAGGGGCCGGGGATACTACCCGATTGTCTTTGTTGTTCCTCGGTGATATCATGCAGCATGACTCGCAGATTGGAGATGCCTTTGATAGGAAGACCGGCAGGTATGATTATCGGCCCTGTTTTCAATATGTAAAGCCGTATATCGAAGCGGTGGACGTCGCCATAGGTAATCTGGAGGTAACGCTTGCTGGAAAACCTTACAAGGGTTATCCGCAGTTCAGTGCTCCTGATGAATTGCTGGTTGCGCTGAAGGATATTGGCATGGACGTCATTGTCACCGCCAATAACCACAGCGTTGACCGCGGAAGGGCAGGGGTGGAAAGAACGATTACCCTGCTCGACAGTTTTAGCATTCCGCACACCGGCACGTTTAAGACGCAGAAAGAAAAAGAGACATCCCATCCCCTTATCATTGAAAAGCAGGGTTTTAAGCTTGCGATCCTCAATTATACGTACGGCACCAACGGTCTACCGGTGCCAAAACCCGTTGTGGTCAACATGCTGGATACGGCGGAGATCCGGAAAGATCTCGTGAAGGCGGCAAGTTTAAATCCCGACGCCGTCATCGTGTTCCCGCACTGGGGCGCGGAGTACCAGAGCCTGCCGTCCAAAAATCAAAGGGAGATCACTGAACTCTGTCTCAAATACGGAGCCCACCTGGTGATCGGCGCCCATCCGCATGTGGTGCAGCCGATGGAATGGCGCAAAAAAGATAATCAACTCGTTGCTTATTCGCTGGGAAATTTTGTTTCCGGGCAACGCAAACGTTACACGGACGGAGGTGCGATGATCAGGATCGAGCTGAAGAAAGTAACGTTTAAAGACGGGTCTTCCTTCACGGACATTGACGCAGCAGGATATATTCTCGAATGGGTCTACCGGACTAATGATGCGGAAAAAAATTATTACATCCTTCCCATACCTACCGTCGAGCCGGAACCCCTCGCCTACATTAATGATGCCGCTTCATTAGAGGCCTATAAAACATTCGTATCAGATTCGCGAGCACTTTTCAGAAAGCACAACATGTATATAGAAGAACTTAATAGCGCTCCCGAATTTCATCTCCAGTTTTACGCCACCGATACGCTTGGAGTGAGGAAGTATCTTGAGACGCACAGCGGCATCCGCAACATCATTGATATTTTATATCCGACGATACAAGTGGGGCCGTTCACTTTGCCCGATGCCATACACATGCAACGCAGGGTCAAGTTCGATCTCCCGGTGGAGGACTTGCAGATAAAGAGAGACTAAAGGACACAAGGCATAACGGCAATGGCATTTTTTCTCCTGGTCATAGGCGGTAAGAGAAAATACTCCCGGAATGAAAAAGTAGTGGGAATTTCACGTTACAATTCTAAAAACACTTGTGATCATTTATCGTCTTTTTCTTCTGGCGGGACCTTTCGCATTACCTGAGGTAAAGATAAGGCCGATGGCAAACTCCAGACCTGTGAAATCCAGTTTGGCATCCGGGTATTCTCTAGTGACGGTTTCCGGGGTGGCATTCCCGCCGGTAATAGATCCGGTTAAAGGAAAGTTTGCATCCCCGACATAATAGTTTGTTTCAAGAGAAACACCCACCTGGCTTGTTACATAAACAGTGAGCTCAGCCCCTCCGTGATAGCCGAAGCCCGGATTGTTTTCAAAAGAAAATTCACTGTTTACTACCTGCCATTGTTCATAACCACGGATAGCCCGGTCAATGTTTCCATAGTTCAGTTTGTTTGCAAAACCGTAGAAGAAAAACCCACCTCCCTTAATGTCAAATTCAACGCGTGACCCCTTCAATTGAAGGACGAGTTCCACGGGCACGAGGATGGTGAAGTTTGGCCCGATAAAGGGTTCTTTGCTTTCAAATGGAAGATCCTTCAGGTTTAATCCGGACATCCGGTAAAGGGACGCTCCCGTTTCAAGGGCAACGAAACGGTTGAGGTTAAATCCCAGTCCGCGGATGGAAAACGGGCTGATGGGCGTCGAGAAATATCCGTTTTTCGGAAGGAAGTAGGAGAAAGATAGTCCGAAATCCTGAGCCTTCAATTGAAAGGATAAGCCTGAAATAAAAACGAATAACCAAAAATATTTTTTCATTTGAAGGGATTTTATGAAAGTTGAGCCTCCATTTCATTTTGTATTGTAGTCCGTGAAAAGGATCTGTTCGTATGATCTTGACCGTTCCAGAATTTCCGGACTGCCGCCCTCAGTTAAAAGGAACTGTTTCCCTATGTTATCGTAGACGATATATTGGCCAGGGGCGACAAAACCAAATCCGTCATTAAAAAAATACAGCGCAAAAGATTTTGAGGAGGGGCTGAGGATATCTTTGCTAAAAGTAAAGGCCGGACTTGGCCTGGAAAGTTGAGCCAGTAACGTGTTGGGCAGATCAGTCTGGCTGGCAAATTTATGGATCAGTGAATCTTTGGTGATTCCGCCACCTGTCATCAATAAAGGAATCCTGTACCGGTCCTTGTCCATTACCGCGTGTTTTCCGGGAAGGGGGTGGCCGTGATCCGCCACGAAAATGATCACCGTATTATCCCACCAGGAAGATTCTTTGGCTTTAGCCATGAATTCCCCGATAGACCTATCAGTGTAATAACAGGAATTCAGGAAGAGGCTTTCATGATCGTTGCCGGCAAACTTTGGTTCCATGGGAACGTCAAATGGTTCATGACTGCTCAGGGAGAGGATCACTTTAAAGAATGGATTTTGTGCCGAGTCGCATTCCTGAAAAGCCTGCTCGAAAACTATGTGGTCATGCACTCCCCATTTGCTTTTGTTATATTCATCGGGAAAATCTTCGTCGGAGGTGATGTGATCGAAACGGCTATTGGTCAGATAAGACCGGAAATTGGCAAAGTCAATGTCACCGCCGTAGACAAAAGAGGTATGGTACCCCAGGTCTATCATGTAATGGTTAAAATAGGCTAACCGTTGTGTTTTTCCCGGATCTTTAATGATCGATGTCAAGGGCTGGGCGGGATAGCCGCTGAGGATACTGATGAGCCCTTTGTCTGTCCGGTCGCCGCTTGCGTAAAAGTTCGTGAAAAGAACTCCTTCCCCGCATAATTGATTCATGTTTGGGGTGATGGCTCTTAATCCGCCCAGGGGTTCAATAACTTTCGCTGTGAAACTCTCCAGAATAAATAGGATGATGTTTGGCCTGTTTGATTTCCACACACGTGTGGTGAGAGAATCGTGTTGCGGATACAACTCCCTGAAATGTTGTTCGGCAACCGATCGTGGTAAAAAGTCTTCAGGATATTTCAGTCGCGTATGGCTCGTGAACACGTGGTAAAAAAAGTTCCAGACGATATTGACGGCGGCGTGGTTGGCGTACGCTTTGGTCTTATGGAAGTAAACAAAACCCGTGTTCATGGGGGCCACAGTAAAACTGCCGCGGATCGGCACGAACATCAGACCCGTCAAAGCCAGCACGACAATACCGCTTCCCAATGTTCCCTTTTCCAACGCTGAAATCCTGGGGGCCAATAACCGGCCATATAAGAAGACAGTCACGGAGATAAGGCTACTCATAATCAGCAGCAGCTTCAGTATCACAGCGGGCGCCACGCTTCCAATAGCCGCACCACCGGCAGACCGCATGTAAAAAAGCGGAGCGGTGTTTAACCGAAAGCCCCAATGCCGGTATAATTCAAGATCCACCGTCGCCAGGAAAGCCATGAAAATTAAAGCCAGAATATTCAGG
>JBBEBN010000132.1:0-6579 GCA_040882305.1 Cyclobacteriaceae bacterium
GTTCCATTTCTTTTCTGCAGGAAAATCTTCCCCGAACTGAGCAGGGCCCCGCCTACAAAAAAATCCTCCAACCCGTCCATGTTAACATCACCCACTGCAATACCCGGCCCTTCCTGCGAAAGCTTGCCGGGAAGCAATGGCTCATGATTGAAATCTATGAAATTATTTTCCGTGTGACGGTGTAATATGACCTCATGTCCTGCTGCCTGAAAAATCGGCGGTGTCCCAGACTTTTGAATGGGTCTCACCATGCTGCCACCGTCGCTCACTTGAAGAACCTGATTTGCTTCTATCTTTGTCAACACCGTGAACTTACCATCGGGCCATTGAACTTCAACCGTATCAATTTGGCGGACGCTGTCTAAGCCGAAATGAAGATAGTCTTCCATCGTGCTCTGAAATCCGCGGACAACACTCTTCATTTTTTTCTGCAGTTCTCCGCCATAGCGGAGCGTTACTGTACTGCCGATCGCAGTTCTATTGCTGCCAGAACCCGTGAGTTTAATCCGCAGATAATTGGAACGCGAGGGGTTTCTTTCTCTTTGTTTGTTTCTGTACAGGTAAGCTACTTCATCGATGTTGCTCACAATCAGATCAAGGTCGCCATCCTTATCGAAGTCAGCATATGCAGCGCCATTGGAATAAGCTGGCGTATCAAAGCCCCACTCCTCTGTTACTTTGGTGAAAGAAAGATCTCCGTTGTTGCGATAGGCATAATTTGAAAGTTTTATGCCAGGTCTTGCCGCCAGGCTGTCAAGCAATATTTTTCGCCGCAATCCTTCGTTTTTAATTTCGCTGGTCATGCTGCTCCGGAACTTCACAAAGTCCAGGTCCGTGACGTCCTTGCCGAATCCGTTCGTAATAAAAATGTCCTGGTGTTCATCATTGTCAAAGTCCGCCAGCAATACTGCCCAACTCCAGTCGGTTTTATAGATCCCCGCGAGTTGTCCGATCTCGCTAAAGGAGCCGTTGCCATTGTTGAGCTGCAACGTGTTGCGCATGTACTGATGAGTATAACCGTGGTTTACGGCGTAGTAAAATTTGTTATACTGCGAAGCGCCGAACATCAGTTTTCTTCTCGAGTGGTCTTCCGGCAACATATCCAGTGCTATTACATCCATCAACCCGTCGTTGTTGATATCGCCCACGTCATTTCCCATGGCGAAATGGCTCGTGTGTTTAAAGTATTCGGATACTTTTTCGGAAAAGGTGCCGTCCCCGTTGTTCACATACAAATGATCATTTGTAAGATAGTCGTTGGTTACATACAGGTCTGGCCACGCGTCATCATTGATGTCGAGGAGAGAAATGCCAAGTCCGTAGCCTTCGTGTAAAATTCCCGCCGGCTCCGAAACGTCAGTAAAGACAGGATGGCCTCTTTGCGCGTCGTAATCGTTTCTGTACAGCCTGTCGGTATTAACAGCGCTGCCGTCCGCAACGATGGGGCCGGGGTTATTCGGCGATCTTTCAAAGCCTCCTCCTGTTAACTGATACATATCCAGGTCGCCATCGCGGTCGTAATCAAAGAACAACGCCTGTATGGAATGTGCCCTGTCAGCGAGTCCGTATGCTTCCGCCATCTCCTTAAAGACGGGCTGGCGCGACTGATCTCTCCCCTGATTGACAAATAACCTGTTTGGAAACCTATTCATGTTACCGGGGCCACCCATGCTGATGTAGATATCCTGCCATCCATCCTGGTTAATGTCAATCACCGATACACCGAACGCCCAGTTTTCATCCCGGGTAATTCCGGAAAGCTCCGTGAGGTCCTCGAAGGAAAAAGCGGAGTATCCGGGAGAAGTATTTCCCCTGTTGATGTAGAGTTTTCCCGGGATCTGGCTGCCCACAAGAAATATATCCTGAAAGCCGTCATTGTTGAAATCACCGACTCCCACGCCCCCTCCATTGTAAAGGTACTCAAAGGTGAGGATGTTGATCGTGTCGTCGGGGGTAATGCGGTTGATAAAATCAATTCCTGAGGAGTCAGAAGGCACCAAAGCAAACAAGGCATTCGGGTCGGATGTTGCCTGCTTTTTTTTACAACCAATAAGCATGCAGAGGGCCAGCACCTGGCAAAGCGCTGAGGTGATATAGGGTTTACTGATTTTCAATGATAAATAGGATGCCGGGCCGTTTAAACCGTTGGTTGGCCATCCGCAAATTTCAGAAAACTATTATGTAAAGGTAATCGGTGACTTTGCTTTCCATTTTCCTTTTGTGAAGTCGGGGAAATCCGCCGGCGCGCTTTTCTTCGCGACCGATGCTTCTGACACGGGTGAAATGGCAGCCGAGGTGACCGAATCGTAAACATCCCAGTCCGGCATTTTATTCTCCCGCAACGCAGTCACGAGGCGATGCCAGGTGACCGGTGTTTTGGTGGTGTGTGATCCGTGACCGCGCGTGGCACCGCCTTTTCTTTCAGGTGGATTATAATTTTTGATCATAGGATGCTCATACTGCTCGAGGTATTTATCGGCAGCTTCCCATTGGTGTTCTTCAGGGCTCATGCCTTCAATATAGATTTTTCTGTGGGCACCATCGCGGAGATAAACGCCTTTGGTACCCTGCACGCGATAACTTTCACGCGGATGCGGTGTGTGCGTGTCATGGTTCAGGGTAATCATTCTGCCCCCGACGGTATGGATCAGGGAGGCGTTATAATCGCCGAGCGCGTATTTCATTTTTGCGTATTGGGAGTCCTTGCCATACATCATGGTCGCATATTCGTTGAGCATCACCGATTTGGTGCTCATCGAAACCAGGTAATCGATCCTGTCGCCGTGATTGATACCCAGGGCGGGGAGCATTTTGTTCATAGGGTGGTCCGGATATAAATTACCGTTCCTGTTAATAGCGTGCTGCAAGCGCCATGGTTCTTCCTCAGGATTGAACTTCACCATGCGCAGATCATGCACGTACCCCGTTTCGGCATGAAGAATATCTCCCAGTATTCCTTTCTGGATCATATTGAGTACAGCCAGCTCACCGAAACCCTCTAGTCCGATGGTGGCCCACTTGCCAGTTTTCTCGTACGTTTCGACGAGCGCCCACGCTTCATCCAGTGTGATGGAAATCGGCACTTCAGACACAGCGTGCTTCCCATTGTTCATGGCGGAGAGGCACATAGGCGTATGCCACTCCCACGGCGTACAGATAATGACGGCGTCCAGCGCTTCCGTTTCGCAGAGTCTTTTGAAATCCGTGGGGCCATTTCCATATAGCGCCGGCGCTGGGCGTCCCGACTCTTCCACCCATCGTTTTGCGCGGTGCAAGCGGGTGGCGTTGATGTCACAGACGGCGGGGACTTCAACGCCTTCAATTCCCAGGCTCGTATCCAGGTGGTACGATCCGCGGCCGCCCACGCCGATAAATCCTAGCTTCACGGTTCTAACATCCTGGCTGATTCCTGCGGCCCTGGCCGGCTGCGGCGCGCTCATGCCGCCAAATGCGGCACCACCGACTGCGGCGGTGGATAATTTCAAAAAGTTTCTTCGGTTGTGATTCATGTTTCTTTATTTAAGTGTCTCTGCCCCTGAAAACCTCCCCGAAGGGGAGGCTCGGTCCGCTGCACGGGCCTTGCGTTACCTCAACGGAGGGTGCGCATGTTGAGGATTTTCAACGCATTCTTATTGTAAATTTTTTCAAGAACTTCGTCCGGAAGATAGAGCCCGTAGATCATCCAACGCCCTTGCTGATGGTGACTGGGCGCCGGATCAAAATATTCATCATCGGTTTCAAGGAAACGATAATAGGTCCTGTATGCTTCTGCATTCGGCCGCGTATCCGTTCCGAAAAGCACGCGGTCCTGATATTGGATCATGAACTTGCGGGCAGTGTACGGCTGGCGGCCGAGCTCGCTGATCCGCGCATCAATATCGACATACATGTTTGGATATTTTTCAAGCCACATCGAAACGCGGCCCAGGTCTTCAGCCAGATTACCCAGGTGCGTGGAAACAAAGATCGTCTTCGGGTGCCTTTCGATAACACGGTATAACTGGGCGAGAATATCTTCTTTTGAGTAAGGATACTGGTCGCCAAAATACGACCATTCCGGATGGGCGCCCAACTCATCGTACCTTTCGTTGAAACGGTCAGTGGGTGTATGGAATGCGACCGGGTCGGAGACATGGATCACCACCGGAATGCCAAGTTCCCCGCACTTTGCCCATATCGGATCGATGCGCGCGTCATCGACCGGTACAACTTTCCCCGTTTTATCTTTCACCGTAAGGCCGAGTACTTTTGAGACCTTTACACCGCGCGCACCCATCTGCACAGCCTCCTCCAGCCTGCGCGCTTCCGTCTGGCTAAAATCAGCTTCATCGATCCTGTTGAAATCGGGTCTGAAAAAAACGAGGAAACGGTCCCTGGAAACACTTTGAGAAACCCTGAGGTGCTCCTTATAAAAATCTTTTTCTGAACGCCCGTCCAGGCTGACGCACATCCGGACGCCAGCCTTGTCCATTTCTTCGAGGTATTTTTTCGTATCCTCCAGGTTCCCCAGATGATTGTGGATATCGATGACCGGATACCGGGGTTTCATGATAATTGTCTCCTTCACCACCAGCTGGCTTGTCGGTCGCCAGTCGAGAAGTTTGAGATCTCCTTTCTCTTTCTGGGCGCGTAAAGCCGCGGGTGAAAAAAATATGCAGATGAGCAGGCAGATCCGGTAATGTCGCGCAAGTTCTTTCATGTATTTTTTAGGATAACTGTTGTTGTCAGACAAGTTTGGATAATATAAGATCGCTCTTTGAAACCCAGCCAAATTTCATGGCAAAGTTTTTCAGGGTAGCCTCATGCAGGTCAGCGGCGAAGGACGATACCGCATCTTCAACAACCGTTGCGCGGAACCCATGGTGAAACGCTTCGCGCGCGGTTTCTTCCACGCAAATTTGGGTCACTGTTCCCGTGATGACAACGGAGTTCAGTCCAAATGAACGGATGATCTTATCAAGGGAAGTCTCATGGAAAGCGCCGTAACCAAATTTTTCTATGACGACATCCTGTGCTGAGGGTTTCAATTCGTCTATGATCTCCGCGCATTGTCTGCGGCCTCCAATATCGCTGTAATGCCGTTCATGACCTTTCCAGCAACATTTCGTGGGAGGTGCACACTGCGGTGACCAGTCCCATAGTAAATAATAATGCGGATGCGAAATAAATTTTGTGTAAACGATGGGAAGGTTGCGTTTGCGGAAAGCCTGTATCAGCGCCTGATTGGTGCGGATGGTGTCGCGCGCGGTGGGCACTTCCAGCGGAGCGCCTACACGCACGAAATCATTTTGCATGTCTACGATGATAAGGGCGGAATTCCTCCAATGCCCGGCTTTGTCAATCTCCTGAAAAGCGGCATGAAAATGCTGTGCCGGGCGCCCGAAAGCGAGGTGCGGCATGCCAAAGGCGCTTGCCGTACCAAATGCCATGTTCTTAAGGGCCTGTTTTCGGTTAATTTTCATGATCGTTCACATTGTAATTTCGATCCAACTGCGGGAGGTTAGTTTCAAATACTGTCTCACCGCCCTTCAAATAAATTCCGTCCTGCCGTCAGTGCCCGGATTTTGGCATTGGCAACAGAACGTTTCAGCATCCAGAATCCACAATCGGGATGAATGTAACGAATGCGATCTTCTCCTAAAACTTTGACAGCGTTTTCCAACCTTTTTGCTATCAACTCGGGTGTTTCAATCACCGTCGATTTAATATCGACGACCCCCAATCCTATTCCAACCTCGGAGCGCAGGTCTTTAAAATACTCCAATTCATCATATCCACGATGCGCAAACTCAAGAACAACATGATCGGTATGCAGGGCATTCATATACGAAATGAGTTTTTCCCAGGTACCCTTCTGCACCGTTTGGCCGCCATAATTACCAAAACACAGATGGACGGCAGGCGTTTTTGGTACGGCATCCAGCATCACATTGATAGCACTTGCCGCCCATTCCCATTCTTCGGGAGATCCGGGTAAATTTGCTTCGTCAATCTGCACTACCTCCGCATTGATTTCAGAAATTTGCTTTGCGAAAACCAATGCCAGCGCATGCGCTAAAGACGGCAAGTCCTGGTAGTGGTAATCAAGCAACGTTTTGCCAAGCATGTGCGGACCTGTGATGGTAAACTTCATTGGCGCTTTCGTCAGTGAACGGATGCCGCGATAGGCATGCACAAGATCAAGTCTCCCTTCATGGATCCCACCTTCGACCACCGCGGCGGGGCGGGCCCGAAAACCCATACCTTTTTTCCTGCCAAAAGCTTCAACATCTGATCGCGTAATCTCAGTCCGCACATTTCCCAAAGGCCGCACAAAGTATTCAATCATTCCATTCGTTTCCGGATGGTTTATGTCAAAGCGGTACAATTCCCCATCGGCAATAACATCGATCTCTGCGAGCTCCTGAGTCTTGAGCACAAC
Source organism: Cyclobacteriaceae bacterium (assembly GCA_040882305.1). Lineage (GTDB taxonomy): Bacteria > Bacteroidota > Bacteroidia > Cytophagales > Cyclobacteriaceae > Chryseosolibacter. The sequence continues at coordinate 6,422 of JBBEBN010000132.1, forward strand.
CATTGTCGCGTCTTCCAGAGCCCGAAGGCTGGGATAGGCAGCGAGCCAATCAGGCATCGGGTATGACCCCACTACCGTTGTTTTTATCATTCGCGGTTACATAAAACATTTCCCGCACGCTGGCAATGAATTCAAAATTGATTAGTATTGCTTTGCTG
>JBBEBN010000133.1:0-6545 GCA_040882305.1 Cyclobacteriaceae bacterium
CGGGCAGATCTTGGAATGAATGTCGATGGCATGCTGCTGATCGATGCGGATCATGGCGAGTATGGTGATATCATTGCCACCGCACTTCCCGATGTTTACTGGTTTGAAGCGCAAGATCAGGAGGGCAATTCCTGGAAGGGTATCAAGATAGGTGAAATTCCTGCGACTGCCCATGTTAATGGCCAGGGATATGCAAAGGCGCAGATTATTCCGCGGGGCTACCAGGAATTGTTGCTGGCCACCAGCAATGGCATCCATTATTTTGAGATACCGGAGAAAGGTCCGGCGACGGAAAAGTGGACTGTGATCCATGCGGTACACGAGGCTAATGACGAGGGCTTCGGAATAGGTGATATCGATGGTGACGGACTGCAAGACGTTGTTGCAGCACGGAGGGAAGAAGCGAGAGAGGAAAATGGACTTGAAATTTTCTGGTGGAAAAATCCAGGAACTGCCAAAGGCAACTGGAAGAGTTTCCATTTAGGTAGCATGAAATTAAAGGCCGACCGGATCGCAGTAGCCGATATCAATGGAAATGGAAAAGCGGATGTCGTCGTAACGGAAGGAAGGATTCCCGGGCAAGGTCCGAATGCGAACCTGTTTTGGTTTGAACGACCATCTGATCCTTTCCAGGAAAACTGGACCAGGCATCACGTTGTAACGCAATACTCCTTAAACAATCTGGATGTGGCAGACATGAACGGCGATGGTCACGCTGACATCATCACCGCGGAACACAAAGGCCCGGACCTCAGGCTTCAGGTTTGGAGGAATGACGGAAATGGAAACTTCTCGCTCGCACCCGTCGATCGGGGAAAGGAAAGTCATCTGGGCGCAAGAGTCGCTGATCTTGACGGAGACGGCGCGATGGATATCGTCAGTATAGGCTGGGATCAGTACAGGTACCTGCACGTGTGGCGTAATGACGCATTATCGCATCCGCCACAGCCAGGTCCCAGGATCTCATGGCACCATCGCTCCAGCGCTCAAGGTGACTTTTTGCCACCGGGAGTCGGAGACCAGGCGGCTTCCCTTTTACTCGACATTGACAAAGATGGCAAAGATGAGATCATCATTGCCGGATGGGGTGACACCAGCAGTGTCTGGTACAAAGAAAATGGCGATACCTGGGACCGGTATTTATTGGACGCAAGCAAGAGCCCTTCAATCGGTGGGGCGCATTATGACCTCGACGGAGATGGCGACCAGGATATCATGTTTGGAGGAGCGTGGCAATCCAATGAGATCTGGTGGTGGGAAAATCCTTATCCGGATTATGACCCGAAGAAACCGTGGAAGAAATATACGATCAGAGACACAGGCCTCCCGGGATATCACGATCAGCTGTTCGGAGATTTCGACGGCGACGGGAAAACCGAACTGGTATTCTGGAACAAGCGGTCCGGAAAATTATTTATCGCTGATCTTCCTTCGGATCCCAAAGATAAAAACGCCTGGAAGTTTCAGGAAATATGGACCTGGGATGCTAAAACCAATTATGAAGGGCTGGCCAAAACCGATATCGACCTGGATGGAAAGGACGATATCGTCGGGGGCGGATTCTGGTTCAAACATGTCCGTGGCAGCGAATTCAAAGAGGAAAAGATTGATGATTACGGACAGTCGCGCACCGGCGTAGGTGACATTATCACAGGGGGTCGTCCGGAAGTTGTGATGAGTTCAGGCGATGGCATTGGGCCCTTGAATATCTATGAATGGAAAGAAGATAAGTGGGAAAAAACAACATTGGTTGAAGAAGTAATCCATGGACATACCCTCCAGGTGATTGATGTTGACGGCGATGGGAACCTGGATGTATTTTGCGCGGAGATGGCCAAATGGGCAGGCGGCGCAAATCCAGGATCCAAAACATGGATCCTTTACGGAGATGGCAAAGGTTCCTTTGTAAAAGAGGAAATCAAGGAGGCGATCGATATCGGGAATCACGAATCGCGCATTGGTGATTTCGACGGAGATGGCAGAATGGACATTGCTCAGAAACCTTTTCAAAAGGATGTTCCGAGATTGGATATCTGGCTAAACAAAGGCGTCACAAAATAAAAGGTTATGAAGAGGAAGATATTTTTTTTGAGTATGATCCTGGTAACGGGTATTTCGGGTTCAGCTTTTTTCTGGGCGGGACAAACACGATCCGGAGGTGTCAAATCTGATAAGAGAACCGAACAAGATGAATTGTATGGGAGCAGGGATGACCAAAAGATCCCTTTCAGGCAAATGGTTGTTGACAGGGATTTTCTTTGGTACCCGCACTGCAAGGCTGCCGGCGACTTAAATGGTGATGGCCTGGCAGATTTGGTTGTTGCCAGCGCTTTAGGTCAGGGGCTCGTATGGTACGCATATCCAAACTGGACGAGGCACCGTGTTGACCAAGGGTCCTACTCTACGGATATGCAGGTGGGCGATGTGGACGGCGACGGTGATCTGGATGTGATTATCCCTAAATTGGGTACCGGTCTTGTCTGGTATGAGAACCTGAGTCCGAAGAATGCCACTGCGCAAAATTCCTGGAAAAGACACATCATCAGTGCACGCGCAACCATCAGCATGAATGAGAAAGAGCATTTCCATCATGACGTGGAGGTGGGCGACATCAATGGGGATGGAGACCTCGATGAGGTGACGCGCGGGCCGGATCAAACCCGTGTTTTCTATCAGCATAATTCCGGTACCTGGACGCGCGTCGACATTGCTACGCATGGTAGGGGAGGCGTTGCGTTGGCGGACCTGGATGGGGATGGGGACCTGGATATTGTTCATAATGGCTATTGGATCGAAACCCCGTCCGATGCGAAGAAGGAATGGAAACGACATGAGATTGCTGCCGGATGGCCGGAGGATTGCGGCGTCCATGTTGCCGATATCAATGGTGATGGGCGGTTGAATGTGCTGCTCGCCCCCGCGGAAACCAACGGCCGCCTGAGCTGGTTTGAAACCACCGACCCTGAGAAAGATTTATGGACCGAACACGTCATTGCGGACGATGTTTCTCATATCCACACTTTCAAAACAGCGGACGTTGACAAAGACGGGAATCCGGATGTGGTGACTGCAGAGATGGAACAATCGCCTCAACGGCGCGTGAGCGTCTATTATAATCAGGGTAAAGCGCTGAAATGGCAGCACCAAGTGGTAAGCTTTGCCGGCTCACATAACCTTCGCGTTGTGGATATTGGCAACGACGGTGACATAGATATTATCGGAACCAATCATGGCCATACCGGCGTGGCTACTGCCCTGTATCTTTGGGAGAACTTGTCGTCCCGCCCGTTGCCGGCATTAACGCTTGACCAATGGCAGCGCCATGTGATTGATGTGGAGAAACCAGGACGATCCACCTTTATTTTTGGTGCTGACCTGAATGGCAATGGCCTGAATGACATCATCACAGGAGGGTGGTGGTACGAAAATCCTGGTGAATCAAAAGGCGATTGGCAACGGCGTACCATAGGCGAGTCGTTGGCGGATGCATGCCTGGTGGCTGACTTTGACCTGGATGGTAATGCGGACGTACTGGGGGTGCAGCACCGTCCCGGGTCCATGCCGGCAGGGGAAAAGCCAAAATTGGCCTGGGCACGGAATGACGGAGAGGGAAATTTTTCCATCCTTTACAATATATCTTCCGGCGAAGGCGATTTTTTACAAGGAAGCGAGCTGGCATTTACGGGTTTTCAACGCCGGGAGATTGCCCTTTCCTGGCACCGGGCAGGCAACGGGGTGCAAATGCTCACGATTCCGAAGGATCCTTCCAAAGAAACCTGGCCGTGGCGCCGTATCTCCGGAGAATCGCAGGACGAACAAGTTAGTGCGGGCCACATTGACGGCGACAATCGGGTTGACCTGCTGTTGGGCACTAAATGGCTCCAAAACGATGGGAATGGATTTATGATTTTTCCGATCCATCCAACCACTGATGATCCGGACCGGAATCGCTTGGCCGATATGAACGGAGACCGGAGACTGGATGCCATTGTTGGTTTTGAAGCTATCAACAAACCCGGAAAACTTGCCTGGTTTGCGCAGCCGGATGACGCGACCGGTACATGGACCGAGCACATTGTGTCAATGGAAGTGGTAGGTCCGATGAGTCTGGATGTTGCGGATATCGATCGTGACGGCGACTTCGACCTGGTAGTTGGCGAGCACAATTATGATAAACCGGAAACCGCCAGACTGATGACTTTTGAGAATACGGATGGTCTGGCAAAACAGTGGAAAAAGCATATCGTGCACGTTGGTGATGAACATCACTGCGGGGCTGAACTCATCGACATTGATAACGATGGTGACCTGGATATTTTATCGATTGGATGGAGAAACCAGCGGGTGCTGCTTTACGAGAACAAGGCCATCGGGAAAAACCGGTAAGGATCAACGCGTGGAAGAACTGAAATTGTCAGCCGATCTCGACTATCTCCCCCGGATGCCGAAGAATAAAAATCCCGGCATCGGGTGCATTGGCTCCGGGTTTATTATGACCGATTGCCATTTGGTCGCTTACCGGAATGCTGGCTTCAATCCTGTGGCGATTGCTTCCCGGAATCCGGATCATGCCCGTCAGACAGCTCGTCGGCACAGTATATCGAAGGTTTATGATCACTATCAAAATTTGTTGGATGATCCCGCGGTCGCTGTAGTGGACATCGCTGTGCCCACGGATATACAGCCCTCAATTATCCGCGAAGCAGTGAAGCATAACAGACATATCAGAGGCATCCTGGCGCAGAAACCAATTGCTGGTAGTTTGGCTGAAGCGAAAGAACTTGTTGATTTATGCCATCAGACCGGGGTCGTATTGGGTGTTAATCAAAACATGCGTTACGATCAATCCATCCGCGCATGCAAGTCTGTTCTTGAGAGGGGTTATCTGGGAAAGCCCGTTCTCGCAACGATTGATATGCGCGCGATCCCGCATTGGATGCCGTGGCAACAGCGTTTGGGCTATGTAACCCTGCGAAGCATGAGCATTCACCACCTCGATACATTTCGTTACCTGTTCGGGGATCCTGAGCGGGTTTTTGCCAGCATTTGCCCTGACCCAAGAACGGAACAGGAATTCGCACATGAAGACGGCATTTGCCTTTATATTCTGGAATATGCAAATGGCATGAGGGCATCATCCTGGGATGACGTATATGCGGGTCCTTCCCCCGGAGTTGCTGAAAGCGATTTATACGTCCGCTGGCGGGTGGAAGGTACTGATGGAATCGCGCGGGGAACTATTGGATGGCCAAGCTACCCCGCTAAAACACCCAGTACGATCGATTATACAACCAGGGATCGGCCTGGCTACTGGTTCCAACCCCGGTGGCAATCGGTTTGGTTTCCCGACGCTTTTGAAGGCACTATGGCCCAATTGCTCATTGCGCTGGAAGAGAACTGCGAGCCTGAAATCAGCGGCTCGGATAACCTCAGGACTATGGCGCTGGTAGAGGCATGTTACCGTTCAGCCCGGGAGCACCGGGCCATTGCGATGGATGAAATTAGCTAGTGTTATGTTAAGCGAATTCTGACGTATTTTTTTATGAATTGAGTTAGCGCTGGCCGAAAGGGTCGGGGCGAATTAACTGGGGCGAGCCGCCAGCAGAACAAGGACACGATACTAGCAAGTGTTAAAAAAGAAATATGTTACAAGTAGGAATTTTTACCGGATATTTCCCCTATTCACTTGAGGAAACAGCCGGCGTAATCCGTAATCTCGGATTCAATACTGTTCAGTTGGATCTGATCTTTAAAGACATGGATCTTTCAACGGAGAACATCAACAAGGGGAATTGCACGAAAATCCGCGATACTTTTCGCAAGCATAACCTTCCTGTTTCCTGTATTTCAAGTTACACGAACATCATTCATCCTGATCCGGCTAAACGAGATTCGAACATAAAACGGCTCAAGAAGATAATACAACATGCGCATGACCTTGGATCTCCCTATATTCCTGTCGAGACAGGGACCTATCATGAAGAGAGTGACTGGATCCATCATCCCAAAAACAAGACTGAAGAAGGATATGCTGAGTGCCGCGACGTGATAAGAGATCTTGTGCGTTTTGCGCGTGATCACGGGGCGGTCTTTATCATAGAACCCTATGTAAACAATGTAATCGGATCAGTTGACGAAGTTCTGAGGCTTTTTTCCGATATAGACGATGATTGTTTGGGCCTGGCGATGGATCCGGTAAATTATTTCGATGTTCATAATATTGGTAACATGGACGGGACGTTAAACAACATCTTCGACAGGCTTTCAGAAAAGGTCAAATTCGCGCACGCCAAGGATGTAAAGTTGGCGGATAGTGAAAAAGGCGTTCAGATGGCTGAAATATACGCTTCAGAAGGCCATTCATTTCGCGGCGTTGGCCGGATTGAGCAGCCTGCCGCAGGCCTCGGGATACTTAATTATGATCTTTATCTGCAAAGACTTGCTAAAGACCACCCCAATCTTCCGATCATCATTGAACATCTGGAAGAGGAAGATGTGCCACGCGCGAAATCTTTTCTTGACGAGAAGCTCATGGCAAACGGTGT
>JBBEBN010000134.1:0-6480 GCA_040882305.1 Cyclobacteriaceae bacterium
GTGAGGCTGAATCCTCCGGTGGCCCATAGGTTCAGCAACGCTGGCGAAAGGACTAACGGCCACCATACCGGTCTAGGTCCAAACCAGGCGTGTTCAGCGTTACCGAACAGCAGAGGTGAATAAAAAGGGGATAGGTAGGGTCCTGCACTGTAATGTACGCCTTGAAATGCCGCCCACGTGGCATAGATGATGAACGCAGCAAGGACAATGAAGATCACCAGCGGACGAATCCACCATGCGTCTTTCCTTGCCGTAATCCCAAAACCAGTTTGCATAGATGCTGGTTTAATTTGATTTGAGTATAAAAAAAATTTGAAAGAAAAGCAATTCGCCGACCACCAGTAGCCTGCTTGCCTTCTTCCGGCACATTAGTCGCACAATGGTGGCAGGAAATGCCCTCCACAGAGTGTGGTGATGGCAAAGCCTGTGTACCTTGCGAATAGTATGATTACTCGAGACAGCACAATTATTCTTTATGGATCCTATGGATACACAGGAAAATTGATCGCAGCGGAATGCAAATCACGCGGGCTACACGTAATTCTTTCAGGACGAAGGGAGGGGCCGCTCGAAGAACAAGGCAGAGAAACCGGATATCCTTTTGAGGCTGCCGACACCAACGATGCCGTTGCTTTAAATAACGTTTTAAAAAAGGGAAGGGTAGTGATCCATTGTGCGGGCCCGTTTCAGCACACTGCCAGAAGTATGGTTGAAGCATGTCTGGCGACAAATACGCATTACACGGATATATCTGGCGAGTACCAGGTCTTTGAAATGTTGCGTGAATATGATACAGAGGGCAAGAAGGCCGGAATAACCATTCTGCCAGGAGCGGGTTTTGATGTCGTCCCTTCTGATTGCCTTTCCCGCTATTTGAAAAATCAATTGCCTGGTGCGGTGCGCCTGGAACTGGCTTTCACGCTATCCGGCGGGGGCCTGTCACGCGGTACGGCGAAAACAATGGTTCAGGGACTGGGCTACGGAAGCGTGGTGAGAGAATCCGGTAAACTTATCCACATACCGTTGGGCAAGAAAAGGAAAAAGATAGATTTTGGGTTTGGTACTGTGACATGCCTGAATATCCCCTGGGGCGATGTTTCCACTGCATGGTACAGCACGGGGATTCCCAACATTGAGGTATATGCCACTGCGGGCAAAGGAATGATAATCGCGGCGAAGGCAAGCCATCTCTTTGATTGGCTCCTGAGAGCAAAGTGGTTAAAGAATTTCCTATTCAAGATCCTTGATAAACGAACCGCTGGTCCGGCGACAAATAGAATCAACTCCACAAAAACTCATTTATGGGGAAAGGTGGAAGATGATTCCGGTCACACGAGGTCCGCGCTGATAGAAACACTAAGCGGGTATAAGCTAACGTCGAAAACGAGCGTTCTAATAGCGGAAAAGATTCTGGGTGGTAGCTATGAAACAGGATTTATGACACCTTCGGGCGCGTATGGCCCGGACCTGATCCTCGAAATCGAAAACACCTGGCGCAGAGATTTGTAAGTTCAAGGCTGCCTTCCACCGTCCCGATTCTGGGCTCGCAATTTCTTGTCTACCTTTTTGTCCGCCCATCGGAGACTTATTGTTGGCATTACTTTTTTCTGGACCAGTTCGTCCCTTCAAGTGAGTAATATGCGTTTGCCTATGTAAGGAAGTCTACTACGCCGGAGTAATCCTGGAATATCACATTATTTTTCAGTTAAATCATGAATAAAATGAAAAGCGCCAGCTTTACCGTAATATCTTGTTTGCTTGTTCTTTCGGGGTTTAGTCAACGACCTAAGAATACGCTTGCACTCCTCAGTGTTTCGGGAACGGATCGGATATCGGTGGTAAAAAGCAGCGTTCGACTGGCCGAATGGCATGAAAAGGCATTTTGGCCCCTGTATGAAAAATATTTGAGTGACGCCACGAAAGTGTATTCACAAACATATCGGTCGCTCCAGGACCTGGCAGAAACAGACGCCTCCATGTCACCAGAGGAAGCTTTTGAAAATGGGTGGACACTGTTGTCACACCGCAATGAGGAATTACTATTGAAAAAAAAATATTATCAGGAGGTTGCTGCGATCTTAAACGGTGTCGTCGCCCTTCAGTTCTTGCAGACAGAAGCGATGATGGATATGCTCGAAAGTGCGGAGATCTATAGCAAGAGCGGCTGGAAGGCATACCGTTTCCATTCGCGGGCCATACCGGAGGATAAAGTACGGGAAGCCAAACGCAATACACTTGCTTCTGCAATGACACTGTCTCCCGGGAAGAAGGACGCATTCTGGGCCGCGTACGGGCAATATGAAGAAGAGTGCGATGCGCTGTTGGGGGAAGCATACAGCGTATATGATTTATTTGCCGGGGACGCGGCTGATTTCACACCCGCCCTTGCAAAAAGGCTCGGCAATGACCTCCTCCAAGTAATGGAGCGAGAGGTCCGCCTGAAAGAAAGATATTTTCTTGAAATAAATGCCACCGTCGGGTCAACAGAAGCTGCTCGCTTCCTCGCCTGGGAAGATTACTATTCCCTGGTATCCAAAATGTACGCGTGGGCGGAGAATTAAATTTTGAGCTTGCTTAATCATCATCTCCTGCGGTTCGATAATCGCATTACTATCCCCTGGCCAGGTGTACAGCGTTGAGCAACTCCGCAATTGGGCAACTTAACAAATCATGCACCATCTGCGAAAACGCGAAGACCTTTAAGACAGTAACTTCAAACCCTTCAAACTCAAACACACTTAAAACGTGCGACGTTCAGCATGGGTGTACTAAACTGCGAACAATTTTGAACTTCAAACTCTGAATTATATCTTGGGCTGAAGTTCCAATGAACCAGCTCCACTTCGCCGACTACGCGGTTTTCTTTTGTTACTTCATCCTTGTGAGCGGGTACGGTCTTTACGTTTACCATCGACGGAAATCCGTGCAAATGAATTCCAGGGAGTTTTTCCTTGCGGAGGGCTCGCTGACATGGTGGGCTATCGGCGCCTCTCTCATCGCTTCCAACATTTCAGCCGAGCATTTTATCGGAATGTCGGGGTCAGGTTTTGCGCTGGGTCTCGCAATCTCAACCTACGAGTGGATGGCTGCGGCCACACTCATTATCGTCGCGGTATTTTTCCTTCCTGTATATCTGAAAAACAAGATCTACACGATGCCGCAATTTCTCGAGGTGCGCTACAACGCAACGGTGAGCACCATCATGGCGGTCTTCTGGTTACTGGTGTACGTGTTTGTCAATCTCACTTCCATTATCTACCTGGGCGCTTTGGCCATCAACGCCATATCCGGTATCAGTTTTCTTTTCTGCGTCGTGGGCCTCGCGCTTTTTTCAATCGTGGTTACGCTGGGCGGCATGAAAGTAATCGGCTACACAGATGTTGTTCAGGTGGCGGTATTGATCATGGGAGGGCTCGTTACCACATATCTTGCGCTGAATATGGTGTCGGAGCATTTTGGATTTGGTGAGAATGTCATCATTGGCGCCCAACTCATGCATGAGAAAGCAAATACGCATTTTCACATGATCTTCGATTCGTCTCACCGCTATTACTCCGACCTTCCCGGGCTTTCTGTGCTGCTCGGTGGAATGTGGATCAATAACCTTAACTACTGGGGATGCAATCAATACATCATTCAGCGTGCGCTGGGCGCAGATCTGAAAACTGCGCGGAATGGGATCCTATTTGCCGCCTTTCTGAAATTACTCGTTCCGGTGATTGCGGTATTGCCTGGAATAGCTGCCTACGTTCTTTACCAGGAAGGTCTGTTCCAGGCTGAAATGGTAAATGAAGCCGGCGTGGTTAAACCCGATCACGCGTACCCGACGCTATTGAACCTGTTGCCCGCGGGACTGAAGGGGTTGGCTTTCGCCGCGCTCACCGCAGCCATTGTTGCTTCCCTGGCAGGGAAGGCCAACAGCATCGCCACCATCTTTTCCCTGGATATTTACAAAAAGTATTTTCACCGGACGGCCACAGAAAAACAACTGGTGCTCACAGGGAGATGGACCGTCATCATATCAATGGTTGTTGCTTCGCTGGTGGCTCCCGCATTGAGCAACCTTGAACAGGCCTATCAGTTCATCCAGGAATATGTTGGGTTCATTTCTCCGGGAGTCCTGGCAATATTTCTGATGGGATTTTTTTGGACACGCACTACTTCCGCCGCTGCCCTGACTGCAGCCCTGCTCACCATACCGCTGTCGACCTTACTAAAATACCTTCCGTACTGGACTGCCGGGGCGTTTCCGGATTATCCGTTTCTTGACCGCATGTCGATCGTCTTTGTCGTATTGATAATACTCATGGTGGTTATCAGCATCACGGATCGCCGCGCAGCACATCAGCACGCTGTTATCAAGATAGACACAAGCCTGTTCCGCACTTCCCCTTCCTTCGTTGTGGGATCCGTCCTCATCCTTGGTATTCTTACTGCCCTGTACACGATTTTCTGGTGATAGCCTTTTCAAAGAATATCTTATGGCGTGAATTTTATGCATTTTATTTTGTAGATTTGCTCCTTAACTCCCTGATCGCCATGAAATCAGATTCTCTTTCCCCGAAGGAAATCAACCCTTTGAAAAGCATCGAAGAATGGGAAGATGATGTCCTGCAGCGCTATCCGGAAGCCGGTGAACCTGCCAAGAAGAAAGAAGAATTCAGAAACTATGCGGAGCCGGGCAGGGATACCGTACGGGAATTTTACCGGCTTAATCACCAGTATCAGACCTATGACTTCGTCATGAAAAAACGGGCGGAGTTCCTTCAGTTTACCCGCAAACAATTAACCGTGTGGGAAGCGATGGAGTTTCTCAATACCCTCGTGGATGATTCCGATCCGGATATCGAACTCGACCAACTCCAGCACCTTCTTCAAACGGCAGAGGCCATCCGCCAGGATGGGCACCCGGATTGGTTCGTGCTCACCGGGTTTATTCATGACATGGGAAAAGTGCTGTGCCTTTTTGGGGAGCCACAATGGGCGGTAGTGGGAGATACCTTCCCGGTAGGCTGCAAATTTTCCGATAAAATAGTTTATCCGGAATTCTTCGACGCTAATCCTGACTCAAAGGATCCCAGATATAATACAACGTATGGTATATACGAACATGGATGCGGACTGAAGAATGTTACGATGTCGTGGGGACACGATGAATATTTGTATCAGATAACGAAAGATTTTCTGCCCGAGCCGGCCTTGTATATGATCCGCTATCACTCCTTTTACTCCCAGCACCGCGAACATGCTTACGAACATCTCATGGATGATCACGACAGGAAAATGTTTGAATGGGTGAAAAAATTTAATCCCTACGACCTGTATTCAAAAAGTCTTGTCCCTCCGGTTGCTAAAGAGCTGAGGCCGTATTACGAAGGTCTCATTGCAAAATACCTGCCGTCAGTAGTACGGCTATAAGGCATTTTTTAAAGGGATTAGTTTTTGTTTGCATTTTTATAAAGAGCGGCACAATCCCGGTGGCGCTCTTTGATTTTCAGCCTCTTACCAGTCAGGCTGCTTTCTGAAATAACTGTTTTCCCTACACTTATAAAGCGATTTTCACGACAGACAACGCGATTCTGACTTTTTCCACCGCCATTCTTTGGGAATTAGTCGCTAATATTTATAACTTCCGAAAACGTTGAAGCCTTCGAATTTTCTGCTTTTACCATATGTCCAGCCTAACGGATTATAACGAAGCCTTGTTGTTAGCGGATTTGCGCAAAGGAAATGTCCATGCGTTTGAAAAAATCTTCAAACGGCATTGGGAGTCGCTGTACCGCAGCGCGAAATCCAAACTTCACTCGCATGAAGAGGCGGAAGAAGTGATCCAGAGTATTTTTTCCACCCTCTGGGAAAAACGTAAGGCCTTGTTGATTACCAATCTTCCTTATTACCTCACTACGGCATTGCGGAACCGTATCCTCAACTTGATTCGGGACAAGATTCCGCAGGAAAAGTACTGGGACTACTACAAGGTTTTTATACCGAACCACGAGAATACCACCGAGCATATTGTATCTTTTGATGAACTGAATAGCGCCGTTGAGTTGGCTGTCAACCATTTACCTGAGAAATCCCGCCGGGTCTTTCGGCTGAGCAAGCTCGAAGGGCGTTCCAATGCGGAGATCGCCGACCTTCTAAAGGTTTCTGAAAAGGCTATTGAATACCACCTGACAAAATCCATTAAGAAGTTGCGCTTGCATTTAAAGGATTTTATTACTTAAAAGTCAGCCGTGGTAAGCACCCATGGCATGTTTACTCCCCACAGGCACACCCCACTGCCAAAACATTTGAAATTCGATCATCGACTTTAGGGAAAAGCGCCATTTGCGTGTCTTATATAATATGCTGCCTAAACAATTTCAGGACTTATTGGAGAAGTTCTCCTGCGGAGCGTGTTCCCAGGAGGAAGAGCAGCTGATCATTAACTGGTATAATAGCATAGGCCAACCCGAAAAGGGCGCATTTCCTGAAGAT
>JBBEBN010000135.1:0-6411 GCA_040882305.1 Cyclobacteriaceae bacterium
ATCCTACGGGATCAAATTTCTCCATGTTTCGCCATGCCAGGTCTTCGGTGTCCAGATACTCCTGCGCATTCAGCACCTCGCGTTTGTTTGGTCCAACGGTTGGAACACTGAAATCGACATCATACGTCACGCGTCCTTCACCTGCCTTACCGCGTTTGGTAGTGATTAGGATAACTCCATTCGCTCCCCTGGCTCCGTAGATAGCAGTGGACGAAGCGTCTTTCAGTACTTCAATGGATACTACATCATTGGGATTCAGATAGTCAATAGACTGACTGAACTGATCCTGATTACCCTGTGGCAACTGCACACCATCTACAACATACAATGGATTGTTCGAGGAATTAATGGAACTGAAACCCCGTATTCGCACATTCGTTTTTCCGCCCGGCCTGCCGGAGTTCGTATTTACCTGGACTCCGGGTATTTTCCCGGCTAAAGCCTGGTTTAAGGATGTGGCTGGCCGCTCTTTTAGTCTTTCTTCATTCACGGATCCAACGGCGCCCGTGAGGTCTGAACGTTTCTGTGTACCATACCCGATTACAACCACTTCACTGAATAAAGTAACATCTTCTTCCATCACCACATCAATGGTCGTCCGGTTGTTGATGGAAATTTCCTGACCTTTGAAGCCGATAAAGGACAGAATAAGCACACTTGCCTGAGTGTCCGGAACATTCAAAGAGTACCTTCCGTCAGAATCTGTGGTTGTTCCCGTGGTTGTTCCTTTAACCAATACAGAGACTCCGGGTAACGGAGCACCGTCGAGCGCAGAAGTTATTCTTCCGCTCACAGTCTGCCCCATGGCGTACGCGCTGGCGAGCAAGAATAACGTAACAAGTTTTAGTAAACGTTTATTCATCGGTTGTTTTTTTGTGTGAATGATGTGAAAATGATAGGCTGAATTCAGAAGATATAGGCTTTTTGAACTCAGCCGAAGCTACGAAAAGTTAGGAGTGGATTCATCGACGGCTGATTATTTTTTATTGAAAAAAGCATTTCAAAGTTCAACTATGAGCCGCATTCGCTGAAGTTAAATCACACGCACGCATCCTGATGTAAAAAGCTTGGCCTTAAGGCTTTACAAAAAAAAATCACTTAAGAATGTAAACAAAAATAGGATCAAATCCGCGAAAATGAAAACAAATGCATCCTACGCGAGGACGGTTCCTCTCCCCCTAAGGGCCAATTTTAAGATTTTGTTAGTTCAGCTGCGTGTTTCCGGATCTTTTTGATCCCTTCCGCGATCTGCTCCATTTGCGTTTTGGTGCCCAGCAAAAGGTTTTGCGTGAACCATACACCCTGTTGTTCGCTGAGCAGATCATTTTGCGGGAATTTGCTTTGCTCCAGCCATGCTTTCATCTTTTTCTCTCCGTAGATCTTCAGATAATGTTTATTGTTAGCCAGTTCGGTGACATACTTATCTGTGTTCATAGTAGCATATCCTCTGGAACATGGAACTCCTTCCGCGCGCAATGCGTCCATAAATCTTTCGCGGCTCAGGTCTGCAAAATGTTTCCTGTCATAGCGGAACATGTAGAGATGATAGGCGCTGCGCGTAACCCCATCGTAAAGTTTTGCAGGCATAATACCTGGAATATCCTTCAGAAGACTCGTGAGATAATTTGCGTTTTCGTTGCGTTGGTTAGCCTGCTCGATTAACCTTGTCATTTGCGCCAGCAGAACGCCGCTTTGAAATTCCGTGAGCCTCATATTGGTTGCGCGCGTTCCTCCTCCATCTTCATAGTCGGTCTTCGCCCTGCCGCTCATGCCCTGATTATGAAAATTATTGCAATAACGTGCGAACTGTTCATCGTTGGTGGTAATGGCTCCGCCTTCGCCAGCGTTGATATTTTTTGAAGCCTGGAAGCTAAAGCCCCCACCCAGCCCGAACGTGCCGACTTTTCGCCCGCGCCATTCCGCCAGGGGGGCCTGACAGGCGTCTTCGATGACAGGAACATTTACCTTGCGGGAAATCTCCATGATCCTGTCCAGGTCAGCTGGAGAGCCTCCCATGTGAACAGGCATGATCACTTTCGTCTGAGGATTAACGGCAGCTTCAATTTTGCCGGTATCCATCTGAAAGCTTGAAAGGTCAGTGTCTACCATGACAGGTAGTGCGTAATTCAATGTCACAACATTGTAGGTGGCTATGAAAGTATATACGGGTATGACCACCTCGTCGCCCGGGCCGATATCCAGCGCACCGAGCATGGTGTACAGGCTACTCGTACCGCTGGAAACGCCAAGGCAATGCTTTGCTCCCAGCAATTTGCCATACTCAGTCTGAAACCTGGTGACTGTCGGACCACCTGCCCTCCCCCATATCCTGCTCTTCAGCACATCGGTCAGGGCCTTTTCTTCCGTTTGATCGAACATTGGCCAGGTGGGAAAACTTCCGGGATGTGCTTTAGGCCCCCCGAGAATTGCCGGTTTTACGTCAGAGGCTTTGGCAAAGTGCGGAATCCCAACAGCGAGACCTGCTCCGCCCAATGACAGCGCTCCGATAAATTTTCTGCGGTCCAGTTTATTGCTCATGGTGATACCCTTCCGGGATTTTTATGATTACCCAATATAAAATATTATCAGCACTTTCAGGCAGCCAATCATAAAATTGTCCTGCAGATAAACATACGCGCCGGGCCACGAATACCACCTGAATAAATGAATCGGCGAAATCAATTGCGACCCTCCGCTCCATTCAGTAAATTGATTTAATTGCAGGATATATTCGCCTTGGAATGCATGATCAGAAGAGTCCAATACCCACCAGCACATATATGAAAAAAATATTTCATTTTTTACCCTCTGATACTGTCAGAGACATGGCACTACGGTATGGCCATTGGCTGGCTGTCAACTTTTTTCTGATTGCCGTACTTCCTGGCTGCTGGGGACAAAAGGAACAGGCAGACACAATTCTGATCAATGGGAAGGTCATTACGGTGGATGGGAATTTCTCCATCACTGAAGCGGTGGCGCTGAAGAATGGGAGGATCCTCGAAACAGGCGACACCCAGCATATTCTTGACCTCACAGGAGGTTCAACAAAAATCATAAACCTGAAAGGCCACACCGTAATCCCAGGGTTGAATGAAGGCCATGCCCACCCTATCGCTGCCTCTCAAAGTGAATACCTGGAACCCATACCGGATGTGCACACCATCGAAGACGTTCTAACCTGGGTGAGGGAACAAACTGAGAGAAAAAGCGATGACGAGTGGATCATCCATCCTAAATTTTTTATCACCAGGCTTGACGATATGCGGGAAATAACAAAAAAGGAGCTGGATGACGCTGCACCCCGGCATCCGGTTTTTCTCAATGGAAGTTACGGAGGCCTTATCAACTCTAAAGCCCTTCGGCTTTCAAAGATGATGGATATTAAACACCCCGGAATATTAAGACATGAAAAGACGGGCCAGCCGACAGGGGTCATACTGCGCTCAGCGTTCAAACTGCTGGCACTCCCGCAGGCTGTGGCCATTACCGAAGAACAGAAGGCTGCGTTGCTGAAAGAACAACTTCATTTATACAACAGTATTGGCATCACTTCCGTCTGCTCCGGTGGCGGCACCATGGAAGAATTAAAAGCATTTGAAGACCTGATGAGCCGAAATGAACTGACGGTGCGGATATTTCATAATATCCGGGTTCCGTTCGACCTGAAACAATCCCAGGATGAAATGCTGGAGGACTTACAAAAGCTGGCTGTTAAGACAGGTGACGGCAACGAATGGGTAAAAGTGGGCGCACTGAAAGTTGTGCTGGACGGAGGCATGCTCACAGGAACTGCTTTCCTTCATGAGGGTTGGGGGGAGAAAGCAAAAAAGATCTATGGGATCAGTGATCCTTCCTACCGGGGAGAACTATTCATTTCAAAGGAGGAATTGACAAAGGTCGTCGCCGCTGGACTTGAAGCCGGCTGGAAATTTACAGCGCATGTTACAGGGGGCGCAGGAGTAGACACCTTGCTCGCTGCGTATGAGGACGTGAACCGCATCAAGCCGATCAAGGGAAGACGCTTTTCAATCATCCATGGTAATTTTTTTACTTCAGAAGCAATTGAGAAGATGGTTAAACTTGGAGTCTATGCAGATATGCAGCCGGCGTGGTTTTTCAAGGATACTGACCTGCTACACCGTGTGTTGGGAACCGAGCGGATCAAAACATTCCATCCTTATGGCGCCTTGACAGAGGCGGGCGTCCTGGTCAATGGCGGTTCAGACCATATGGTAAAAGTGGATCCTGATTTATCTATTAACCCCTATAATCCTTTCATGGCAATGTGGTCGGTTGTGACCAGAAAAACCGAAAAAGGCACAGTTTTTAATCCCGAACAATCGGTGTCACGCGAAGAAGCTTTAAAAATGTACACCATCAATAATGCTTACGCTTCATTTGAGGAAGACCTTAAGGGGTCCATTGAAAAAGGAAAGCTCGCTGATCTCGTTGTGTTGTCACAAGATATCCTGACCTGTCACGAAGATTCCATCAGGGTGATTCGTCCGCTGCTCACCGTTGTGAACGGTGAAACGGTCTTTGATAACGGCGAGTTGAAAGTGGAGACCAGAAATTAGAAGGTGCGGGATGTCTTATTATTTAATTTATTTATCAGAAGATTTTCCCAGTAATCGGCGTCATATTCTTAATCTTACCATAACGGGGTTTTGTGCGCTATTTTCTTTCCGGAAATTTTCCGATGCAACGAAATCCATGAAAAAATTCGGCATATAAAGAAAATGTGATTCATCACCTGCGTTTCTTTTTCGACGGCGACGGCTCGTTTTTGACGTTGCCTTCCAGATATCCCACTACCAGCTCCGTGAGATCACCGGAAGCCGCGGCGGTGAAAGGTGATACGCGTTCCACCTCGTAGCCTCCAAAGGGCCACTCTTCAGCGACGGGCATATACCCAAACCATCCATTGGTATAGCCATAATAAAATGTATACTGGAAAGGTGAGCGATCGCGCACTTCGTTTGAGACCTCACAAAACAATTCAATCGGAGCGCTCCAGATGGCAATGTCATTGTTGATCTTTAAGAACCGGACAGGCATCCTCACCAGGTTGATCCCATCCTTTGTGGTCTTCGAATACTGCATTAGATCCGTTGGCCATCCAAGTCCGGGCTTACGTGGTGTTTCCAGTATCTGTGCACCTGACATGAGTTTTATTTCATTGGTGGTGGCGTTTATTTTTTGGTTTGCTTCAATGATCCTGTCGCCGAGCAGCACGCGGAACTGACCGAGGTGGCCGGCCCTGGGTGAGGGGTAGACACTGTAGATGGGCGCAAGATTGCCCGCAGCGCCATTGATGAACAAGACGGGCGCACCAACCTTTTCCTCGACGTACTCCGCCACAACTCCGGGAGCGTCACCACTGATGAGCGTGTTTTGAGGGCCGAGCACAGTACCGTGAATTGGATAGTTTGCCAAAAGCACAAGGGGGCTGCCATCCGCCTTATCGACACGGATCAGTCCTATCCGCCGATCGACAGGGCCGTCAGGGTTAAGTCCCAGTGAAGCTTTGCCATCCACGTCAATGGCGCGGCGGTTGATATTCGCTTGCGAGAAGCCCCATCCTACTCCTATCTTGGCGGGAGCCAGTTTCTCGCGTGCCTCTTTAATTCCGTCGATGAGTTGCTGTTCCATTTTTTCCGTATAGGCGGGGTCCACTTCTACAACGCGTTCGGACATATAAGCTGCATACATACCAGGAGGACCCACTTCAGGCGCAGAGTGGGTGTGTGTAACGGTCCACCACACATTGATCGGATCAATTCCGTGGATCTTTTTGATCTTTGCAGCGACCTTGTCGTATTCGGCCGGAGAGACGAGGCAAATATCCGTGGAAATAATAAAGAACTGGGTTGTTCCGTCATCGAGCGCGACGATCTTGTGAAAGATGGGATCGTGTGTTCCCGTGGAATTGCGCGGGCCATACCCTACGAGATTTTGCGAAACATCGGGTGTGATGTTGATCTTTACAACAGCAGCCCTGAATGACGGTGATTGCTGTGCCTGCGAATTTACAGAAAGCAAAATGGCTAACCCGGCAAAAAATACGCCGAACCGCACATTTGCCATTTCTCTTCGTGCTGCATCGATAAAATCTATCATAGCGTTTCTCATAAATCTAGTAAATCACTTCAGGACCATTCCTTTTCCATCCTTTACCGGCTTTGACGGAGCGCGCAACTCACCTTTCAGGTAACCTGTCACAGCTTCCGTCAGGTCCTTTTCCGCCGATGGTGTAAACGGCGAAACAGAAGGTTCATATCCACCTTGAGCCCATCCTTCGCTGGTGGGCAGGTATCCCAGGTTGCCGTTGCTATATCCGAAATAAAAGGTAAACGGAAAAGGGGAACGTTCGCGAACGGTATTGGAAATTTCGCAGAACAGTTCGAG
>JBBEBN010000136.1:0-6408 GCA_040882305.1 Cyclobacteriaceae bacterium
GTGTTTGTGATATTTTTTTGCGTAATAATTGAGCAAGTGCTCCGCCAGCATAGGAATATCTTCAACCCTGTCACTCAACGGGGGAACATGTATCTCCACCGTGTTGATCCGATAGAGAAGGTCCTGTCGGAAAGTACCTTCCTGTACCATCTTGTGGAGGGGCATGTTCGTGGCGCAGATCAGGCGGATATCAACAGGCACGTGTTGATTGGATCCCACGCGTGTGATCTGCCGCGATTGAAGAGCGCTTAATAATTTACTTTGCAAACTCATGCTGAGGTTTCCAATTTCATCCAGGAACAGGGTGCCTCCGGAGGCGAGCTCGAACCGTCCAGGGCGGTCTTCCCTTGCGTCAGTGAAGGCGCCCTTTTTATGTCCGAAAAGTTCGCTTTCAAAAAGGGTTTCTGTTATGGCTCCCATATCTACGGAGACAAAGCTGTTGTCGTTTCGAAGCGAACGCTGGTGAATAGCGCGCGCAATCAACTCTTTGCCCGTGCCATTTTCACCGAGGATCAAAACATTTGCCTCCGTCTTTGCCACTTTGTTGACCAGCGCAAAAACATCCCTGATGGCGGTGCTCTGGCCAATGATCTCTCCGAAGGGCTTGCCGATCTGTTCTTCCAGCATCTCCTTCGCTTTTTTCAGCTTGTCCACCTGATTGTAACTCTGCTTCAGGCGGATAGCCGTCGAGATAGTCGCCACGAGTTTCTCGTTTTGCCAGGGCTTGAGAATAAAATCAGTCGCTCCTTTTTTCAGCGCTTTCACTGCCATCTCCACATCGCCGAAAGCTGTGATGAGAATGACAACAGCGTTGGGATCCTTCTCAAGGATCTGTTCCAGCCAGTAAAACCCTTCTTTTCCACTCGTGATATCCTTGCTGAAATTCATGTCGAGCAGAATAACATCATACGTGTCATTGTTGAGAAGAAACGGGATCTTGTTTGGATTCTTCTCAATAATCACGTGATGATTTTGTTTTTTCAGCAGCATCTTGGCGGCGAGAAGCACATCTTCATCGTCATCAATCATCAGAATTTTTCCGCCTTCCTGGGTCACGTTTTTCTTCGGTTTAGGTTTGAACGAGCTGACAGGGAAAATACTGTGCCAAACAAAGAATTGGGCCTGAATAGCCTTGAATTGAACATCTGTACGTCCCCCATTTGTACAAATATGTTCAAAAATGAACAGATTCTTAAGCGTTATGGCCGAAATGGATAGATATCTATTCTTCCGCGAGTAAAAAGCATCATCCTTTCATCGGTAAGCAGCGCATCGGCGTATCGGGGGTCGATTTCCAGTTGACGCGTTTCCGCGGAAAAGAGGTTGAAGAGCTCGAGCTTCCCTGCCTTCAGGTAATACAATTCCTCCCCTAAAAAATTGAAACCCGGGATTCCGGGAGCAGCAATGGTTCTAAGGTGCCTTCCCAGACTGTTAAAGATGTAAATGCCCCTGGACGGATCTAGCAGAAAAACGAAGTTCTGGTATTCGCGCATTGTTTTAAAAGCTTCCGCATTTTGAATCAGCGAAGAGTCGACAACCACTTCCACTTCCACTTCCGAAGCCCTCGCATCGATCTTTTTTAAACTGTTGTCCATCTTGTCCAGTATCCAGAGCTTGTATTCTCCTGAAGGACAGATCAACCAGGGCTGTATGGCGAAAGCAGGATCAACCTTGTACGAGGCAATCGGTTCGAAGGAAGGGTTCAGGAATTCATAATGCTGGTCATCGCGGTAGTAAACAAAGAGCCTCGCGCCATCGCGGGGGTCAAAGAGCGTGGGTACTTTTTCGGCCTTGTACGACAAAGTTAATTTCCCATCCTTGTTGAACCGCTGAATTTGTCCGGTGCTGGTGAGGGTGTAGAAGTCGCCAGGCCTGTCGATGGCGGCGGCAACGATCGTGTCACTCAGCGTGACGGTTTGGATTTTTTTTCCCGTACTGATCTCACGCTGTGCATATGTTTCCAGTAAGGCAGACATGAATAATAAAACAGGAAACAATATTTTCATCTTTGTATTGGATCATTCTCCATAAAACATTTTAAACCTTTTAAACCTTTCTACCTTTCTACCTTTCTACCTTTCTACCTTTCAGACCTTTCTACCTTTCAGACCTCAAACCGGTTTGAATTCCTTTAACTCAACATTCATGCCGTCATATACGGCGTAGGTTCTAAAATGAACCCACTCGCCGAGGTTTATGTATGTGCTGTTATCCCCGATCTTCAGGTTTAAGGGCAGGTGGCGATGGCCGAATATATAATAGTCGTGGTGCGTGGACTTTTCTAATTCACTACAGTAAACCCAGAGAAATTCATTTTCCTCGCCCGTGAATTTTTCCTTTTTTTTGTTGTTGGTGATCCTGCTTTTTCTGGACCAGGTATGGGCAATGGTCATCCCAAGGTTCGGGTGGATCCTCGCAAAAAGCCATTGACATACTTTGCTGTTAAAAAATTTCTTCAACAGCTTATAGGTCAGATCCCCGGGGCCCAGCCCGTCACCGTGCCCCACCAGAAGTTTGTGCGGCCCTACCTCAAGCAACGCGGGTTCGCGAAATACTGGAATGCCGAGCTCTTTTGGAAAGTAATCAAACATCCACATGTCGTGGTTGCCAGTGAAGAGGAATATGGGGACTCCCCTGTCGCGAAGTTCGGCGAGTTTACCAAGCAACCTGACAAAACCTTTTGGTATCGTGTACTTGTATTCAAACCAGAAGTCAAAAATATCCCCGAGCAGATAAATGGAGTGGGCGTCCTCTTTAACAGCGTCGAGCCATTGAACGATTTGCCGTTCCCTCCGAAGGCTTGATTCATAATCCGGTACACCGAGATGAAAATCCGAGGCGAAATAGATCTTTTTGTTCTGAAGGGATGGTATGCGGGTGATGGTCACGTCGGATTTCGGGTAGTCAGTGATCAGTAATCGGTAGTCAGTAAGTAGTAAGTAGTAAGTAGTAAGTAGTAAGTAGTGGCCAGTAGAATAGTTTCATTCTGCTGACCTGGTTGCTTGGCGCTGAGATTAGTGAACGCACTTACTCACCCCCTCACAATTCACAAAAAAACTCAGGCTGTTACCCCTGAGTTTCAAAATTAAGATTAATCACACGAATTAGCTAGAGGCTACCTTGTCGGGCAAATCGCCGTCGAGGGTAGGCGTCGGATCAACACCGGGTTGCTCGCTTTCATGCTTTTTCTTTTCATACTTACCCTGACCGTTGGTGTATTGCTGATAGGTTGTCGGCTTGTCGAAGGGACGCTTACCGATCAACCTTTCAAGGTCAGCCTGGAAGAGGATCTCTTTTTCGAGCAATTCTTTCGCAATGACATCGAGGTGTTGACGATGCTGGGTCAGCAATGCTTTCGTTCGGTCGTACGCCTCTTCAATGATACTCCTCACTTCTTTATCGATCTTCTCGGCGGTAGCATCCGAATAAGGTTTCTGGAATGCATAGGTATCCGCCTGTTTGGAATCATAGTACGACATGTTTCCGATCGCCTTGGTCATACCGTAAATGGTAACCATACCGTAGGCCATCTTGGTGATGCGTTCGAGGTCGCTGAGCGCGCCTGTGGAGATCTTTTTAAAGACGATCTCTTCTGCGGCGCGACCGCCGAAAGCCATGCACATCTCATCCATCATCTGTTCAGTCTGATAGAGGAATTGTTCTTTCGGAAGATATTGGGCGTAACCCAGGGCGGCGACGCCCCGCGGGACGATGCTTACCTTCACCAGCGGATCGGCGTGCTCCAGGAACCATCCTGCAACAGCATGACCTGCTTCGTGGAAGGCAACGATCTTTTTCTCTTCGGGAGAAATGATCTTGTTCTTCTTTTCCAGTCCGCCGATCACACGGTCGATGGCATCCTGAAAGTCCTGCATGTCGACTGCCTTCTTATCGCGGCGCGCCGCGATAAGGGCAGCCTCATTACAGACATTGGCGATCTCCGCTCCGGCAAAGCCCGGTGTTTGGGCAGCCAGTTTTTTGGGATCGACCGTCGTATCGAGTTTGATGGGTTTCAAATGTGTTTTGAAGATCGCCTCCCTACCAACGATATCCGGTTTATCAATACTGATCTGGCGATCGAAACGACCGGGGCGCAACAAGGCAGAGTCGAGCACATCCGGACGGTTGGTTGCTGCGAGAATGATCACTCCTGAGTCGGTGGCAAAGCCATCCATTTCCACCAGAAGGGAGTTCAATGTATTTTCACGCTCATCGTTGGCGCCGGGAAGTTGTCCCCTTCCGCGGCTGCGGCCGATAGCATCAATTTCATCTATAAATACGATACAGGGAGCTTTTTCTTTTGCTTGCTTGAAAAGATCGCGCACACGGGCGGCACCGACACCCACAAACATTTCGACGAAATCGGAACCCGACAGTGAGAAGAACGGTACGGCAGCTTCTCCGGCCACAGCTTTGGCCAGAAGGGTCTTACCCGTTCCCGGAGGGCCAATCAGCAGCGCGCCCTTGGGAATTTTGCCTCCGAGTTTCGTGAATTTTCCGGGGTTTTTAAGGAAGTCAACAATCTCCTTTACCTCCTCTTTTGCTTCGTCGAGACCGGCAACATCTTCAAAGGTGATCTTCACCTTGTTTTCAGCGTCAAACAGAGCTGCTTTTGATTTACCGATGTTAAAGATCTGGCCGCCAGGTCCGCCACCGCCGGTCATGCGGCGCATGAGCATCCAGAATCCAAAAAGAAGAAGGAACAGGAAGCCCCATTGAATGAACACCCCGAAATAATCTTCGCGGGTTTCGGAGGTATATTCTGGCCGGTTAGCATCCGGCAGCTTTTCGATCAGTTCTTCATATTTCTCATCGAAACGGTCAATGGAAGTGATGGTGAGCTTGTAATGGGGACCATTGCTGCTTCCGCCCAGGGGGCCCTCCTCGAGATCACTGCGGTACTTCGCATTCTGCAACGCGTCGGAGGTCAGCGTGATTTCCACGATATCCTTGTTCTTGATCAAAGCAACCTTCCGGACGTGACCTTCCGTAACCATCTGGTCGAATTCATATTGGTTGACTTCCTTCAGATCGCTGGAATTATTGATATACATGACCCCAAAGATCACCGCAATCGTGGCGAGGATCACCCAGATCTGGTAATTCCCCCTCGGAGGTTTGTTGGGCAATAGGGGCTTGTTTTCTTTATTCTTGTCAGCCATTTTACGGTGTATGTGTCAATTAGTTTATTCCAGTGTATAACGCCTGGTATTGGATATAGTTCTAGTGTTTGTCAACGATTTCAGTGATGTCGGCATCACCCCACAGCCGCTCTAACGAATAGAATTCCCGCCGGTTCTTTTTAAAAACATGCGCTACCACATCTATGTAGTCGAGTAGCATCCATTCTTTATTGTTTTTGCCTTCCGTATGCCAGGGATTTTCTTTCAGGGCCTTGTAGACTTCCTGATCGACCGAATCGGTAATGGCATCCAGTTGCTTGTCGGAATTCCCGGAACAAATTACAAAAAAATCAGCTACCGCGTTTTTGACTTTCCTGAGGTCCAGTACCACAATGTCAGTTGCCTTTTTTTCCTGCATTCCCTTCACAATGACTTCGCTGAGCTTCTCCGAACTGACGCCCACTCTTTTTTTCGTCATTAAGCTTTCTCGGTTTTTTAAGTTCGCTATTTTAATAACTTACAAAATTAATTAAATACTTTGTATAAAATTCCTGCCAACACGCTTTTCATGGGCAAGAATCTGGTTTTTGTGCCAGAATGTCCTTCTACAAACACCCTTGCGCTCCAAATCAGTCAACAATCGCCGGTAAAAGAAGGCACACTTGTCATAACTGACCACCAAAGTGCCGGAAAAGGGCAGCAGGGTAACGTTTGGGAGGCCGAACCTCGTAAGAACCTTACTTTTTCATTGATTCTCAAGCCGAATTTCCTGGCTGTCAACAGGCAGTTTTTTCTCAATATTGTGGTTTGCCTCGCTCTGAAGGATTATCTGATGGAGAAAACATCTGACGTCATATACATAAAGTGGCCAAATGATATTTTAGTTCACGGAAAAAAGATTTCCGGCATTTTAATCGAGAATCAGCTCCAGGGAGCTGCTATCCAGAACTCTGTGACAGGAGTCGGCTTTAACCTCAATCAGACCCGGTTTAATTCTTCCTCGGCGATCTCCCTTTCCGTTATCACAGGTAAAATATACACGCCCGAAAAGGAGCTCCCCTTAATAATCGAATTCATAGAAAGCCGCTACCTTCAGCTGCGCCAGGGCCAATATGACGCGCTTTTGACACAATATCTTGAAAGCTTGTACCGCCGACATGAGAAACACACTTTTTCCAGCAACGACAGCGTGTTTGAAGGGGTCATTGAGGATCTCGATGAAGCGGGACGACTGAGGATCAGGACGGAGAAAGGGGTGAGGGCTTTTGGGGTGAAGGAGATAGGG
>JBBEBN010000137.1:0-6399 GCA_040882305.1 Cyclobacteriaceae bacterium
TAGGCATCCGCTTTGACATCAAAAGATTCAAGGTAGTTTTTTCCTTCCTTGGAGGATATAAGCACAACCACTGGGATATCCTGTTTCTCGGGATCACTCTTTAATCTACGGAGGATCTGGATCCCATCCACCCTCGGCATTTTGAGGTCCAGCAAAATAAGGCTTGGATTTTGTTCAGGGCCGAACAAAAAATCCATCGCTTTTTCTCCATCATCGATGTGATGGATCGGAGTGATCAGGTTATGCTTCTTCAGAGCAAGAATCGTCAGCTCCGCATCATCTGCATCATCCTCAATCAGCAATATTTCGAACCTGCGCTTATCCATTACATTCTCAAGTGGGGTACAAACTAATGGCGAAGGAAGTTAAAAATCAATAGCCCCGATCGCCAGCCTTCTTTCCTGTCGGTCCAACCATGCCTGAAGGAACATTCAAGTCGATAAAGCCGCTTCCTTCGAGGGCATAATTTTCTGACCCTATCAGGCAAAACATAATGTATGGATAAAAAACAATAA
Organism: Cyclobacteriaceae bacterium; assembly: GCA_040882305.1. GTDB lineage: Bacteria > Bacteroidota > Bacteroidia > Cytophagales > Cyclobacteriaceae > Chryseosolibacter. The sequence continues at coordinate 516 of JBBEBN010000137.1, forward strand.
GAAAAAAGGGAAACGCCCATAATTGATGGCGATGCCGGCATGGAATTTTTATTCCAGAGGCCAACACTGAGACAACTTTAACTCAAGTGCAAATAACAATGAAAATACGCCATATCCTTACAGCCATAAGCCTTCTCGCGCTCGTGGCAACGGCATCGCCCGCAGTGGCTGCGCCGATACCCGAGAGCAACATCCCGGAAAGCAGGGAAGCTTATGCCACAGAATTAAAGAACCGATTGGAAGAGATCAGAGCGATTGACAAAACTGACCTCGGCTCAGCAGAAAAGAAGGCTTTGCGCCGCGAGGTAAGGGCCATCAAAAAAGAACTGGCTGTCGTCGGCGGAGGCGTATTCCTCAGCGTCGGCGCTATTCTCCTGATAGCATTGTTGCTCATCCTCCTGTTATAAAACGGGGAGGGATGATTCTGTGGGACTCATAGGATCTGCTGCAAAAACGCAGGAGGCTTCCTGTTGCGGGAAGCCTGCTCGTAGGCGTACGCAATTCCCAGCAGGTCCCCTTCACCATAGGCGCGTCCAATGAACAAAATCCCAACGGGAAGGCTATATACATCTCCCAATGGAACCGTGATGCTCGGATAGCCGGCCATGGCCGCGCCGGAGCCCATTCCATAACCGCTGAACGAATCGCCGTTTACCACGTCTGTACACCATGCCGCGCCTGTTGCCGGGCCACAAATGGCGTGAAGGCGGTGTTCTCTCATCACCCCGTCAATGGCTTCCCGCGAAGTAGTGATCACAGAGTTCAGTGCATTTTTGTAATCATCGCTATTCAGATCCTCCCGCCCTTCCGATGCCTCCAGTATCTCCTGGCGAAAAAAAGGCATCACCGAGTCGGCGTGTGCGTTGTTAAAGGCGATGATATCCTTCAAAGATTTTACAGGAGCACTGCGCGCGGCAAGGTACCGGTTAAGGCCATCTTTAAATTCAAATTGAAGAACCTTATATTCACTTTCGCCGGCATCCTTCAGTTTTTTTACAAAATCGACTTCAACAATGGTGGCGCCCCTTGACTTCATCTGTTCAAGAGCCTGTTGTAACAAGGCGTCCACCTTCTCGTGCACCCTCAAGAAAGATTTTTCCACGCCAATGCGTTTTCCCCGCAACGCTTCTACCTCCAGGAACGACAGGTAGTCGCGAGGAATATCGCGGGGACGCTGAAGCGTCGCAGCATCTTTTTCATCTGCAGCCGTGATCGCATTTAGTATGAGGGCAGTTTCCCTCACGGTGCGGGTCATTGGCCCTGCAGTATCCTGTGTTTTGGAAATGGGAATGATCCCCGTCCTGCTTACTAAACCTACTGTGGGCTTTAACCCAACAATCCCATTGATGGACGAAGGACAGCTGATGGAGCCATTGGTTTCCGTTCCGATAGCAAAGGAACACAGGTTCGCCGCGACAGCAACGCCGGAACCTGAGCTTGAGCCACAGGGATTGCGCTCGAGGCTGTAAGGATTTTTCGTCTGCCCGCCCCGGCTGCTCCAGCCACTGCTAGAGCGTGTAGACCGGAAGTTGGCCCACTCGCTTAAATTCGTCTTACCGATCAGCACCGCACCCGCCTCTCGTAATTGCCCGACAATGGGTGCATCCTCGGTCGCGTGGTGACCCGATAACGCCAGTGACCCGGCCGTTGTCATCATCCTGTCGCCGGTATCAATATTATCCTTCACCAGGAACGGGATGCCGTGCAGGACACTTCTCACCCGACCGCTCCTGCGTTCCTCATCGAGCTTTTCAGCAATCGCCAGGGCATCCGGATTTACCTCGATCACAGAATTCAGCCTTGATCCGTCCTGATCGATCTCCTTGATTCTTCTTAAATACATTTCGACCAGTACGCGCGAAGTGTATTCGCCCTTTTCCATTTTTTGCTGAAGCGCTTCTATGGATACCTCTTTCAATTCAAAGGGATCATCCGTGTCATCCTGCCCGGAAGCAGGTGAGCCAGGGGAAGAGTTCTGACAGCTGTTTAAGAGGGCGGATGGAAGCACACAACCAGCAAGAGCGCTTTTAAGGAGAAAGTCGCGGCGTTTCACATGGTGATTTGTTAAACGATGAAAACGGAGATTGCCCTGCGTGGGCCCTCAGATATAATTATTTACTCAAAAAAACTTCCCGGAAGTCGGGCTCCCGGGAAGTACATGTCAGTAAAAATTAATTTTTACTGTTCTTTTTCTCGCGTTTTTCGGCGCGTTTTTCTTTTAAAGTTTTGGCCGGTTTCTTTTTTGTTTCTTTCCGGGCATCTTTGGATTTTGCCATAGCTTTTGATTTTGATGATAATATTACAAAAAGCGGCCAAAATGCTGAAAGAAACAGCCGTATTTCAGAACATTTCTGCCCCCTCAGACCCTAAATTTGAACACATCGTGTTAAATTACTATTTCAAAGGAAAAAGATTGCGTCCTTGACTCTGGTCGTCAATATTTGCGATTTATGTTATCAGGCGGATAGACCCCCCTATATCTGCCTCCTTCTCCAAATAAATGGTTGGCATAGTTTTTTTAGGTACTGGACTTCTGTGCGTTTTGGGTGTGCGTTTCCAGCGGCCAAAAGTATGGCAAAAACAAAGGGTAAGACCTTAACCTGATATCTGATTGAGAATTATTTTTTAATAATTGCCCTATGAGAAAAAAAATCAATCACTCCTCTTCCGCCAGGAAAGAAAAGAATGATTCAAACGGCTCAACACGCCCGCACGCGGCTGTCCTCCCAAAAAAACCATCCCGGAAAAAGAAAATAGAGGCCCCTGTTGCGGATTATTCCCCGCTGCAGGAGGGCAAGCAGTTTGAGCAACTTACCGGGGTGATGGATAACCGGGAACTTCTCCGGGTGTTGACGGAGGTTAAGAACGGGAATTTTTCTGCCCGGATGCCCTTCGACCAGATCGGCCTGAGCGGAAAGATTTGCGATACGGTGAACGAAATTATCGCTCTAAACGAGCGAATGATGCTGGAATTCACCAAGGCGGGGCAGACCATAGGCAAGCAGGGAAAACTGAACCAACGAATAGAGATCCACAATGCAAGGGGAGCCTGGAGCCATGGGGTAGATTCCCTTAACATCCTCATTTCGGATCTTGTACATCCGACGATAGAGATCGCCAGGGTTATCAGCTCGGTAGCCAAAGGAAACCTCTCCCAGGCAATGCCACTGGAAATCGGGGGGAATGCCCTTCAGGGAGAATTTGCCCAGATCGCGAAAGAAGTGAACGACATGGTAAAACAGCTGAACCTGTTCTCCATGGAGGTAACCCGCGTGGCGCGCGAGGTAGGCTCCGAAGGAAAACTCGGAGGTCAGGCCAAAGTGAAAGGGGTCGCGGGCGTTTGGAAAGATCTCACGGATTCTGTGAACCAGATGGGTAGCAACCTGACCGCCCAGGTTCGGAACATTGCCGAGGTGACCACGGCGGTGGCAAAAGGCGACCTCTCCAAGAAGATAACCGTGGATGTAAAAGGTGAGATCCTTGAGTTGAAGAACACTATCAATACCATGGTGGACCAGTTAAACTCGTTCTCCTCAGAGGTGACACGGGTGGCGCTGGAAGTGGGCACCGAAGGAAAACTCGGCGGACAGGCGCAGGTGAAGGGTGTTGCAGGAACCTGGAAAGATCTCACGGACTCTGTAAACCAGATGGCATCAAATCTCACCGGACAGGTAAGAAATATCGCAGAGGTGACAACGGCCGTGGCGAAAGGTGATCTGTCAAAGAAGATCACCGTGGATGTAAAAGGCGAGATCCTTGAACTCAAGAACACCATCAATACCATGGTGGATCAATTGAATTCGTTTTCCTCTGAAGTTACCCGCGTGGCAAGGGAGGTCGGTTCCGAAGGAAAACTCGGTGGACAGGCCACTGTAAAAGGCGTCGGCGGTGTATGGAAAGACCTCACAGATTCTGTGAACCTCATGGCCTCCAACCTTACGGGCCAGGTGCGGAATATTGCACAAGTTACCACGGCCATGGCCAGGGGCGACCTTTCCAGAAAGATCACCGTGGATGTAAAAGGCGAGATCCTCGAACTGAAAGACACCATCAACACGATGGTGGACCAGCTCAACTCATTTGCTTCGGAGGTTACGCGGGTTGCGCGTGAAGTAGGTTCTGAGGGTAAGCTCGGCGGACAGGCTACTGTGAAAGGTGTCGGTGGTGTATGGAAAGACCTCACGGACTCGGTAAACCAGATGGCGTCAAACCTTACCGGTCAGGTGCGGAACATCGCTCAGGTAACGACTGCTGTGGCAAAGGGAGATTTGTCGCGGAAGATAACCATGGATGTTCGCGGAGAGATCCTCGAACTAAAAGACACCATCAACACGATGGTGGATCAGCTGAATTCTTTTGCATCGGAAGTAACCCGTGTTGCAAGGGAAGTAGGTTCGGAGGGAATGTTGGGCGGACAGGCTGATGTGCCAGGTGTTGGCGGTACCTGGAAAGATCTCACAGACTCTGTGAACAAGATGGCAGGTAATCTCACTTCGCAGGTGCGGAATATTGCGGAAGTAACAACGGCGGTGGCGAACGGAGATCTGTCAAGAAAAATTACGGTGGATGTGAAAGGCGAGATCCTCGAGTTGAAAAATACCATCAACACCATGGTGGACCAACTCAACTCCTTCGGATCGGAAGTAACCCGTGTGGCAAGGGAAGTGGGATCGGAAGGCAAACTGGGAGGACAAGCCACTGTTGTCGGTGTCGGTGGTGTATGGAAAGATCTTACCGAATCGGTAAACCAGATGGCCTCCAATCTCACCGGTCAGGTGCGCAACATTGCAGAAGTGACCACCGCGGTGGCCAAGGGCGACTTGTCGCGCAAGATCACTGTGGATGCGAAAGGCGAGATCCTCGAATTAAAGATCACCATCAACACCATGGTCGATCAGTTAAATGCTTTCGGTTCAGAGGTTACAAGGGTGGCCCGGGAAGTGGGTTCCGATGGTCAGCTCGGTGGTCAGGCGGATGTGCCTGGCGTGGCCGGTACCTGGAAGGACCTGACAGATTCTGTCAACAAAATGGCTTCCAACCTGACATCACAGGTGCGGAACATTGCCGAAGTAACGACTGCCGTCGCCAACGGCGATCTTTCACGGAAGATCACCGTGGATGTGCAGGGCGAGATCCTGGAACTTAAAAACACGATCAATACAATGGTGGACCAGCTGCGGGGATTTGCGTCAGAAGTAACCCGCGTGGCCCGCGAAGTAGGTACCGAAGGAAAACTCGGCGGCCAGGCCAGCGTGCCCGGTGTCGCAGGAACATGGAAAGACCTTACGGATTCCGTAAACCAGATGGCCGGTAATCTCACCGCGCAGGTGCGGAACATTGCCGATGTGGCCATCGCCGTGGCAAACGGCGACCTGTCAAAGAAAATTACGGTGGACGTGCGCGGGGAGATCCTGCAATTGAAGGAGACTCTGAATACGATGGTGGATCAGCTGCGCGCCTTTGCTTCCGAAGTTACGCGTGTAGCCCGCGAGGTAGGGACCGACGGAAAACTCGGAGGCCAGGCCTTCGTGCCCGGCGTAGCCGGCACCTGGAAGGACCTTACCGATTCGGTAAATAAAATGACTGGAAACCTCACCGACCAGGTGCGGAACATCGCGCAGGTGACAAAAGCTGTGGCATCAGGCGATTTGTCAAAGACCGTTGCCATCGACGTGAAAGGCGAGATCCTCGAACTTAAAAACACCATCAACACCATGGTGGAACAGCTCAACTCATTTGCATTTGAAGTAACGCGTGTAGCCAGAGAGGTAGGTACGGAGGGAAAACTCGGCGGCCAGGCCGATGTGAAGGGCGTGGCCGGAACCTGGAAAGACCTCACGGACTCCGTGAACATGATGGCGTCAAACCTCACCAGTCAGGTACG
>JBBEBN010000138.1:0-6386 GCA_040882305.1 Cyclobacteriaceae bacterium
CTATCATGAACGCGCCGGCGGCGATCGTCATGGCCAAAATTTTTCTTCCCGAAACTTCGCCTGAAAATATTGACCGCGCCCTGGTTGTCAACAGGCACGCCATCGGTGTGAATATCGTGGACGCCCTGGCGACTGGCGCTGCGGACGGGCTGAGACTCGCGCTTAATATCGGTGCCATGCTGCTGGCTTTTATCGCTGTGATCGCTGCCTTGAATTGGCTCCTGATGGAAGGTATCGGCTCATGGACCGGGTTGAATGAGTGGGTGAGGATCACGACGGACAACCGGTTTTCAGGTTTTTCACTGGAATACATTTTTGGTCAACTCTTCAGGTTGATTGCATTTGCCATGGGGGTCGAATGGTCACAAACCCTTTCAGTGGGGAGTCTGCTCGGACAGAAAATGGTCATCAATGAGTTTATCGCCTACAGCAGCCTCGCGGAAATGAAAGACGCAGGTATACTCACTGAAAAATCCATCATTATTTCCACGTATGCCTTATGCGGCTTTGCCAATTTCAGTTCCATTGCCATCCAGATTGGGGGAATCGGAGGGATGGCCCCAGGCCGCCAGGGCGATTTGTCCAGATTGGGCATCAAAGCCCTTCTGGCGGCATCGCTTGCCACTATGATGTCTGGTACTATTGCCGGTGCGTTATTGGCTTAAGAACGCATCATTCAAAAACGGCCGGAAATCGTTCAGTCCGCTTTGCTTTTAGTAAATTAGTGTTACCTTTTTAAAACTCTTTTTTTATGAAAGCGCTGACAATAATCGGGGTTATCCTCGGCTTTACATTTTGCGCATCCGCGCAGGTGGAGTTTCAGAAGAGATTTCAGAGGCAATTCATTGAAGTGGAGAGCGGTTCGGTTATCGACCTTCCAGAAGGTACTTTTCAACTGCAGGGAAGCCTTTGGCTCGACGACAAGAAGAATGTCACTATCCGCGGTGCCGGGCAAGACAAGACCATCCTGAATTTCGGCGGTCAGATCTCCGGTGCGGAAGGATTAAAGATCACCCAGTCAGCACAAATCACGATTGAGGGGCTCACGGTTCAGGATACCAAAGGTGATGGCATCAAGGCTCAGCTCGTAGAAGGTATCAGCTTTATAAATGTTAAAGCAGAATGGACAAATGGTCCAAACAAGAAGAACGGAGGGTATGGATTATATCCGGTCCAATGTACCAATGTGTTGATCGACCAGTGCACAGCAAGGGGTGCAAGTGATGCCGGCATTTATGTGGGCCAGTCTCAATATATCATTGTAAGAAATTCCAAAGCCTACGAAAACGTAGCAGGTATCGAGATCGAAAATTCTCTCTATGCAGATGTTTACAGCAATGAGGTCTTTAACAATACGGGGGGGATACTCGTTTTCGATCTTCCCGACCTTATCCAAAAGAAAGGAGGATATGTTCGTGTTTTTAAAAATATCATCCGCGACAACAATCACGTTAACTTCGCACCGAAAGGAAATATTGTCGGGAAAGTTCCCATGGGCACCGGATTCATGATACTCGCTACACGGTACGTGGAAGTATTTGACAACCGGATCACCAACAACATTACCGCGGGCACTGCCATCATCAGTTATCATATGACAGAGAACCCCATAAACGATCCCACCTATCACCCTTATCCGGCGGATGTTTACATTCACGATAATTATTACGAGCGCCCCAGCGTTCGGGCTACAGGAAAAGGAAGGATGGGAAAGATGTACCGGTTCAAGCTCCGTTTTGGAAAAGATGTTCCGCATATCATTTATGATGGCATCAAGGACGAAACGAGACCGGAAAGAAAGATATGTATTCAGAATAACACGAACACCACCTTTGCGAACATTGATGCCGAAGGAGGATTTAAGAACATTTCAAGGGATATTTCCGCGCATAATTGCTTTCAGGTTCCCATTGATCCGGTTGTTTTTTCAACTATAAATGAGTGATGGTATCATCGTTTTTTTTCTTCGTCCTGATATCGCAGCTTTTTCGCGCAGACCAGGTGGAGTTTGACCGGAAAGAGAGACTTTCGGACTATGGTTTTTTTGAAGGCACACTCCGGGACCTGAATCCTTCAGCGGGGGTTTTTCCGTACACACTGAATACACCTTTGTTCAGCAACTACGCTGAAAAACTGCGCTTCGTTAAACTACCGGAGGGAAAGAAGATCCGGTATCGGGATTCCGCAGCCTTCGATTTTCCATTCGGAAGTGTCCTGATAAAGAACTTTTATTATCCGCTTGATTTCCGAAAACCGGAGATGGGGCGAGTGATCCTGGAAACGAGATTGCTCGTTCACGAAGAGAACGGATGGCAGGCGTATCCCTACATCTGGAATCGGGAGCAAACGGAGGCTATTTATGATCCTGCAGGCGAAGCGCGGGCAGTCAGGTATGTGAATGCATCCGGGAAAAAGATCAGTACATCCTATCTCATTCCGAATAAAAATCAGTGCAAGGGTTGCCATTTAAAGGGAAACGTCGTTGTTCCAGTGGGGCCCTCAGCCAGACAATTGAACAGACCAACGGAAGGCACAGCGGAAAATCAGCTGAAACATTGGGCGGCCCTGGGGATCATTGAAGGTTTGCCTCCACTGTCTGAACTTCCAAAAGGAATCGTTTGGGACGATGCGGCGACTGGTAGTCTAAACGACAGGGCGCGCGCCTATCTGGATGCCAACTGCGCGCACTGTCACTCAAAGGAGGGACCAGCTAACACATCCGGTTTATTTTTAGATGTTTATGAGAAAGATCCTTCGCACTTAGGGGTCAATAAAAGTCCGGTGGCTGCCGGCCGTGGCGCCGGCAACCTGAATTTTGATATTGTTCCGCGTGCGCCGGACAAATCCATTTTGATTTTCAGGATGAAGACCAATGATCTGGCCATCGCGATGCCTGAGATTGGAAGGGAACAGGTCCACAAGGAAGGGGTGGCGCTCGTCGAAGAATGGATCAGAAAGAATACTTTTTCGAATCATTGATATGACGCCAACGGAGAAACACGTTTTTAATCACCTTGCGCAATTTGTATCTGACCATAAGAAGGGCTTCGTTGAAAAGGTTTTGAGTGGCCGTACACGTTATGTGACGGTTGTTCTGGAAAATATTTATCAGTCGCAAAATGCAAGCGCTGTTGTGAGGACGTGCGAGTGTATGGGGTTGCAGGATGTTCACATCATTGAGGATACGGCTAAATATCACCTGAACATCAGGGTTTTAAAAGGCTCGTACAAATGGATGAACATGGAAAAGTACCACGCAAAACACGTCAGCAATACAGAAATTTGCTTCAAGCATCTGCGCAGCCAGGGGTACCGGATACTCGTCGCCGATCCCGCCGAAGACGGAGGCTCCGTCGATGAACTGGATGTTTCCGCAGGGAAAATAGCCCTTGTTTTCGGGAATGAGCTGCGGGGCGCGTCCGCTTACAGCCTCCAGCAAGCGGATGCGAAGGTCAGGATCCCCATGTTTGGTTTTACCGAGAGCCTGAACGTATCCGTCAGTGTGGCCATATGTTTGAAGACTATTTTGGGGAAACTCAGACAATCGGGGGCGTCAATCGGGTTGTCAGAGGAGGAAAAAGACCTCCTCAGGCTGAAATGGTTCAGGAAAATCGTGAGGCGATCTGAGGTGGTAGAGCGGGCGTTTCTGCGTACAATTCTGTAACTTTAGGCGTTCTATGGGTGTTTATTTCTTATGCGTTGGTTGAAGCGATTAGTGGCAGGGATACTTTTGATGTTGGTGGCGATCATCAGTGCCTGCAATATCTGGATCGTAAAGAGCACGGAAGAAAGAGTTTTTTCAGATCTGAACCTGCTTCCTGATCACCCCATCGCGCTGGTTTTGGGTACGAGTTACCGTTCTGTCGGAGGTGGCCCTAATCCTTTTTTCCAGAACCGGATCGAGATGGCAGCCACCTTGTATGCCATGGGTAAGATTGACCATTTTATCCTCAGTGGCGATAACAGCTCAAAGTATTACAACGAGCCCATGGAGATGAAGAAAGCCCTGATAAAGAAAGGGGTTCCTGCGTCTGCCATCACATTGGATTACGCCGGTTTACGAACACTTGATTCTGTCGTGCGCAGCAAGAAGGTCTTTGGCCAAAACAAGATCACGATTATTACCCAGCCTTTTCACAGCTACCGCGCGCTGTTCATCAGCCGCTATTACGATATGGATGCTGTGGCGATGGTGGCCGACGATCCTGAACTTGAACAAACGTTTAAAGTCCGCTTAAGGGAGTACCTTGCGCGTACCAAGGCTGTGCTTGATTTATACATTTTTAAAACGGATCCGAGATTTTTAGGAGAAAAAGAAGAAATAATTGTTGCCTCTTAATGCAACCCGGAGGGTCGATCTGTGGTTACAATCATTAATCTGAAATTATTAAAGCCTGATGTGCTCCTATATTGGTAATTTTTTGCCACGGCGTCGATTTACCATCCTCCTTTTTCTTCTCATTTTACCGCTGGCGACCATCGCCCAGACGGTTGTGAAGGGCAAAGTGACAGATGCGCATTCCGGTGACCCGATCCCTTTTGCCAATGTTATTTTTAAAGGCACCACCACCGGAACTACCACCGACTTTGATGGGAATTTCTCCGTGAGGACAACTGAGGGCGTTGATTCACTGGTAGTCTCGTACATGGGCTTTTCCACCCGCACAAAAAAAGTGGAACGCGGCGTTACACAGGTGATGAATTTCCAACTTGAAGAAGAAGTCACCGCACTTCAGGAGATCGTCTTTCTGGCGGGAGAGAATCCTGCATTTGAAGTACTCCGCAATGTGGTAAGAAACAGACCCTTTAACGATAAGCGCAAATTAAGTGCTTATGAATACGACACCTACACGAAGATAGAAGTGGATGTTGACAACATGTCTGATAAATTCAGAGAGCGGAAAGTGATCAGGAAAATTACTCAAGTGCTCGACAGCGTTGAACGCATCGCAGGCGAAGACGGGAAGCCTATTCTGCCCATCTTTATCTCGGAAAGTGTTTCGAAATTTTATTTCCGCACTGATCCTCAGTTGAGGTTTGAAAAGATTCTCAAATCAAAGATCAACGGTATCGGCATTCATGATGGAACACTGGTTACTCAGTTTGTCGGGTCCTCGTTCCAGGAATATAATTTCTACCAGAACTGGCTGAATATCGTCACGAAGGAATTCGTCTCGCCCATTGCTGACGGCTGGAGGTTGTATTACAATTACGACCTTACGGACAGTTTGTACATTGGCGATGATTTTTGTTACCGACTTGATTTCACGCCGAAAAGCCCGCAGGATCTTGCCTTCACGGGAACGATCTGGATCACGAAAGATGGATGGGCGCTAAAACAGATCGATGCTTCCGTGGGCAAGCAGGCTAATTTAAATTTCGTCGAAAAGATCAGGATACAGCAGGAGCTCGAGCCGACGTCCGAAGGCGCCTGGGTAGCCGTGAAGAACCGCGTGCTGATAGACATCAGCGAACTCACCAACTACTCTGCGGGAATGCTGGCGAAGTTTTATACCTCCAATAAAAATATTGTCGTCAATCAACCGAAGGTCCCATCGTTCTACGAAAGGGAAATTCTGATGGAAGAAGATGCAAGGCAGCATGAAAAGGAGGAATACTGGGATACCTTACGACATGAACCGTTGTCGGAAACGGAAAAGAACGTTTACCGGATGATCGATACGCTTCAGAATATTCCGGTTGTGAAGACCTACACTGACATCATCAAAATTGCGGTGAATGGTTATTATACAGCAGGTAAACTAAACCTCGGTCCGTACATTTCCTTTGTCGCTTTTAACAACATAGAGGGGCTGCGCCTGCAGCCGGGGTTTAAGACTAATTACGATTTCAGTAAGAAATGGGTGGTCGGTGGCAGCGTTGGTTATGGTTTTGAGGATGAACGCATCAAATATTCCGCGTTTGTTCAGAATATCTTATCACGTGATCGCTGGACAACCATGACCGTAGGTATCAGAAGCGATCTTGGACGTGTGGGACTAGATGACGAGAGTCTGGCGGATAATTATTTGTTCCTCGCCGCACAACGCTTCGGGGTTTTCCGCAGGGGATATTATTTCGATGAAAGCCGTTTCAACTTTCAGCGCGAACTGATCCGAGGGTTTACGCAGCGCGTGGCTTTCCGTTACAGCACCTTCAGACCTGTTTTTGATTTCGGGTACCTGCATCCGGGGAATGAAATTGACACGCTGGGAACATATGAAAACGCCGAGGCGATCATTGAAACGCGCTTTGCCCGCGATGAATTGTTCATCATCAATGACAATGAACGGTTAAGCCTGGGGACCTCCAAATGGCCTGAGGTCACGCTTCGCTACACACATGGATTTAAAGGCCTGGCAGGAAGTGATTTTGATTATGACAAG
>JBBEBN010000139.1:0-6365 GCA_040882305.1 Cyclobacteriaceae bacterium
GAGCGGATACCACGTGTTCTCTTCCCTGAAACCAAACCACATGATCTTTCTGAAGATATCGGTTTTCTGAAGGGTGGCCTCTCCTTTTTCTGTAAGCAGGGGACCTTCGATCTTAGGAATATCTTCCAGCGCCTCCAAATACGTTTCAAGCTCATAGTTAAGGCAGCATTTCAGCCTGCCACACTGTCCGGAGAGTTTGCTTGGATTAAGCGAAAGATTCTGGTAACGCGCCGCGCTTGTGGCGACGTTTTTGAATTCACTCAACCAGGTTGCACAACAAAGCTCCCTTCCGCATACACCGATCCCTCCCAGCCTGCCCGCTTCCTGGCGAAGGCTGATCTGTCGCATCTCCACTCTGATCTTGAATTCACCGGCCAGGATCTTGATGAGTTCCCTGAAGTCAACGCGGTCATCTGCCGAGTAGAAGAAAGTAGCCTTGGCATTATCCGCCTGATATTCGATATCAGAAAGCTTCATTTCAAGTTTAAGGTTCCTGATGATTTCCCGGGTGCGGTAAAGAGTGGGCAGCTCGCGTTTCTTTACTTCTTCAGATTTCTCGAGATCTTTCAGGTGCGCGAGGCGATAGATCTTCTTTATCTCACTGTCGTTGACTACTTTCTTTTTCTGCATCTGCAGTCTTACCAACTCACCCTGCATGGAGACATATCCAAGGTGGTGACCGTTTGGCACCTCCACGATCACCGCATCGCCTGTCGTCAGGCTCAGACTGTCGGAATTCTTAAAGAACTCCTTCCGCCCATTCTTAAAGCGAACCTCCACGATATTGAACTTGTCTCGCACGGGCATATCCATGTTGGATAACCAGTCGAAGACATTCATTTTATTGCAGCCACCAGTACCGCAGGCGCCATTGTTGTGGCAACCTGAAACCTTACCATCTTTGACTGTGCTACAAGAACATCCCATTAGAATCCTTTATAATTGAGTAAATCAATCCCGATATCTTTTCTGAAATACAAGCCGTCCCAGTCTATCCGGGAGACACCATTGTAGGCATCTTCACGCGCCTCTCCCAGAGAGTTTCCCTTCCCTGTTACGGCCAGGACGCGACCGCCCTCGGTAACAATTTTGCCGTTTTGACTTCTGGTGCCTGCGTGGAAAATCAATCCATCCGTGGCGGGATTTAGGCCCTGGATAATTTTTCCTTTTTCGTAATTCCCCGGATAACCGCCGCTCACCAAAGCAACTGTAACGGAATGACGCGTATCGATTTCCAGCTGTTTGCCTTTCAGCTCACCTTTAGCGGCAGCCACTAAAAGCTCAACGAAATCACTTTTTATGCGGGGCATGATGGCCTGGGTTTCCGGATCACCCATCCGTGCATTATATTCAATCACATACGGGCTTCCGCCAACATTCATAATGCCCACAAAAATAAACCCTTTATAGTCAATCGCCTCGCGCTTCAACGCTTCAATGGTGGGTTTGACCACTTCATTTTCCACCCTTTTCATAAACGCCGGCGTAGCAAAATTAACAGGAGACACAGCGCCCATACCACCGGTGTTAGGCCCGGTATCACCTTCGCCAATGCGTTTATAGTCTTTGGCTTCCGGCAACATCAGGTAATCTTTTCCATCAGTGAGAACAAACACCGAAAGTTCAATGCCTGCGAGAAACTCCTCAATTAAGACCTTTGCGCTGGCTTCGCCAAATTTTTTATTCACCAGCATGTCCTTTATCACAGCCTTCGCCTCGGCCTGGGAGAGGGATACGACCACCCCTTTTCCCGCGGCAAGGCCGTCTGCTTTTAGCACGATAGGAGGCTTGCAGGTTGAAATATAGTCGAAGGCATGGTTGAGCTCAGAAACAATAAATGTTTTCGCCTTTGCCGTCGGAATATTGTTCCGAAGCATGAACTGCTTGGAGAAATCCTTACTTCCTTCCAACTGAGCGCCGGCCTTCCCCGGGCCGACAATGAGCACATCTTTCAGCCAGGGGTCGCTCTCAAAGTAATCGCGGATCCCTTTTACAAGGGGTGCTTCAGGCCCCACCACCATGAGATCGATGTTCTCGCTCTGGCAAAACTGGCCCAACGCATGGAAATCATCGGTAGCGATATCAACGTTCACAGCGATCACTTCCGAACCCGGATTGCCAGGCGCAACAAAAAGCTTGTCACACAATGGACTTTGAGATATTTTCCACGCCATGGCATGTTCCCTGCCTCCATTACCTATGATCAGGATATTCATGTAACCAGCTTAGTTTCAGTTTATCACCAAATATATATGTTAGAATTAAGAAGTAAGAATTTAGGGTAAGAAAGAATTGTCCCGGCCTTTTTTTGAGGTGTCATCCGGTGCAAAAAAAGAAATGTAATTGTCAGGGCCAGACGTGCGCCGGTACCCTGCAGTTACATTTGTTTATATGCCGTCGGACAACTTGCTAGTTCGCGTATTCAGAGAGGAATTTAATCCGCATTAAACGGATCTCCTCTTCCGTATATTCAGAGGTGGAGTCATGGTTTAGCGCCGCTTCCAGGCTGTCCGTTTCCGATTCCATAAAGTAATCATGGAGTTCATCCTGCTTATGGGGGTCGAGCAGCTGGTCTATGTAATAGTTAAGGTTAAGTTTCGTGCCGGAAAAACAGATGTTTTCGATTTCCGTCAACAACTCCTCAAAACTCAGGCGGGTGGATTCGGCAATCTCTTCCAGGTCGATTTTCCGGTCAATCTGCTGAATGATCGAAATTTTTGTTTTGGACTTGTTGACCGATGATTTCACCACCACCTCGCTTGCCGTCTCTATATCATTGTCATCGACATATTTCTGGATAACCGTGAGGAAAGGCTGTCCGAACTTATTTACCTTTCCCATACCCACACCGTTGACCTGCGCCAGCTCCTCATTCGTCGTTGGATAGGTGGTGGCCATTTCCTCAAGTGAGGGGTCCTGAAAGATCACATAGGGCGGGAGGTCTTTTTCCTTGGCAATCTTTTTCCGCAGGTTTCTGAGCAACTCATAAAGTTTCTCATCGTATGCCTTTGTGTTGATCGGTGTTTTTTCGCTTGCTACTTCCTCATCTTCAAGATCCGTAGTGAAGTCGTGATCCCTTGCCAGTTCAATGGCATATGGTTTTTTCAGGAAGGCTTCACCTCTCTTACTGATCTTCAGAGCACCGATATTATCGATGTCTTTTTCAAGATACTGGTAGATGAGGGCCTGTCGGATAACTGATTTCCAGAAATCCGAATCTTCATTCTCGCCTTTGCCATAGACCTCCAGGTCAAAGTGGCCATAGCTCTTCACGTACTCATCTTCGACACCGCGGATGACATTCACCAGGTGATTCAATCCGAAGCGTTCGTTTGTTTGTTTGACGGCGCGCAGTACGATCTTCACGTAATCGGTTCCGTCGAAACGTTCACGCGGGTGTACGCAGTTGTCGCACATACCGCAGTTGTCTTGGGTATATTCTTCACCAAAGTAATGAAGCAATTGACGTCTGCGACAAACAGGTGATTCGGCGTAATACTCCATTTCCTGAAGGAGGATTCTGGCGTTCTCGCGTTCCTGAACAGGTTTGTCCTTATTGAACTTTTCGAGTTTGTTCAGATCGTTATGGCTGTAGAACATCAGGCAAATACCTTCCAGTCCATCGCGGCCGGAACGACCGGTTTCCTGATAATATCCTTCCAGCGATTTAGGGACATCGTAATGCACAACAAAACGCACATCAGGTTTATCGATACCCATCCCAAAGGCAATGGTAGCGACGATGATATCCGTCTCTTCATTGAGGAAATCATCCTGATTTTTGATGCGAACATCAGGATCAAGGCCTGCGTGATAGGGCGCCGCTTTAAATCCGTTCACATTCAGAAGCTGGGCGATCTCCTCCACCTTCTTGCGGCTAAGACAATAGATGATTCCCGACTTTCCCTTGTGTTCCTTCAAAAATTTTATCAGTTGTTTCTTCGTCTCTTTCTTAGGGCGGACCTCATAATAAAGGTTCTTTCTGTTGAAAGATGACATGAACACATCGGCATCTTCCATTTGAAGGTTCTTCTGAATGTCGATCTGTACCTTAGGGGTGGCGGTTGCGGTGAGCGCAATCACCGGCATGTCTCCCAGATTTTGGATCATGGATTTTATCCTTCTGTATTCAGGACGAAAATCATGTCCCCATTCAGAAATACAGTGCGCTTCATCAATGGCGACAAAGGAGACATTTACTTTCTTAAGAAACTCGATCGTTTCCTCTTTGTTAAGGGATTCAGGCGCGACGTACAGCAACTTTATGTTGCCATTCATACATTCCTTCTTGAGCCTGGTGATTTCACCCTTGCTGAGGGTTGAATTCAGAAACCTGGCATTCACCCCATATGCATTCATCTGGTCCACCTGATTCTTCATCAAAGCGATGAGCGGTGAGATGACGATGGCAAGTCCTTCACGCACCATCGCCGGCAATTGATAACACAACGATTTGCCTGCGCCCGTGGGCATGATCACAAACGTATTTTTCCCGTTCAACAGATTCCTGATAACCCTTTCCTGGTTACCCCGGAACTGACTGTATCCAAAAATTTCTTTTAAGCTTTCCTTTAAAGCGTCTTTCTCTTCGACCAGCATCATTTCTTCTTATATAATCTTAAATTGTATCTTTATGTTTCGGTTAAATTAATTTTAAAACCATTGAAGTTAACAAAAAATATTAGAAAAATCGCACAAGATGTTCTTTTAAATGAATCCCGGGCAATTGAGAATTTAACAGCATACATCGACGATAATTTCGAGGCCTGTGTTCGTGAAATTTATTCCGCCAAAGGCCGTCTTGTCATTACAGGTATCGGCAAAAGCGCGATCATAGCCAATAAAATTGTGGCGACCTTAAACTCAACCGGCACACCTTCACTTTTTATGCATGCAGCCGACGCGATCCACGGCGACCTTGGAATGATTCAGCGGGAGGACATAGTCATGTGCATTTCCAAAAGTGGCAACACACCGGAAATTAAAGTGTTGGTTCCACTCCTCAAACGCAGAGGATCAAAGCTTGTTGCATTGGTGAGCAATACAAATTCCTATCTGGCCCAGCAAGCCGATTTTGTGCTGAATGCAACGATTGCAGAAGAAGCCTGTCCGCATAATCTTGCTCCCACAACCAGTACTACGGCTCATATGGCTTTAGGAGATGCCCTGGCGGTTTGTCTGCTGGAACTACGCAATTTCAGCATGCGCGATTTTGCCGAGTACCATCCCGGAGGCTCACTTGGTAAACAACTCTACCTGAAAGTCTCCGACATCTACCTTCAACACAAACTTCCTGCTGTTAGTGCCGACACTCAGCTAAAAGACGTGATTATTGAGATCTCGGGCAAGCGCCTCGGTTGCACGTCCGTTCTGGATGGGAACAAGAATTTGCTGGGGATAATTACCGATGGCGATCTGAGGAGGATGTTGCAAAAAGATATCCCCCTTCACCACATCAGGGCGAGCGATATCATGAGTCCCAATCCCAAAAGAATCGACAAAGATGAATTTGCCGTAAAAGCTCTCCACATGATGCAGGAGGGAAATATCACCCAACTGGTCGTGATGGATGGCCAAAAG
The DNA here is from genome assembly GCA_040882305.1 of Cyclobacteriaceae bacterium. Classification (GTDB taxonomy): domain Bacteria; phylum Bacteroidota; class Bacteroidia; order Cytophagales; family Cyclobacteriaceae; genus Chryseosolibacter. Next base: position 5,581 of record JBBEBN010000139.1, read on the forward strand.
GTGGCTGGATTTATTCATTTACATGACCTGCTGAAAGAAGGCATAGTATAAAAAACAGCAAAAATACTTTCATAACATTCGGTGACTGACGTCTTTTGCAATAGGCCTTACGCTTAATACAGAATGAACAAGAATTTATATGTGGTGCTCATGGCAGGGGGGGTGGGTGTCCGCTTCTGGCCCTATAGCCGTAATTCACGACCCAAACAATTTCTCGATGTGCTGGGAACCGGAAAAACCCTCATTCAGTCCACCTTTGAACGGTTTTTACCCATTTGCCCTCCTGAAAATATTTTTGTGGTGACCCATGAGGAACACGCAGCCATCGCCCGGGAACAGCTGCCCCTGCTGAAGCCGGAACAAATCCTCACAGAACCGATGCGCAAAAACACGGCAGCATGCATTGCCTATGCAAGCTTTAGAATCCAGCAAATCAACAGAGAAGCCGTTATTGTTGTCACCCCTTCTGACCACCTCATCCTGAGGGAAAATCAGTTTTTGGATGTCATTGAAAAAGCTGTGGAACAGGCAAGGGCAGACGAGAAACTCATAACGCTCGGCATCAAACCCACACGCCCGGAAACCGGCTATGGCTATATCCAGTATCATACAGAAAAAAGCCTGCCTGCCGGCGCGCAGGCCACCGTTTGGCAGGCAGGCCTCGCCAAAAAAGTCAAAACGTTTACGGAGAAACCTGAACTTCCCCTGGCTAAGAAATTTCTCGAGAGCGGTGACTTCGTCTGGAATGCTGGGATCTTTATCTGGAGTGTAGAGTCGATCGTAAA
>JBBEBN010000140.1:0-6351 GCA_040882305.1 Cyclobacteriaceae bacterium
CCATTCCGAACAGAGCAGTTAAGCCCGCCAGCGCTGATGGTACTAGGATAACACCCGGGAGAGTAAGTCGTTGCCTATCTTTTATTCAAAGCCTCATCCTAACGGATGGGGCTTTTTTATTGTGGCATATAAAAAGGCAAAACTTAACTTCATTGCGACGGCCGCCGCGTAGCAATACTGGTTAACGTTATCTTCTCGATTGCTCCACACTAATGTGGACCGCGGACAAAGGACCATCGACTGCCGCACCACTACACACTACCGCAGCCCATCCACCGTTGACTGTAGACGCAACACTGCGTATCTTGTGAAAAATCCGAAGCCGAGAAATTGAAAAAAACTCCATTACTTCTTACGCTTGCCGTTTTGGCCCTGCTTGCCGGTGGATACTTTCTCAATGAGAAGGTTCTTAAAAAAGAACCTCTCCGACCCTGGGACCTCGTTCCCGCTGAAACCGTATTCGTCTATGAAAAAGACATCTGCCAGTCCTGCATCGATGAAATGCAGAAAAGCGCCATCTGGCAGATCCTGTCACGCGCATCGTTTTATTCAAAACCCGTCGACTCTCTAAAAGCAAAACTGAATACCGTCATCGCCGGCGGCAAAGGTCTGCTCGTTTCCGCGCACATCACCCGAAAAGATGATTTCGATTTCATTTACTATCTCTCCGGCGCCGGGAATTTGCTGGACCCTTTATCGGGATTTCCCAACCTGAAAGGATACCGTTACTCCGAAAGGCAACTCAATGATGTCAGGATCCATGAATTGACTTTCAATAAACACACCTTCTCCTGGGTGTTGATCAGGGACGTGTGGGTCGGAAGTTTTACACCATTCCTGATCGAAGACGTCATCCGCACCTATAACGGAAAACCAAATTTCAGCAAGACAACACCCGAAGTTCGCAAGCTTCCCCGCATCAGTGGCGACGCCGGCAATGTGTACCTTCAGCTTAAACACCTTGCCGATTGGTTTTCTGTTTTTATTCCCGGAAATGAAAAATCCTATGCACTGGGTAAGTCATCCCTCCTCGATGTCAAATCAATCGACAACAACCTTGTCTTCAATGGCTTCAGCCTCGATAGTCTTGCTTATCCAGCCGACTATTTTCTCTCTATCTTCAGAAATCAAACTCCCGTCTCGTTCAGTCTAAAAAATTATGTCCCGAACCGCACCATTCTTTTTACCAGCTACGGTGTCAGCGATGGGGCTACCTTCTCCAAGGCGCTTGAACGCTTCGTCATGGCCCACAAACCGCATTTGCGCGATTCGCTCGACAGACTATCATCGGGGCTTGGCTTCCAGTGGAATGATCTTCTCGCTGAATTGTCAAATGAGGTGGGCGTATGCCAGATTGAAGGCCTGGAGACCCAGCGGCTCGTAAAAATACTGATGATTGAAACGAAGAAACCGGATGTTTGGATCAACTATCTCAATGCGGTCTCTGAAAAATTCAGCGAAGACACGGTCTTTTATGAGAGATTTTCCGATTATATGATCCGTGAAATTCCCGTGCGCCGCTTTCCGGAAAAACTCCTGTGGCCGCTGGTGCAGGGATTTGACCACACCTTCTATGCAGCACAGGGAAACATTATTTTCATGGGCGATAACCTGGAGGAGTTGAAATATTTTCTGGAAGACATCGAACACGAGGATATCTGGGGAAAGTCCGTAACCAAAAATCAATTTCTTGAATCCACCTTGCTGGAATCAAACGTAAGTGTATTCATCAATACGCCGAAGATATGGAATGCGTTGACGCCGAAACTCAATCCACGCTGGCGAAATTTTGTCAGGGAAAACCAGGCGCTGTTGCAGGCCGTTCAGATGTCGGCCTTCCAGTTCAGCCACCTGAATAACACTTACTATACAAACATCACCATCAACCATGGCAACGCGAAGCCCGAGGTCACCTTTGCTTCTTCTGCGCGCCGAAACGTCGTTCACTTCGCGCAACCTATCCACAGACTTCACGCGGTGAAAAGTCATGTCAGCCGCGCCGACGAGATATTGATCCAGGATTCGCTGAACGATATCAGCCTGGTTTCTATGGAAGGCAAGGTGTTGTGGAAGTTACCGGTGGGCGACAAGATCACCAGCGACATCCAACAGGTGGATTTTTACAAAAACGGAAAGCTCCAATATATTTTCTCGACACATGATGCTATCCATATTATAGACCGCCTTGGCAATTACGTTCCGCCTTATCCCGTATACCTGAAAGGAAAAAATATTCAGCAGCTTTCGGTGGTGGATTACGACCGGAGTAAAAATTACCGTTTTCTGTTAAGTGAGGAGGATGGAAAGTTGTGGATGTTTGATAAGAACGGTAGCAATCTCGAAGGGTGGATGCCGCGCGATGTCGGCGGCTCGCTGATGGCACCCCCTATGCATTACCGGATCAAGGGAAGGGATTTTGTCATCGCTATCCGTAAAGACGGGTTGGTGCACCTCTACAACAGGCGAGGGGAGATGATGAAAAACTTTCCGCTGGACCTCCAGGGTACACCCATGGGAGATTACTTTCTGGAGATGGGATCAGACATCGCCAATACCTTTTTTGTGGTCGTCACCAGGGACGGATTCCGGATCAGGTTTAGCCCAGATGGAAAGATCCAAAACCGCGAAACCCTGCTCAGGGCATCGATTGGATCGCAGTTCGGCATGAAAACGGAAAAGTTCAATAAATCTTACCTTGTATGGCAACACGATACCAGGCAGCTAACGGTGACCGATGCCTCAGGAAAAAGACTGCTGACAAGCGATTACCTTAGTCTGAAGGATTGGGACATTAAATATTACCACTACGGGGGTGGAAAGAGTTTTATTTCACTTACGGACAAAATTCAGGAGCTTTCTTATGTGTTTGACGGATCCGGTAACCTGGTGACCAGTCCACCCCTTGAGAGCACCGCAATTGAGTTAAGAATGACCCATTCTGATCAATCTCACGTGTTTTTCATACACGACAAAATGCTGACAATTCAGCCCTTAGACCCATAAATGGGTTACTTTTCTTAATATTGGGTAATTTACCTCGTAAACCAACCTGTACTATGAAACGACTTTTTATATTATGTCTCAGTGTTCTTACTGTTACCACGGTTAGCGCGCAGCTTGTTCAGATCCACCTGGGCGCCACCACGACAGTAAATGCGACCTACGTGTTGGATAAGGGTCTGTCAGAGGATCCCCGGTATAACTCGACAGCAACTTATCAGTGGGCTCCAATCGGTTTTAACTTCGGTTTGGACCTTGGAAGAAAATTCGGCCTTTCCCTGGAAGGGATCAAGTCAAAGCAAGGTCAGATTTATGAGATGATCGATGCCTATGATAAAATAAAAGGTCAGCGGAAGATCTCCCTGGATTATCTCCAGCTTCCCATGCTGTTCCGTTTCATGAGTGGCGGTAACGGAGGCGCCCGTGCGAATTTCAACCTGGGGCCTCAATTATCATTGCTGACAGATGCCCGGGAAACCATTGAAGCCAGTGCGGGAAAATTCACGATCCCCGAAGGTGTCGATTTTGCTGACATTCAATCTGAATTTCCAACGGCTATCAATAATAGCGACGGTACTTATGAATTGCCTTCCGATCTTCCTACAACGGATCTTCTCACCAAGAAGGCTAACGATTTCAAAAACTCCGAGTTCTCCATTGCAGGCGCATTCGGACTTGATATAGACTTATCAAAACATTTGTTCTTAACGACCCAGGTTCGTGCTACCTATAGCCTAACCGATATGCGCAATGGTGATGTGATCGACAAGATCAAGAGTGGTGACAGTGGCGATATCTTCGGGTCGCGCGCGAACCTTCTGGTGGGTGTACAATTGGGCTTGCATTATATGTTTGGCACAACACGCTCACATAAATTTAAGGAATAATTTGTTGGTTGTAGAGACGCAAGATATTGCGTCTCTACAACCTGTATACCCTCCTATAATATTTTGACAATCGGCACCCCGGTTGTCAATTGTTTTTTATACTGGCCAGGAAATCTTCAATTGCGGCGTGCACGGAGTCGAGCTGCTCCCCTGTGATAACATACGGAGGAAGTACATACAACACATTTCCCAGGGGCCGCAGTAGAATGTTTTTTTCCAGGAAGTAAGGATAGACCTTTGAGCGCAACGAATTTTCATAGGCGCTCTTTTCGCGGCTCTTCAATTCGACGGCAAGGATTGTCCCCAGCGATCTAACCTGAAGAACGGCGCTATTTCCCTTCAGGGTTGCGGCAAAATTCTGCTGCTGTTTGGAAATAGCGCGGATCCTCTCCTGACAGGAACGCCCCATCAACAATTCATAACTGGCGTTGGCCGCCGCGCATGCAAGCGGATTGGCCGTATAGGAATGACCGTGAAAGAAAGTCCTCTCCAGCTCCGGAGAATCAAAGGCCGAAATAATTTTCTCCGAACAGGAAGTAACACCCAGGGGAAGAAATCCTCCTGTAATTCCTTTGGAAAGCGCGAGGACGTCTGGTTTTTGATTCAGATAATCCGACGCGAAAATTTTACCCGTCCTCCCGAATGCCGTAAAAACTTCGTCAGCGATACAAATGACGTCTTGCCGATGGGCCAGATCAATTAATTTGTCCAGCACGGAAGAAGAATACATCCGCATGCCGCCTGCTGCCTGAACGAGCGGTTCAAAAATAAATGCGGCGACATCTTGCCGGGAAACCAGTTCATTAAACTGACGAATCACCTCGGCTTCGTGACCCTCTTCCGGAAAATCGATGAAGGAAGTTTCAAACAAATAAGGACTGAAAGGTTTTGTGAACAAGCCGCGTTCAGCAACGGACATAGAGCCAAAGGTGTCGCCGTGATATGCGCCTTTTATGGCGATGACCTTATCTTTCTTAACACCCTGGTTGTACCAGTATTGAAAGGTCATTTTCAAAGCGACTTCCACCGCCGTGCTGCCATTGTCGGAGAAAAATATCTTCTTTTGATTTGAAGGCAGGATGCTGAGTAAATTTTCTGACAGCCTGACCGCGGGTTCATGTGTGAATCCAGCGAAGATCACTTGCTCGAGTTTCATGGCCTGGTGAGCAATGGCACGCGCAATGTGGGGATTCGCATGACCATGAAGGTTTACCCACCAGGAGGAAATACCATCCAGTATCTTTTTGCCATCTGCAGTGTGGAGATAAACTCCATCTCCTGTGGTGATAAGCGGCATTTCCGGTGCACCTTGTAGCGGGGTAAAGGGATGCCAAATATTTTTCCGGTCAAGCGCTATGAGATCACTCATGCCAGTTTGCCTTGATAGCGGAAGCGTATTGTTTTACAACTTCGTTGTTGATCTCAGGTTCTTTTTTCATTCTTAACAAGCATTTTAATTTGGTATGCGATAAGATGATCTGCTCCGTTGCCGGATTTGGCTCACCATTAAAGATCAGCCCTCTGATGGCGCAGTTGCGTCGCTTCAGGGCTTCAATGGTCAGCAGTGTGTGGTTGATGCTTCCGAGGTAATGGTTTGATACGACGATAACTTCTGCTCGGAATATTTCAACCAGGTCGATCATAAAGTTCTGGTCGTTCAACGGCACAAGGCATCCACCGGCACCTTCGATGATGAGGATGTTTTTCGTCGATGGCAATTTGAACGAATCTAATTCAATACTTATCCCTTCTATTTTTGCCGCAGCGTGCGGTGAAGCCGGAGTTTCTAGCAAATACCGTTCAGGATAAAAAATGGATGCTGTATTGGTGATCAGATGTCTGACGGTGTCCATATCACGGGGTAGTCCACACTGAACAGGCTTCCAATAATCCGCACCCAGCGCTTCGCATATTATTGCCGATGCCAGCGTTTTTCCGCTATCCGTCCCGATGGCTGTAATAAAATAGTTCATTGGCGAAAGATAACATTTGCTGTTGGCTATTGGCTATGGCTGGCGGCAAATTGGTCGGTTGACTGCGTTTTTTGTTTTCCCGGTCATTGCCAACACCCCTGTGCAAACGGACTGAAAGAAATTACACCATTGACCTTAGCGTTTGAGTCAAAGAACTGATTTCCCCGTCACTGTTGTGTGTATGAAGGCAGATTCTAAGGCGCTCCGTACCTTTTGGAACGGTAGGAGAGAGGATAGGCCGGACATCAAATCCTTTTTGCTGCAGATGTTGCGCCGCAAGCCGTATCGCTTTGTTCCCGGGGATGATGAAGGTCTGTATCGCAGAAAAACTATTTGTTCGGTTAGGTAAGCCTTCAGCGCCATGAAGAAAATGTCTGATCTTATGATTCAGGCTTTGCTGCAGCTGGATGTTTGAAGTGAGGAAATCAAAAGCGCAGCCAATCGAGGCCACGCTATGCTGTGAAGGCGCGGTCGTATAAATGAAGGGCCGT
>JBBEBN010000141.1:0-6346 GCA_040882305.1 Cyclobacteriaceae bacterium
TGATGTTGCCCGGATAGTGTATGATGATATTATTAAAGAGGCATCCAGGTAGAGTTTAAGAGGTTGAAAGGCCTGAAAAGTTTGAAATGTGAATGAGGGTTGGCCATGCCTATGGCACTGAATTGTGCGAAGGCTTAAGGGAGGCGACGCATGCAGGACATAATGGCGTCATCTTTACTCCATTACAGGCAAATAGATATGGAACGTAGCGCCCTGGTTGAGATTGCCTTCTGCCGATATCATACCGTGGTGGTTCTCCACAATCTTTTTACAGATGGCGAGGCCGATGCCTGTGCCTCCGTATTCCATTCTTCCGTGAAGCCTTTGGAAAACTTCAAAGATCTTTCTTGAGTAGATTGGTTCGAAGCCAATGCCCTGGTCTTGAAAGGTCAGGTGGCAATATTTTCCTGCCGCGCCCGGAGAGGGTGCGTCCGTGAAATTTGCATCCACAATTTCAGACCGAATTGAAATGTGCGGCGCTGAGTGCTCCCTGGAAAACTTCAGGGCATTGTGGATAAGGTTATTGAACAATTGCTGCATTTGAAAGGGGATGACGTTCACGATGGGCAAAGGAGCACTTTCAATCACGGCTTGCTTTTCCATGATCATCACCTCCAGCTCGATCTTAGAATGAGCCACCAGCTCATTAAGGTCAGTGGGTTCAAATTTTTTCTCCAATGTTGTGGTACGTGAGTAGGCAAGGATATCGCGGATAAGTTTTTGCATTCTGTAAGCACCCCGCTGTATCCTCTGGAAATAATCCCTGCCTTTTTCGGAAAGATTATCGTATTCAAGGTCCACGATGCGGTCTGAAAAAGTCTGGATCTTCCGGAGAGGCTCCTGCAAGTCGTGGCTGGAAATGTAGGCAAAGGAGGAGAGCTCTTCATTCATTCTTTCAAGCTCCTTATTTTTCTCCTCCAGTTTCAGCAATGTGGCGATCAGCCGGTCCTCCGTCATTTTCTTTTCCGTTAAATCACGGGTGACCTTCGTGAATCCTATCAGCTGGTGATCATCATTATAAAGGGCAGCCATCACTACACTACCCCAGAATGTGGTTCCGTTTTTTCGTAGCCGCCATCCTTCATGCATGGCCCTGCCATTTTTTATCGTTTCAGAAAGAATTTTTTCTGGAATTCGTTTTTCCTGGTCTCCCTGCGAGTAAAATATACTAAAGTGTTTTCCTATTATTTCATCCGCCGTGTACCCTTTGATCCTCTGTGCACCTCTGTTCCAGTTTTCAATGATACCTTCAGGACTTAATAAGATGATGACATAATCCTCCACGTCCGAAATCATGCGATGGGAGCGCTCTTCGCTTTGACGTAATAATTCATTCTGTCTCCGGAGGCTTTCGGTGTATTTCTGTGCCTGGAGGTCATTGTTCCTTCGTTCAGTCAGATCACGGGTAACTTTGGAAAAGCCTACGACATTACCTTTTGGGTCGTGCAAAGCGGTAATCGATATGCTTCCCCAAAACCGGCTTCCATCTTTTCTCACACGCCAGCCTTCGTGCCCGGCCTTTCCTTCAGTAGATGCCTGTCGAAGCAAGCGGTCAGGCAAATGATCGGCCTGATCTTCTGGAGGATAAAAAACGCGAAAGTTTTTTCCGACAATTTCCTGTTCCGAATAGCCTTTGATCTTTTCTGCTCCCCTGTTCCAGTTCTCGATAATGCCTTCTCTTGAAAGAAGTATGATGGCATAATCCTGCACTTCCGCTATCATCCGGTGGTAGCGCTCCTCACTTCTCCGCAGTTCGTCCAGCATGATTGTCAAATCATCTTTCTGTTGTTGAAGAACCTTGGATTCGCTTTGATGGGTAATGTCCACCAGCATGTTGATGGCGCCTGAAAAGTTGCCTTTTTCGTCGTACAGGGGATGGGGGTGCGGCAGTACATTAAACCTGTCGCCATTAGACCGTTCAATAATAATCTCCCGGCCCAGCACGGCCTTCCCGCTTTTTAAGGTAAGCGCCATAGGGCATTCATCAAGGGGGAGCGGACTCCCGTCCCGGTTAAACGTCTTCCACGAACCAGACCAAAGATCCTTGCCAATTTCAGGTCTTCTGCCCCAGAGGTCAGCGGCAGCTTCATTATAAACCGTTACAAATCCCTGGGCATCACAAAGATATATGGCAGCGGGTAAGTTGTTCAGCAATTCCCGGAAATTGGGAAGCTGATGTGCCCTGATTTCTGCATGGTGAACGCGGGTCCCTGAAGACATTATGGCTTAAATAAATCCTAATTAAGAATGCATTTGCTTCCAATGCATGCAAATGTGCCGATAATTATCATAAATCTGTGAGATCGACTGGTTAAGATCTTCTTTAGTCATAAATATACATTCAGCCCGCAGAGAAAACTATGTGAAGAAACATACGCTAAAAAATCATGCCAGCCGCTTAAAAAGCTGCTGATCTTTGCATTTCCCGCGCCAGGCAAAGGGCCTGCTATTTCTCAGTTGCCTGTTTTACAGCGGAATGACAGTCTCTTTGGCTAATTCAAAAAAATGCACGAATTGACCAGGAAACCCAAACACCCTAACTTTACAAATATCTACTAAAAGGTAAATTATAAAATGAAAATTCAAATCTTCCACCCGATTTCCGTTGGGATAATTATCGCATTTGTCTTTTCCTGCGAAACGCAAAAAAATAAGAACGGAGGCGTGCGAAAAGTAACCCACTCGCCAACGCCCGGTAAGGCAGTTGCCGCCTTCGCGTCAGGATGCTTCTGGTGTTCTGAACATATTTTTGAGGCAGTGGACGGAGTCGATTCCGTTGTATCCGGATATGCGGGAGGGAGCACGCCAAATCCGACATATGAATTGGTGAACACGGAAACTACTGGTCATGCAGAATCAGTGCTCGTTTACTACGATCCTGAGATCATCGGGTTTGACGATCTTACAGAAGTATTCTTTACATCCCATGATCCGACGACACCCAACCGCCAGGGGCCGGATGTGGGATCTTCCTACCGCTCGGTCCTTTTTTACCAGACAGCGGATGAAAAGATCATCGCAGAAAATGCGCTGAGGAAATTTCAGAGATCTTTTTCCGATTCCATCGTAACAGAGATCAAAGAGCTGAGCGAATTTTATCGCGCTGAAGAATATCATCAGGATTACATTCACCACAATCCTCATTCACCTTATGTTCTTCGCGTTTCCATTCCACGATATGAAAAATTCAAAAGAGATTACAACGGGAAGTTGAAGGATGATCGTCGATAGTGAACGCATTTAGAGCAGCCCACGGCCGAGGCAGCGTTGTGGATGAAAAATCCTATCAACGGTTTGCTTTCCACGGCTGTATTTTGTCTATTAAGGTTTAAATAGATCTAAATAAAATCCATGAAAAAGAACTGCCTTTACATTTTCGCCATTGTGGCCGCGCTCGCCAGTTGCAAAAGCCAGTCAAATCAATCCGCGACAAAAAGCTTGTTCAATGGGCTGGATCTTACCGGGTGGCATGTTGATGTTCCTAAAATGGACAATGACACATCCGTAAAAAGCCCATTTATTGTTCGCAACGGAATGCTGGTAAGTCTCGGTACGCCAGGCGGACATCTGATCAGTGACGAAAGGTATAAGAATTACAGGCTTGAGGTGGAATACCGGTTTGCCGGAGTTCCTGGCAACTGTGGTGTGCTGGCGCATGCATCAACACCTCGGGCGCTGTATGAAATGTTCCCCAAATCCATCGAGGTGCAGATGATGCATGAAAACGCGGGCGATTTCTGGTGTATCGTTGAAGACATCACCGTACCAAATATGGAAGAGCGGCGCGGCGCGAAAGAAAACTGGGGGATCACTGAAGGTAAGGGAAGAAGAATCCTTAACCTCACTGACGGGTCCGAGAATCCTGTGGGCGAGTGGAACAAGATGGTGATCGAATGCGAAGGCAACAGCGTTAAAGTTTGGGTGAACGATGACTTCGTGAATCATGGCACCAACTGCACCGCGGGCGAGGGCCAGATCGCCATCCAGGCCGAGGGCTCGGAAGTGGAATTCAGGAAGCTCGAACTGACGCCCCTGAGCGGGAGGCATTAGGCATTGGGCATTAGGCACTTCGGCATAGGCAGGCCATAGCCAGGCATGTGTGGTGGCAGCGAAGGCGGGGGCAATTGGAAATGCTGTATCGAATATTTTGTTCTAAAGTCCGACATTTCGTTTAACTTCGGATACGTCTCACATCTTAAACCTAAAATCAACCATCATGGAGCTACTCGTGAATGAAAAGAAGTACACGGTCGATGTTCAGGAGGGCGAAAGCCTGCTGAGTGTGCTTCGCGACCGTCTTGACCTGACGGGAAGTAAGTACGGCTGCGGTGAAGGTTCATGTGGCGCCTGCACTGTATTGATCAATGGAGCTGCTGTTCGCTCCTGCATATCGCCGGCCAGTAGCGCGGTTGGAAAAAAGATCACTACCATCGAAGGACTCGAGAAAAACGGATCGCTTCACCCCGTACAGCAGGCGTTCGTGAAAGTAGATGTCTTTCAATGCGCGTACTGCGCCCCCGGAATGGTGATGTCCGCGGTCAGCTTGCTGGAAAAAAATCCCAAACCTTCCAGGCAACAGATCATCCAGGGTATGCAGGGGAATATCTGCCGGTGCGGCACTTATCCCCGCGCTTTAAAAGCAATTGAAGAAGCGGCCAACTCTTAAATGCGATGGAGATGAAAAGAAAAGAAAAGAAAAATTTCATTGCGCCGGAGCAATACGAACTTCAGGAAACGCCTGCCTATCAGTTCAACATGAACAGGCGAACGTTCTTCCAGGTAATGGGAAGCGGCCTCGCCATAGCCTTTACGGCTTATAACAGTGCCGCAGGCGTTGTAAATGACACGTTGAAAATTCCGGATGATCAGGTAGGAGCGTGGATACACATCAGTGCGAACGGAAAAGTGACCATCTACTCGGGCAAAGCAGAAGTAGGACAAAATATACGGACGTCACTAGCTCAGATAGTAGCCGAAGAGTTACCCGTAGCGATGAGCGACATCGACATGATCCTCGGCGACACGGATCTCACTCCCTATGATCGTGGAACATTTGGTAGCCGTTCTATTCCCTATATGGGACCACAGCTGCGCAAAGCCGCGGCCACCGCACGCGAAGTGCTCATCGATATGGCGGCAAAAGAATGGAAAACCGATCGCGCGGACCTATTCATCGAAAACGGTATCGTAAAAAACAAAAAAACAAAACAATCCATCAGCATCGGCAAGCTGACTGGTGGAAAAGAAATTCTTAAAGGCGTTGACGAAAATGTAACGGTCACCCCGCCGGAAAAATGGAAGATCTCAGGTAGGTCAGTTCCCAAAGTGAACGGCGCCTCCTTTGTGACGGGAAAGCACAAATTCGTTTCCGATATGAAACTGCCCGGCATGTTGTATGGAAAAGTGCTGCGGGCTCCGGCGTATGGAGCTACTTTATCCTCCGTTGATGTGAGTGCAGCCAGGATGATCAAAGATGTGGTCGTAGTGGAGGATGGCAACTTTATCGGGGTGGCCGCGCCGGATCAGCATACGGCGTCGCGGGCTCTTGCCGCAATCCGTGCAGACTGGAAAACTGTACCCCAGCCAGGCCGTGGCGAGATTTTTGAGCATCTGAAGAAAACAGCGGAAGGCGGTCGCGACAACGATGTGAGCGGAGACGTTGGCGGCGCTTTTGAGAGTGCTCCCGTCAGGATCCAGCAAACTTTCCAGGTGGATTACATCGCGCACGCACCGCTTGAACCAAGGGCAGGCGTTGCCCAGTGGGTAAATGGGAAGCTGACCGTCTGGGTGGGAACACAAAGGCCTTTTGGCGTTCAGGATGAGCTTGCGGAAATCTTCCATGTATCGAAAGAAAATATCCGCGTCATCATGCCTGACACAGGATCAGGTTATGGCGGGAAACATACGGGCGAAGCGGGCATCGAGGCGGCACGCCTGGCAAAAGAAGCCAATAAACCCATTAAGGTGGTCTGGACGAGGGAGGAAGAATTTACGTGGGCATACTTCAGGCCTGCAGGCGTCATCGAAGTGAAAGCCGGGGCTGATAAGAACGGCGTCGTTACGTCCTGGGAATTTCATAATTACAATTCGGGAGGATCGGGGATACAAACTCCCTATGCCGTAACGAATAAGAAGATCCGGTTTCATCCCTCAGACTCACCGTTGCGTCAGGGTTCTTACCGAGGGCTGGCTGCCACAGCCAATGTTTTTGCCCGTGAATGCATCATGAACGACATCGCGGTCGAGTTGAAGATGGATCCGCTCGCCTTCCGGCTAAGGAACCTGAAAGAGGAAAGGATGATCAATGTGCTCAAGGGAGCTGCCGATAAATTCGGTTGGGCAGGCT
>JBBEBN010000142.1:0-6303 GCA_040882305.1 Cyclobacteriaceae bacterium
TAGTTCAGCGTGCGGTAGGGCCACTGTTTCCTGGCAAAACCGGGTATGGCGAGGATGAGTCCGGCAGCCATGACGGCATATCCCACCAGGCTGATGTCCATTCTTAATCCATGCAGAAAAACGCGAAAGATTTCGCCGGCTGCAAGTTGTCCGGATAAGTCGTGATTGTACAGAAGGAAAACGGCCCGGATAACGATCACAAACAGCAACCAGAACAAGGCGAGGTACCCGAGAACTAATAATCGTTTGCGCACCGTCAGCTGTGTTTTTTTCGCAAATTTCGGTAAATAAGCAGTAACATTTAAACTTTCATCGTTCAATCATGTATTTAACGGCACGCATTTCCTTCTTATTCTTACTGGTGACGGTATTTGCCTGCACGAAAGTCCATGATCATGCGGACCTTATGATCCATGGCGGAAAGATTTACACTATGGATGACCGGCGGCCGGTGGTGGAGGCCGTGGTAGTAAAAGGGACCAGGATCCTTTTTGCCGGACCGGAGGAAGAAGCCCGTGAATACCTTACCGGTGAAACCAGACTCATTGACCTCCGGGGAAAAGTGATGACCCCTGGCTTTATCGAAGGCCATGCACATATTATGGGCGTTGGATACCATTCACTCGAGCTCGACCTGATGGCCGTGAAAAGTTATGCGGAACTGGTGGCAGCGGTGGAGGCGGCCGCTGCGAAAGCAAAACCCGGCCAGTGGATACTTGGCAGGGGATGGCATCAGGACAAATGGAACCACCTTCCCGAAAAAATGGTGAAAGGTTTTCAGACCCATCATTTGTTGAGTTCTGCCTCTCCTGACAATCCTGTTTTTCTTAGACATGCAAGTGGCCACGCGGCCCTCGCCAACGCGAGGGCCATGGAAATCGCGGGAGTTAATCAGTTGTATGCGGAAAAATCAAGATCAGAGGGCGGAGGTGACGGAGGTGAGATCATACGCGATGAATTGGGCAATCCCACTGGAATATTTAATGAACGGGCGATGGGTCTGATAACGCGGCATATTCCTGAAAATACCCGTGCAAGCGATGCGGAGGCGCTTCAGCTTGCATTGGATGCGTGTGCCGAACACGGCATCACCAGTTTCCATGATGCAGGCTCCTCACGGTCAAGCATTGCATTGTTCAGGGAATTTAAAGAGGCCGGCAAGTTAACGGTGCGACTTTATCCTATGCTGGCAGGAGGGGACAACAGACTTTTAAAAGAATGGTTGGGCCGCGGTCCAGAAATTGATCCGGAACATTACCTCACCATCAGGTCAATTAAATTGAGCTGTGATGGTGCGCTGGGTTCACGCGGTGCCTGGTTGCTGGAACCTTATAGTGATCGCCGGGATTTTTCAGGTATGGCTACAACTCCGATGGACACCGTTCTAAAAGTTGCACAGGAAGCTTTGAAGCGCGGGTTCCAGTTGTGTTGCCATGCTATCGGCGACCGTGCTAACCGCGAGATCCTGGACCGGTATGAAATTGCTTTCAGGGACAATCCCTCAAGATCAGAGGATCATCGCTTCCGGATAGAACATGCACAGCATTTACATCCCGCTGACATTCCAAGATTTGGTGACATGGGGGTGATCCCGGCGATGCAGGCTATCCACATGTCATCTGACCGCCCCTGGGCCATCGATCGCCTGGGGGAAAATCGCATCAAAGAAGGGGCGTATGTCTGGCAATCTCTTCTGCAATCGGGAGCCAGGATCGTAAACGGAACAGATGCGCCCGTAGAACCATTGGATCCGATCCCGTCTTTTTACGCCAGCGTCTCAAGGAGAACACTTCAGGGAGAGCCGGAGGGCGGATATGAGCCGGGACAGAAGATGAGCCGTGAGCAAGCCCTGAGGTCTTACACACTGGATGCCGCGTTTGGGGCTTTTCAGGAGGACGTCATGGGATCAATTGAGGCAGGAAAATATGCGGATTTCACTGTCTTTTCTCGGGATATCATGACCGTCCCCGAGGATGACATCCTTAAAACGGAAGTGGCAATGACCGTAGTCGGTGGCACTATAATCTTTGAAAAATAGCATGTGTTCAAAAAATCGAACTGCCGGTTTTTCTGCAGTGCGAACACCCCCGGTCAGAGGACATGGTTCTTTATGCAGGTATCAGCTTTTGAGGTATTTTTCAGCCTTCTTTTTCAGTATGTCACGGTCTGAGGTGATGGATGGATCGCTGTAAACATTCTGCGACATCTCCGCCACAACCCCTTTTTTGTAGCCCAGTTTTTCGGCAATCTGTTCGCAGAAGACCACCTCACTGCGGAACACCTGTCCGTCCATTTTCATTAGTTGGATCAGATTGTAAAGATGTTCAAACTTTTCATCCGGAGTAAGGGAACTTGAATTGTGGATTGGCTGCGGATTTTTCAGCATTTCGTTGATCTCATCTTTCGGGATGCCGTTGGCCTGGCCAATGAGGAAAATGAGCTTTGACTCACGGTCGGCTACGTGTTTATCAGTGGCGGCAAGGTTAATGAGCACATTTAGTTCCGCTTTTTTATCGAAAATCATAATGGGATTTTTAGGTTTGGCTTGCAATCTTTATAATTCTGAGGGGAAAATTAAATAAAAATACGATGTTTTAGTACATGGGCGGAAAAAAGTCGGCTTTTAAGGCCTTGTGCAACCCTTGGTTTTTTGACTGGTCTTTATACCAAATACTATGAATATGAAGAATTCTTTGGCTTTAATCGCAGTTTTATTTTCGTTTTTCGCGGCTGTGGCGCAGGAAACGGACACCCGCCAGGTGGGTGCGTTTTCAGGGGTGAAGGTCGCGGAGGGCATCGATGTTTTCCTTAAAAAAGGGGACAAGGAGTTGGTGAAGGTGGAAGTGATGGGTACTGACCCTTCCAATATTATAACTGAAATTTCCGGGGACTATCTGAAAATTCACAGAAAGGACGGACGATACGCCAAGGTCGAAGCAAAAGTGTATGTCACCTACGTAAAGATCGATAAACTATCGGCGAGTTCGGCCGGAAGCATTTTTTCTGATGGTACGATACAGGCTAATTTCATTGAAATCGGAGCCTCCAGCGCAGGCTCTATAGAAGTGAGCATTGAGGCGGGAACTGCTGAGGTCTCGTCTTCGAGCGCCGGGGATGTTGAACTGAAAGGAAAGGTCGGAAGTATTTCTGCAAACGCCAGCAGCGCTGGAGAGATCGATGCCTATGATCTTCGGGCCGAAAAAGTGAGCGCGGAAGCCAGCAGTGGCGCATCCGTCAAAGTAAGCGTTTCAGAATCTTTGCAGGCCCGCGCCAGCAGCGGTGGCAGCATTCGTTATCAAGGTAATCCCGACCGCTCAAACACCAATTCCAGCAGTGGCGGCTCCGTGCGAAAAACCAACTGATAATTAAATTGCGGCACCCTCCCAGTGCCTTGCCACAAACCATCAGAATTTGCGTGTGTAAAAAGCACAGGGTCAAAATTACCCCGCGCAATCGTATTCTTAACATTTTTTTTCACGGGCAGGTTGTTTTCGACCTTTCAATTCAAAAAGTTGCATAGATTTGGCAGCAAATACCACTAAACAATTCCTGATTTATGGCGCAATTACGATTCGAAGCTCTTAAGAAATTAAACGAGCGTGGCCACGTCCATGTCGATCTTCCTACCCCAAGCGTCTCCAAGTTTTTCGGAGAGAACGTTTACGGGGCGGAACCGATGCGGGCCTCACTTTCACCCGCTGTATTTAAGAAAGTCAGCAATGCAATCAAGGATCACGAGAAGATTGATGAAACAACCGCCGATGCCGTGGCGGCTGCCGCGAAATCGTGGGCTATGGCCAAAGGCGCCTCACACTTCACGCATTGGTTCCAGCCTATGACAGGCGGGACGGCCGAAAAGCATGATTCATTTTTTGACGCCCTTGCGGGAATTGAAAAATTCAGGGGAAGTGAACTTGTTCAACAGGAACCTGATGCATCCTCCTTCCCCAGTGGTGGTATCCGGAGTACATTCGAGGCGCGTGGTTACACTGCATGGGATCCTACCTCTCCTATGTTCTTATATGGAAAGACGCTGTGTATCCCCACCATATTTGTTTCCTATACTGGAGAGACACTCGATACAAAAGCTCCACTCTTAAAAGCGTTGAAGGCGGTAGATATTTGCGCCACAAAGGTGTGCAATTTGTTTGATAAGGAGATCCAAAAAGTAAAAGCTTCGCTCGGTCCGGAACAGGAATATTTCGTCGTCGACAAAGCTTTGTATCAGTCTCGTCCCGACCTCGTGATGGCAGGCCGCACCGTATTCGGCCATTCCCCCGCGCGCGGCCAGCAAATGGAAGACCATTACTTCGCCTCCATTCCGTCAAGGGTGTATGACTACATGAAGGACTTTGAAATCGAAGCCTGGAAACTGGGTATACCTGTTCGCACGCGCCACAATGAGGTTGCTCCCAGCCAGTTTGAAGTTGCTCCACTTTTTGAGGAAGTGAACGTGGCGAATGACCACAACCAACTTATGATGGATGTGATGATCAGGGTAGCTGAGCGCCATAATTTAAAGGTGATATTTCACGAAAAACCTTTTGCCGGCTTAAACGGAAGTGGCAAGCATAACAACTGGTCACTCGTAACGGATACGGGAGTAAATCTTTATGCTCCCACTAGTAGTGCCCGCGATAATCTCATGTTCCTCACTTTCTTTATTACGACCATCAAGGCCGTGCACGAGTATTCAGACTTGCTGCGCGCCAGCATCGCCACGCCGGGTAATGATTTCCGCCTCGGTGCAAACGAAGCTCCGCCCGCTATCATGTCTGTGTTCATAGGGTCGCAAATGACTGCGGTACTGGATGAACTCGAAAGCAAGGGCAACGTTAAGATTGAGAAGGGCGACAACATGTACATGAAGCTGGGCATCGCTCAGATCCCCGAAATCATTCTTGATGCTACAGACCGCAACCGCACTTCGCCGTTCGCCTTCACGGGGAATAAATTCGAGTTCCGCGCCGTGGGCGGAAGTGACAATTGCGCCACAGCGATGATGGTGTTGAACCTTATCGTTGCCGAACAGCTGGATCATTTTTATAAAGCAGTGAACGCTCAGGTTGAAAAAGGCGAGGAAAAGCGCCTGGCCATTGTCAATGTGCTGCGACAGTATATTAAGGAATCCAAAGACATCCGCTTTGAAGGAGACGGATATTCCGAGGAATGGGTGAAGGAAGCGGGCAAACGCAAACTCGGTAATGTCAAGAATGCCCCGCGGGCGCTGGATGCTTACACGACGAAGAAAGGGCTCGACCTCTTCGCTAAACACGGTGTCATGTCGCACAAGGAGGTGGAGGCGCGCACCGAGATCGGACTGGAAGCCTATATCAAACGGGTGCAGATCGAAGCGCGTGTGATGGGTGACCTGGCGATGAACCACATCGTTCCGACTGCCATTGCCTATCAGAATAAGCTCATCACCAATGCCAACGGACTGGCAGGATTAGGCGTGGACAATAAGGCTGTTGTTCAAACCATCCGGGAGATTTCCGGACACATTGAGATCATTAAGAACGGTGTTCGCGATATGATTGAAGAGCGCAAACGCGCCAATAAGATCGCCGATGTTCACAAACGCGCTCTTTCGTATTGCGACGACATCAAAGAAAAATACTTTGAAGCCATCCGCGATTCAGTGGATAAACTGGAATTAATGGTTGACGATGAAGACTGGCCGTTGGCGAAATACCGCGAACTGTTGTTCCTGAGATAAGATACAGGTTGAAAAAAAAAGGGCTTCTGATGAAGCCCTTTTTTTGTGAGTGTTGAGCCTGCCTGCCATCGCCCGGGCCCTACTGCACATGCAGCACCTTGCGATATTGCGTCCCGTCATGGAGCATTTCCACCGCCTTCTTCACATCGAGATCGTACTTGAAGGCTGCCTCGATCTTTCCCTTGTCGAGATGGTGTCGTGCTACGATCTCTTCCTCCAGGAGGCGCTTGATCTGATCTTTATTCAACATCAGTTCGGTCTTTTTGCCTTCCACAAGCTTGTTGCTGATCTGATCCAAGTGCGCTCTCAGACCCTCATAATACTTTTCTTTTTTAGCCTCCTCAACGAGTTGGAGGATGCCGTACTCCACGTATGACTTATAAGCGTAATCCTTCCCTTTCATCCAGGAAACAAAATCATGATATTCCTCCTCCGTCAGGGTGAAGTCGCGTGGATGAACGGGCTTTGGATTTTTTTGAACATACTCCGTGACGAAATCGAGAATAAAACCTTTTTCAAACAGCACCTGTGTCAGGGGATGGGCCTCTACACCGGTGACGACGACATCGGGATCGATCCCTCCG
>JBBEBN010000143.1:0-6293 GCA_040882305.1 Cyclobacteriaceae bacterium
CAGTTTGCACCCATCTACGCCATGACCACGATAGATTATAACAAGGATGGAAAAATGGACTTCATCGTCGCCGGCAACCAAAGTTCGATCCGCATCCGCATGGGGGTGATCGATGCGAATTTCGGACAATTATATGAAGGAGACGGAAAAGGCAACTTTGCCTATATGGCTCAGCCTGCCTCAGGCTTGCGTTTAACAGGTGACACCAAATCGCTGCTGGTCGTCTCCAGCAACGGTGAGTTGTACCTGATGGTCGGGACAAATAATGTTGGCGTGAATACGTATAAACTGAAATCAGCGGTTCTGCGCAACGATTAAAAAATATTAGGTTAAGGTGCAGTCATTTTATGACGGGCACAAAATAAGACACAAAGCATTAAATAAACGGATCATGAAGGCAGGGACAAAATTCTGGTGGTTGACGGGGATTGTGCTCACGATTTTTATCGACGGATTTTCGCAGGTCACCGAGGAGAATCAGGAGCAAATTCAATTACTTTCGGATAATGTTTTCCACTTATCAGAAGTCATGCTGCACGATGCCGCCAACCCCCCGGCTGCCAGCAGGGTTTATGCTTATGCGCTTTTAGGAGCGTATGAGGCCGTCTTTTTGGCTAAGGGCAGGTTGCCCGACCTGAACAAAAAACTGAACCTCGATCCCCAGATCAAAGGTGTGCCCGTGCCGAAGAAGGTAGATATTTCTTTTTGCAGCAATTATGCCATGCTGGAAGTAGGGCGGAATCTTATGCCCTCAGGACATTTGCTGGATGAAAAAAAGCAGGCGCTGATCGACCATTTTAAGCGCGTCAAAAAGCTTACAGAGAAGGAGATCTCCCAGCAGGTGCGGTATTCCATGGAGGTAGCGCAGCAGGTGATCGCCTACGCGCGCGCAGACGGCTATAACAAACTCAGCACGTATAAGCGGTATACCCCTCGTAAGAAGGAGGGACACTGGTATCCTACTCCACCTGCGTATATGGCTGCTGTTGAACCGCAATGGGAAACCATCCGGCCTTTTTATCTGGACTCTGCCTCGCAGTTTGCTCCCGCGCCACCCGCACCTTTCAGCAAGGATCCTTCCAGCTCCTTCTATCAGCAGATGAAAGAGGTCTACGAGATTGCGAACAACGCTTCAGCAGAGCAGCGTGAAATCGCCAACTTCTGGGACTGCAATCCTTTTGCCGTCTCCTTTTCGGGACATATGGCGATCGGTTTAAAGAAGATCTCTCCGGGTGGCCACTGGATGGGCATCACGGGAATAGTCTGTAAAAAGGCAGGGCTTTCTCTCGATTCCGCTATTCTCGTTCACACCGTGGTAGCCACTACGTTGCATGATGGATTTATCAGCTGCTGGCAGGAGAAATTCAGGAGCGATCGCATCCGCCCTGAAACCGCTATCAACAAATACATGGATTCGGAGTGGAGACCGATGCTTCAAACACCTCCCTTCCCGGAATACAGCAGTGGGCACAGTGTAGTGTCGTCTGCCGCCTCTGTCGTGCTGACACATTTCCTGGGCGATAATTTTCGCTTTACCGATACTTCCGAACTCTTTTTCGGTCTGCCGGAGAGGAATTTCAATTCCTTTTATGAGGCCGCCAACGAGGCGGCCATGTCGCGCATGTACGGCGGCATCCACTTCCGCGACGCCTGCGATCAAGGCCTTGCGCAGGGAAGGAATGTGGGGCAGTTTGTGCTGAATAGTTTGTTTCATTATCAACCGTGAGTGGTGTGTGGACATGCGTTTGTTGGTTGTAGAGACGCAAGATCTTGCGTCTCTACAACAACCGTCTCCACCACGATCCTATCGCAGATTATTCCTCAATATCAGCAAAGACGTCTTCTGCTTCCCCCACTCCTGATAAAGGCTGTCCGGCACGCCGTTCGGGAATGTCAGGGCTCCTAGTAACAGGTCAACGTCGTTATCACGATCAATGTCGGCTGATTCCATAGTGATCCATCTTGAAGAACCTGCAAGTTTTGTTATATAAGGGGTAAGGCTACCTGCATTATTTTGGAAATAGACGAAACCTTGTTCGGGATGTTTTCTGAAGTCCGGAAAAAATGAAATAGCGGCAATATCAAGGTCTCCATCTTCGTCGAAATCAATTGCGCGTGCCACAGAAGCGCCGTGCAGCGGATAAAATAATGATTCACTGAAATCGTTTTTCCCGTCGTTTAAAAATATTCTCACGCCATGATAGGGTTTTAAGATCGCGGAATAATCAGCATTGTCGCCATTAGTATACAGAATGTCCGGACTTCCGTCTTTGTTAAAGTCGCAGAGTTCAAAATAACTGGAACCATAGACGGCAGGAAATCTTAACAGAACCCTGTATGAGAATTTGAAATTACCGCGGTTTGTAAAAAGGGCAATCTGTTCATTTCCCTGAGTGATCAGGGCTAAGATGTCCGGTAATCCGTCCTGATTAAAATCACAAATGATGGTCTTTCGTGTTCCTGGAAAAGGATGTATTAAATGGGGCCGGTAATCGTGATCCGTTTTTTCAAAAGCCAGCAATGCGCCGGTGAGATTGCCAAAAGCGGAAACGACCAGATCTTTCTGCCCGTCATTGTTCAAATCAGCCTGGTCAATATAAACAGGTCTCTTCAGTGAGTCGATTAGCGGTAGGGGATTTTCTTCCCGCGATGTTAACCTGACAACCGTACCTGCGGGCTGATCGTTCGGGTCCATGATACCCATTAAAGCGACGATGTGCTGCCCCGTGTTTTGAAAAATGATACTTGATGGCGGGCTGGCAAGTTGAAAGGAATCTTCTAATTCAAGTGAAGCGGTCAATTGAAACATCTTGGCTTTTCTGGTACCGATATAGAAATTCTTTGAATCGTCATCGAATTCGATCATCGTCAGCGCGGTACCATTGGTGATGCGCAGCTGAAATAATGACGGATTAAATTGTTGAAGTGGCAAAAAATCCTTTTGCGTGGCGGAGGGCAGGGTATCGGGTGCATTTCTGATATAATATTCCTTAATGGTTTTCCATTCTTCCTCCGTCACCAGGGGAGTAGCCGGAATGGCATTGAGAATTTCTTTGAGTTCATGTGGTGTTGTCATCGGCAGTCTGGAGAAATCGAGACCCATCCGGTAGGCCATTTCCGGGAACACGCCGGAATCCCAGATTTTCTTGGTTAGTAAGGAGGGTTCTGTGAAAGCATGACAGGTTGAACAGTGTCGTTTGGCTAACGCCGGAGGATTATTTTCGATATTGTTGCATGACGCCGCTAAGAAGATCAGCGCTGTGTTGATGAGAAAGTTGCTCTTGAAATTCATTCAGGGAAAGTGGGTATCAGGGTGCAAGATAATGAGCAAAAGGAAGGGAGGATTACGAAATGCTCAAATCCTGATGGGATCTTTTTCATCTTAATTTCAGATTTCTGCCGCTTAATAAATTTCATTGTTTTTGCAAAGAAGTGTTGAAATTTAATTGAAAATAGGCGAGGTGGCCGCAGAAATTTGGATTCTGGTGAAAGACACTGAAATAACGGTAGCGCAATCGATTGCACCAACGATTGTAAAAAAAAACAGCACGTTCCTTATTATTAAAGGGCGAGGATAATTACATTGTTGGGATTATTCTCTGACTCGCCAGTTTTCTTTGCTGTGAGCGGATGATTTACCCTTAAACCAAACCAATTATGATGAGAAGATTTACTCACTTTGTTTTAATGAGTGTGGTGTGGTTTAGCGTGACAGGTTGTGAAGAAGATGAAGTTACAACCCCTGCTAAGCCTACCTTACAAGCCAATGTTACCAATGCCAACGTTGGTGACAACGTTACATTTACTGTCACCGAAGTAAATGCAGACGCGATTTCCCTGTTACCGTATGGTATTCCAAGCGGGGACCCAGGGATTCTTTTGAAAAATTTTACCGATGGTGTGACATCGGTTACTTTTTCGTATGCCAGGCCAGGGACTTTTCAGGCAGTTGTAGTGGCCAATAACCATTCGGAAGATGGAGAAAGCGTGAAGAACGTGCAATCAGATCCTATTTCCATCACCATTACCAGCACCAACAAATCTCTTTCTGCATTTGCCTTTGATGACATCAGCACGGAAACAACAATCGATGAAGAGGCAAAAACTATTGAAATCACTGTTCCCTACGGTACGGATGTTACAAAACTGAAAGCTGCCTTTACCGCTTCGGCGTTTTCAAAAGTCACCCTAGGAGGGGTAGACCAGGTTAGTGGAACAACCGAAAATAATTTCTCTACTGCTAAGGTTTACAAGGTTACCGCAGATGATGGGACCAGTAGTGATTACACAGTAACAGTAAATGTTACGCCCATTGAAACCACCAACACCATCAAGTCGATTTCAGCCACAGCGGTAAGTGCCGCGGCGGGTGAAAAAGAATTGGCGGTTGCGGTGGACAACACGGCAAGAACCATTGTAATCTATGATACGCTGGGTACTCCATCAACGCAATTCGATTCGATCCAGATCGGTTATGCCTTGGATGGCGAATTTGCGATCCTTAAATACGATGGAAAAGTGTTGGGGCAAGACTCCCGTCTTGACCTTACCTCAGCCCTGGAATTCGAAGTCTTTTCGCAGGATTCAGCCAATGCAGGAGGCATTCAAACTTACTCCGTTCACGCGGTGGCAGCACCTAAATTGGGGTTATCCTTTCCGTTATTGGTCCCTGATCCGGCAGCAGGTGTTGAACCGACGAATTTTACGATTGATATGGATGTCCTTGACGGCACAGACGTCACCAGTATCAATACCGTTGCCTCTACATCCTCTCCGGCAGGCGTATCCGTCACGGGGATGAAAGTAGACGGGGTCACTTTTGTTAGCGGTACTGAGGTAGATTATTCCGAACCGGTTGAATTGGAGCTTACGGTAAATGATACAAATGAGGGCGTTACCTACACAGTTACATATACCGTGACCGTGACCGTCGTTCCTTAAAATTAAAAAATCAGAAACATGAAAAATATTTATAAATTCTATAAGAAATGCAGCCTGTTCATCCTCATGATGGGATTTGTTTCGGCGCTGTATGGACAGACTCAAATAAGCGGTACGATTACCGATGAGACCGGGGGCCCGCTGCCCGGTGTGAGCATCCTGGTGAAGGGAACTACCAACGGAACTTCAACCAATAATGAAGGTAACTATAATTTATCAGCTCCCCCCGACGCCGTATTGGTGATGTCATTTATCGGATATAAAACCCAGGAAATTCCGGTTGAGAACAGAACAGTGATCGTCGTGACACTCGAGCCTGAAGTAACTGCGCTGCAGGAAATCGTCGTTACGGGATACACCACACAAAACCGGAAAGACATTACCGGCGCGGTATCGATCGTAAAAACTTCCGAGTTACTGGTAACACCTGCCGGTAATCTTCAGCAACAGCTGCAGGGACGCGTTGCCGGAGTCGTGACCAGTGGTACGGGCGTTCCCGGTGCCGGAGCGAAGGTGAGGGTAAGGGGGTACGGTTCTTTCGGGAATAACGACCCGCTGTATATTGTTGACGGAGTACCTACCTATAACGTAAACAATATCAACCCTCAGGATATTGAGAGCATGCAGGTTCTAAAGGATGCTTCTTCAGCATCTATATACGGGTCACGGGCTGCAAACGGCGTGGTAATTATAACCACCAAGCAAGGTAAGAGAGGCGTTCCTCAAATCACGGTTGACTCTTATTACGGTGTACAAAAAGCACCTAAGGGACCGGATCTGCTGAACCCTGCCGAACTTGGCCAACTCATGTGGCAAAGTCTGGCAAATGCGGGGCAAACGCCTTCCCATCCCCAGTACGGTACAGGAGCCCAGCCGCGACTTCCTGATTATATTCTGGCCGGCCCAAGTTCAGGGGTCATGGAAGGACATCCTGATACCAACCCAGATCTTTATAATATTGATTTCAATAGTCCTCGACACCAAATTGTTCCATTTAATAAATCCGGAACCGACTGGTGGAATGAAACTTTTCGCACTGCACCAATTCAGAGCCATCAGGTCAGCGCTAACGGAGCTACGGAGGCCAGCAAATACTCGGTAGGCTTCAACTACTTTGATCAGGATGGGATCATGCCTCACACCAACTATTCCCGTTACACCGTACGGGCAAACACGGAATTCAAATTTAAAGACAGGATCCGGATCGGGGAGAACGTTCAGGTGAGTTACAATGAATTTAAGGGAACACGGTCGGGCGCGGACGGAGGCGAAAGTCTTGTATTGAAATCTGTCCGCTTAATGACTTTTATCCCCTTACAGGATATCAAGGGCGGATGGGGTGGAACTGCGGG
>JBBEBN010000144.1:0-6282 GCA_040882305.1 Cyclobacteriaceae bacterium
GATCAATTCGATGGGAGCATCCCTTAATTACGCCTGGAATTATCCCGTGTCGAAGACCTTCAGGTTCAGCATGGGGGTATCTCCGGTTCTGGAGAGCCGGAGCCTTCGGCTGGAGGAAATTACTTTCAATGAACCGGATCCTTTTTACAACCATCTGCTCGGCGGCGCCACCTCCCAGGTGGACCTGAGTGTGCGTGGCGGAGCTTTGCTGTATTCCAGGGGTTTTTACCTGGGGCTGTCGTATCTGTCAATCGTCAACAGACCCATCAGGGCATCGGAAGTGGCGTTGGAAGAGCCTTTCTACAGGGCGAGCATGCAGACGGGCTTTGCCTTCAGAACGAATCCGGCCCTGGCCTTTAAAGCCAGCGTACTTGCATTTCTGTTGATGGACGATAGTTTCATTATAGATTATAGCCTGAAGGCTTACCTTCAGGACAAGGGGTGGGTAGGTCTTACCTACCGGGATAGCGGCACCGGTATCTTGATGCTGGGGTTGAATGTGACGGAGAGCATCAATGCAGCGTATTCGTACGAGGCATCTTTTGGGGGTTTCCAACCTTTTGGGGGAAGCAGTCATGAGTTGGTGGTAGGGTTCAGGATAAATAATTTAAGAAAGGAGGAGTCATGGGTGTGGTAAGGAAAGTCATTTTTGTGATTGGGTTTGGTTGGTCTGTGATGCTGCCCGTCATGGGCCAGGAATTTACTTTTGGGCCTGTTGAAAAATTATCGGAAGACATCAATTCCGAAGGCGAAGAGTGCATGCCGCTGTTGTCGCCCGATGGGAGGACGCTGTACTTCAGCCGATTGATGTACGAGCAGAACGTCGGAGGTAAATATGCGGGACAGGACATATGGGTCAGCACTTTTGACGGAGGAAAATGGAGCAAAGCTGATAACCGGAATCCTGCGATTAATAACAATCGAAAAAACAATGCGGTAGTTGGGATCAGCTCCGATGGGAAGACGTTGTACTATCTCGATGTTTCGCCTCACGAAAAGCTGAAGGGCGTATATTTTTCAAAAAATGTGATGGGGAACTGGTCCCAACCGGAACTCATTCTGATTGACGGGGTGGAACACGATGGATTTCTCGGTTTGTATGTTTCCGAAGACAGAGAGGTTATCCTTATTTCCATGAAAGGGCGCGACAGCAAGGGTGAGGAGGATATTTATGTAAGCCTTAAAAACCCTTCCGGAAACTGGTCGGTGCCACGGAATATTGGTCCTACGATTAATACTTCCGGTTTTGAGATTTCGCCGTTCTTATCCCGTGACAATAAGAGGTTGTACTTTTCGAGCAATGGTCATCAGGGCCTTGGGAACGCCGATATTTTTTATTCAGACCGCCTATATGAGTCTTGGGAAACATGGTCAGTGCCGAAGAATCTGGGAAGTGCAATAAATAGCCCATCCTTTGATGCTTTCTTCTCCCTTTATCAGGACAGTTTGGCCTTTTTTGTCAGCACCCGGGATGCCGGGGCGGCGGATATTTACTGGTCCGAGCTTGTTGCAATCTCAGAGCCAAAGCTGCCCTTGTCGAATGCCCGTCAGTTCGTTGATGACAAAGAAGCCAGCGAAATCGTGGGTAGCCAACCCTTTATCCGGTTCATGTCTGGTTCAAGTGAACTCAGTCTGGATCAGGAGGAAAAAATCAGAAGAATAGCCGGTCACTTATCCCTTAGAAAGGATATTCAAATTGTTCTGGTCGCAATGGCTGGCGATGGAACCAGTGATCTCGAAGTGTTTAAAAGAAGGCTAAACAAAATCCTCGAAAGACTGAGGTTGGAGGGTGTGGAAGGCAGCAGGGTAACATTCAGTATTGAGGAACCAGACAAGGCATATACTGAATCACCGGAGACCGTCAAAATCGGCCTGTACCGTTAGGTTCAGACAATCCTCAATTTCATAAACAAGTTCCAAAATGCCGAAAGGCGGAAAAAATACTTAAATTTGAATTGATTCCCACGAAAATGGATTTCGTCGCCATTCTTAAAGTACTTCAACGCAAGATCTGGGTGTTAATTATAATTCCCGCACTAACGATTGTTTGTTCGGTGTTCTTTATTTCGCGGATGGATAAGAAGTACAAATCCACTGCCGAAATCGCAACCGGTTTTACCACCGATGAATCCGTGAAATTGAGTGAGGGTTCCAACGCCAATCCATTTGAAATCAACACCAATTTTATCAACGTCATAGAGTCAATGAACTCTAAGACAGTACTGAGCCTCGTTGCTTACCGACTTGTCGTTCATGATCTTGAAAGTGAAGCCCCCTTCAGGAATTTCAAAAGATCCGACGATACCCCCGAGGATGTCGCCATCACAAAACAAACCATGGCGTGGGCCAAAGATAAGTTCAAGGAAAGGCACTCAAAATTCAGAATACTGGATTCGTATGACAAGGAAGATCGCATTTTATTTGAGATCCTGAGAGGGTTCGATTATGATCATGAAAAGCTTGTCAAAGGTCTGGGGATCGGGCGTGTGTCGAGTTCGGATTTCATTTCCGTGAACTACGTTTCGGAAAATCCGTTTCTTTCCTCCTTGCTTGTCAACGCAGTTTGTGAGGAGTTCATCCGGTATAATAAGGCACTCAAGCAGGATCGATCCTCAGAGTCCATAGAATTTCTTGAGAAGCTCGTAAAAGAGAAGAAAAGAGTACTCGATGAAAAGACGGCTACCCTGAACACTTTTAAGGTCAGCAACAATGTCTTTAACTATGACGCCGAGAGTGAAAGTAAGATCACCCTCATCGCCGATTATGAGATCAACAGGGAAAACGAACGCAAGAAAATCAAGAGCCTCGAGCTTTCCCTTGGTTCGGTTGAAAACAAGATCAACAGCTTATCGGGCCTTAACCAGGATGAAGTCGTACAGGTCAATCAGCGGATCATAGAGTTGCGCAGGCAGATCCGAGAATTGAACAATGCCACGGATGATGCCAGCAAAACGAGAACCAAAAAATTGCGCGACGAGCTCCAGCTTGAAATGAGCCGCATCGATGCCTTAAAGAACAATACGTTCTCCGAGGACCTGAAGGAACTGGAGAAGGACCGCGACCAACTGAAACTTGAACTGAAAATAGCAGAATCGGATCTCGCGTCGATTGAGCAAACGCTGAGGACCTTAAAATACCACGCTTCAGGTTTCGCGGGCAAAGAAGCAAAGCTGGCGGATCTTGAACGCGATGTTGAGTTCGCTTCGGCTGACTACGCTTCCGTCCAGGACAAGTACAACACTGCCAAAAACAAATCGCTCGTCATCGGAAGCTCAATCCGGCAAACCCTGCAGGGTCAGCCGAGCTATGAACCGGAACCTTCAAAAGCCTTGCTGCTGATGGCGCTGGCCGGGGCCGGAAGCCTGGCGTTGTGTATCATTGTCATCTTCTCCATTGAATTCATTGATTTCAGCGTTCGCTTTACGTCCCGGCTCGAAAGGTTTACCGGTTTGAAAAATATTGGTTCTATCAACTTTGTGAACAGGAAGACCTTCAACATACGAAAAGCTTTTATAGATAAGAGTGGTGAAAAGGAATCGCAGGTTTTTGTCCACTTCCTGAGGAAACTGCGTTACGAAATTCAATCCTCGAAGAACAAGGTTTTTCTGGTTACCAGCACGCAGGAAAATGTAGGAAAATCATTCCTTATTCTTTCACTATCCTACACGTTAAGCCTGATTGACAAAAAGGTGCTGATCATTGATACAAACTTCCGGCATAATTCACTTACCAAAATGCTGGTGGCCCAGGTTGACAACAGGAAGCTCTTGCAAAAAGGTAGTGAAACCGAGGTCCGGCAAACTGAGTCGAACGGTAAAGAAGCTCAAGCGGCGCAGAGCGACAGTGAGAACGGCAAGAGCACTAATCATAACGGCAATGGGGAAGTGAACGGGAAAGAGCGAGCGGAAACGGAGAGGCACAGTATTATACACAACACGGAGTTCAATGGTGTGGACATCATTGGAAACATCGGAGGATATGATTCGCCATCTGAAATTTTTGCCGGAAAGGATTTTAAGGAAGTTGTTGACAGACTGGCTACCCAATACGATTGCATTTTGTTGGAAGGACCATCATTGAATGAGTATTCGGATACCAAAGAACTCATTGAGTATGCTGACAAGGTTATACCGGTCTTTGGCGCTGATACCGTATTAAATCCACTGGATAGAGAATCCGTCCAATATCTTAAATCCATAAAACACAAACTCCTCGGGACAGTGCTCAACAAAGTCCAGTTCAAAGACCTCTCCATCTGATCTAAATTTTAATTGATATGGTACTCCGATGAAAGTTCCAAAGAGAAACCAATGGATTAAGGCCGGAGCGTTTTCAATCGGATCACGGTTTTCAATTCTGATTTTTGGATTCGGTAGTTTCTATTTTCTGATACGGTCGCTCTCACAGCCGGAGTTTGGAGCGTGGAGTTTGTTCCTGGGCATGACTGCCATCATCGAAATGTCCAAGAACGGGTTGATCCAGAATGCCATGATCAAGTTCCTGCATGCGAACCCTGACGCCGATTCCGCCAAGGTCATTTCTGCAACCTGGATAATAAACCTGTTGTTCTCTTCAATCATTTTCGCCATCCTTATTTCCTTCTCTGGGCTGCTGAGCAGAGTATTTGAAGTTCCGGAAATAGAACCCATGTTCTGGTATTATGGAATAACGCTGGCGCTGCTGGTTCCCTATTCCCAGTTCAATTATATACAACAATCCGAATTCTCCTTCAGTGGAATTTTTTTGAGCTCCATTGCAAGACAGGGGAGCTTTTTTCTGGCGATCCTGGCCATATTCATCCTCCACGTTAAAATATCGATCGTTTCACTGGTATTGATCCAGTCGTTCTGCACCTTCATCGGATTAATCGTTGCATTTTTTTCAGCGCGATCCTTTCTCACCTTCAGCTTTAAATTCGACTGGCTGATGCTGAAAAATATATTCCAGTTTGGAAAATATGTTATGGGAACGAACCTCTGCTCACTTTTCTTTAAGAACATAGACCAGTTCTCGATCGGCTACTTTTTGAATCCTTCGGCTGTAGCCCTCTACAATTCAGCCTTAAGGCTATCAAATCTCATCGAGTATCCGGCCACCTCGGTGGCTGAGGTGGTCTACCCACACACGACAACACGCATCCATGCAGATGGCGAATCCGTTTCGAGGTCAATCTATGAGAAATCTGTAGGCCTGACTCTGGCGTTAACGGTGCCTATTGTCATTGTCACCTTTTTGTTTTCCGATTTTATCATTTACATCATCGCCGGCCCCAAATACGCAGCATCAGCTGAAATTTTAAGGGTAACGATCCTCTTTGGCCTGATAACACCTTTTAACAGACAATTCGGTGTGACCATGGATTCGTCCGGACGACCGCAATTAAACTTTGGATTGCTGGTCTTTGGCCTGATCGTCAACATCATCAACAATATCATTTTTATAAAACTGTTCGGACTGATCGGCGCAGCCTATGGAACGCTGCTCTCTTACCTCATTATCTCCATCGCCGGACACTTCATCCTGGTGAGGCTGTTCAATATAAAATTCAGGAATATTTTTGCCTGTATGATCACGTATTACCAGCAGGGCTTCAATTTCGTGCTGGAACTTGGTAGAAAAAAAACCGGGGCGTATGATAAGAAATGACGTGATCATGATGGCATTGCCGCGGTGGGATTCTCTCTTCCATTCCACTGCACTATCGCTTTCGAAAGAAATATCGCGCACCAACCGCGTGTTCTATATCGATAATCCCTTTACGCTCAAGGAAGTAGTAACAGGGTTCATGAAAAAGCCCGTTCGACAAAGGTTATTGGCGCTTTTCTTTGGAATTAATAAATACAGGCGCATTGATCCATCCAATGAAAACCTAATTGCAGTCACGCCACGGTTTGTCCTTCCGGTTAACTTCCTTCCTCAGGGAAAAATCAGTAGTTTTCTCAGTTCCATTAACAATGCGATTGTCTCATGGGCAATCCGGTCAGCGATAAAAAAGTACCAGATAAAGGATTTCATTTTTATTAATTCCTATAATCCCTTCTACCTGGAGGACGCCGACAAATTCAAACCTGTCTGTACGATCTATCATTGTGTTGATAATATTTCAGAATCAAAATATATCTCCAGACACGGGAGTCGCCTTGAACAAAAGATGATCAGGGACTTTGACCTTACCCTTTCCACGTCCAGAAAATTGAGTCAGTACGCGCAGCAGTTTTCAAAGAACACGTTTTACCTTCCAAATGGCGCGGATTTTAAATTGTTCAGATGCGCATTTGATAA
>JBBEBN010000145.1:0-6251 GCA_040882305.1 Cyclobacteriaceae bacterium
TGGTAGCATTAAGCACTTTGGAGAAATAATCCGGATAGCAATTTTTCCACCATCCAACACGCGTCTTGTCCGGATAATAAACACCAGCTACATAGTTTCCCCGAAGGGTTTCCCCGGAGTAGTCTTCTTCAAAATTCGCGCGCTGCCCCATACGCCCGTTCCCTATGCTGAATACGCTCTCGGATATCTTGTTGTTATGCGGATCAAATCCCTCTTCAATGATCTGCCATTCATGATGCTTAAGATAATTCTTCATAGCGTTATCAATATTTTGCCCAGGAATTAAGACTAATTTTTTACCGACTCAAGATCCTGCAAAGTGGAAGGTTTTACCTGCGCCGTTTTTGAAAAAATCTTATTGGCTTTTTGCAACAATTCCGGTGAACCAATTCCGATGCATTTCATGCCGGCGGAAAGCGCTGCCTCCACACCGGCTTCTGCATCTTCTATCACTACACAAGCCGAAGGATCAATCCCCAATTCCCTGGCGGTGATTAAAAAAATTTCCGGATGCGGTTTTGTATGGCTTATCATGTTACCGTCGACAATTGCCTCAAACTCATTTTCTATTTGAAGCAAGTTAACAACCCTCTTTGCATTCTTGCTGCTCGACGCAAGTCCTACTTTTATGCCGGTTGATTTGAGGTCGTGGATCAGCTGTTTCACACCTGGAAAGATCTCACCGGGAGTCATCGCCTCAACATATTCGCGAAACCAGGTATTCTTCCTTTCGGCCAGTTTTTTTTTCTCGACTTTCGGTAAGGTAATTCCGGCCAATGAGAGGACCCTTTCCAGTGACTCCATGCGGCTCACACCCTTCAGCTGTTCGTTCTCCTGTTCTGTCAGGTGATAGCCGAGTTCTTCTGCCAACCGTTTCCAGGCCAGATAATGATAATGTGCCGTGTCAACAATAACGCCATCCAAATCGAAAATGCAACCTTTAATCTCGTTCAATATTTTTCGTCTTAATTTAGAAAAGTCGATGGTCCATGGAACATTAACTATGGACTATGGACTATCGACCATGGACTATGGACCACCTCACACACCATAGGTTTTTTCAATGATCTTATTCGTTTCCTCCAATGACTTAAACACACCAAAAGTTTTGCCTTGCGTTCTGAGTGCTCCAAGGGCATTGCCATAACGTACGGCACCCACATAATCATTTGGGTCCTGCAATAAGCCAAACCCGATACCCCCTGCAAAGGAATCGCCACACCCGGTGGTGTCTACGACGTGTTCCACCGGAACTGCGGGCACCAGTAGTTCCCTGAATTTTCCCAGCAAGTTATAATAGACCATACACCCCCTGGAATCCATGGTGATGCAGACGCATTTCACACCTTTTCCAAGACAATGTTGTGCAAATGCACGCATTTCCTCAAGGGTAATCTCCTTGTCAAAATCTGAACTCTCATATTCCTTCTTAAACCAGGAGGCATGCGCTTCTTCCAGGTTCATTTTCAACACGTCAATATAGGGCAGCCAAATGTCGCGGTCGAGCCAGAATTTGCGTTGCCGCTCACCTCTGAAAAGGCACGCCGTTGTGGGCCCGTGCGCATCAAAAATAATGATGCTCTTGCCTTTCCTTTTTTTCTTGATGAATTGAAGCGCATCCAGCGATACTTCATAGTCGCTGATCGGAATAAAAATAAAGACATCACAGTCGAGCAGCTCAGTAAAATCGGACGGCACAATGGGATCCATAAAACCAGTCTGTCGCTCAATTCGGTTGTTCAGATCCACAAACCTAAGGCTGATAACATCGCCCTGATCATTCTTGCAGGTAATATGATTCAGGTTAATGCCCTTATAACCCTGAAATACTTCCTTCACATTATCCTGGTCCGTGATCCTCACATGCGACACGGGAATGATCTCTATTGCGTCTCCCACCATGCTGGATAAAGCAATTACCGGGTGGGCTACACAACCCCATTTCTGAATGAGGTCACCGTTGTAGGTGACGATGTGATCCCTGGGAATAGGACCTACTATGGCAATTCTTTTCATATCAGCCGGGACTATTTACTAAAAAAGCTGCGCCAAACACGCCGGCGCTGTCGCCCAATGAAGGTTTCACAATAGGTGTTTCCAGCCCATGATTAAAAATATATTTTTTTACCGAATCAATACCCCGATCATATAGCATGTCAATGTTACCCACGCCTCCTCCGATCACAATGACATCCGGATCGAGTATATTTATTATCACGCTCAATGACAGACCAAAGTACTCCACCAGGCGGATCATGGTGCGTTGGGCCGTCGGATCCACTTTGGATTCAGCCAGGTCAACAATGTCTTTCAGACTCTTTTTGCTTCCAGTTTCCTTAAAATAGAATCGCTCCAAAGCCGGTCCGGAGATCACCGTCTCCACACAACCTGCTTTGCCACAGTAACAGGGTCCTCCTGATTCATGCAGGAAATTATGTCCCCATTCACCGGCGATACCGTGAAGCCCGATGATTGCTCTCCCATCCACTACGATTCCCCCTCCGACGCCCGTTCCCATGATGACACCAAAAACCACACGAGCTTCCGGGAACCGTTCTTTCACCACACCGAGTTGCGCTTCCGCCAGGGCAAAACAATCGGCGTCGTTCGCCATCTCAAGGGGCAACCCCAATAAGTCTTCGAGGTCCTTTTTCATAGGCCTCCCATTCATGACAACTGTATTGCAGTTTTTCATGGTCCTCAATTTCGGGTCGTGTACCCCTGGCGTTCCAACCCCAATTCTGAAAGGCAAACCCTTCGCAAATTCACGCATCATGTCTACCAGTTTCACAACCTGACGGAGTATGTGTTCGTATCCCTGATCGGCCCCGGTTGGTACCCGGTCGCGAAACAAAACTTCAGGATCTTCGGCGGACTTCAGGATCACTCCTTCTATTTTTGTGCCCCCCAGATCAATCCCCCACAAATTGTTTTTAGAAATTTTTTGCACTGGCTTACTGACTATTAAAATCGCATTGAATTCAAAAATTCAATGTAGTACAAAGAGGGTGATTTTCCCAATTGAGTATTGGTATAAAGAAACACCCGTCGTTGACATTTGTGGAGAAAGGTATGGAGCCGATCAGGCATTTGACCGCGTCCAGATACAGAAAATACCGGGACAGACATACGCCGTTGAAAGATCAATTTAGCCAAATTCACATACAATACGAAGTTTGAGCAGAATAAGGGAACATCGAATTTTATACAGATGGTGATGCGCATTCCCATTAACTTTTTTATTATTATTGGCGAATCTCAGTCCTGAACCCTAAACTTTTTCCAAATGCGATCGGCACATTTTTATTTCTTATGGATGGCCATACTTTTGATAGCGGGCTGCAAAAGTACAGGCAAGCAAGTGAATACGGTCTCAGCGGACGGGCAATTCGTAGTGATCGGATATGTTCCCGGTTTCCGTGGTGAAATAGATGAAACCACTATTGATGCCAACAAACTCACACACATCAATTACGCTTTTGTAAATGTCAAGGACAGCATGGCGTGGCTGGAAAATATCGGTGCCGATACGATTAATTTCCAGAGACTGAACAAGTTGAAGAAAGTGAATCCTTCTTTGAAAATCCTCTTTTCAGTTGGCGGTTGGTCGTGGAGCGAGAATTTCTCCGATGCCGTCCTCACAGAGAACTCCCGCCGGAAATTTGCGCGTACGAACGTCGACATTGTTGAAAAGTATGATCTGGATGGTGTTGACATCGATTGGGAATACCCCGGAATGAAAGGCCAGGACAATGTCTTCCGACCAGAGGATAAGGAGAATTTTACGCTCATGTTCAAAGTCCTCCGGGAAGAACTCGATGCGCTCGGAGACAGAACGGGGAAAAGTTATCAACTTACCACGGCCATCCCTTGTTTTACCCGATTCATTGAGATCACGGAAATGGCCAAAGCCCAAGAATACCTGGATTACATCAACCTGATGGCTTATGATTTTTACGTCGCCGGCAACACCGCAGGCCATCACTCCAATTTGTTCCCGTCGGAGAATTACGAAAAAGAACAGTCAGGACACAGGGCCTATCAGGAGTATACGAAAGCAGGGGTCCCCGCTCATAAACTTGTGTTGGGGATACCGTTTTACGGAAGAAGCTGGTATATGAAAACCGCGGACAATCTCGGCATTAATCGCCCCGTCGATTCACTGGCACGAGCCGGCGGATACACATTCGTCAAAGACAGCATCGCCACTCGTCCTGGGTTTGTCAGGCATTGGGACATGAAGGCGAAAGCTCCTTTCCTCTTCAACGCGAAGACCAACCAACTTGTCAGCTACGATGATGAGGAATCTGTAAAGTTGAAGTGTGCATACGTCAGGGGGCATGGTATGGCTGGCGTTATGTTCTGGCAATATGCCAGCGACCCGAAAGGATATCTTTTGTCCGCAATCGATGAAGCCAGGAAATTGAATCCATGAAATTCTAAATTGCAGCCTTATGAAAAAAGTCCTTTCACTACTTCTTTGCATATTCATACCATGCGTTGCTGTATGGGCTCAAAATAAGGATGAACAGGTTGTTGCCAACGCCGTGAGTAAACTTAACCAGGCAATGATAGATGCCAATCAGATGCTGCTGGATGAGTTGAGTTCAGAAAGATTAAGCTATGGTCACTCCAGCTGGCTCATAGAGGACAAGGATGCTTTCATCACGGCGATCGTAGACGGTAAGTCCGGATTTACCTCTATTGATCTCACCGAGCAGTCCATCGCTATAACCAATAATGTTGCCATTGTCAGACACAAATTTTCAGCCGGCACTGATAACAAAGGACAACCACCGGGCCATATAAACCTGGGCGTTATGCAGATCTGGCAGAAGGAGAAGGGGAAATGGATGCTCCTGGCAAGGCAGGCGACGAGGATACCGTGAATGGAACGGTAGAGGCAAATCATAAACAATGGGCAAAGTTATCAGCAGCACGTACTTCTCACCAGTGACCACTCACAACTCACGATGAAGATTAAGAACTACAGGTGGATCATCGTGGCCATGCTTTTTTTTGCCACGACCATAAATTATCTGGATCGCCAGATCATCGGACTTTTGAAACCCACCCTTGAAATAGAATTCAACTGGAGTGAAACAGATTTCGCCTACATCGTGATGGCATTTACGGCAGCATATGCATTGGGGCTACTGTTTTTTGGATGGCTGATTGATAAGATTGGAACAAGGGCGGGCTATTCCTGGTCCGTGATCATCTGGAGTATCTCGGGGATGTTTCATGCGCTGGCCAGGAGTGTCGCTGGCTTTAGTGTCGCGCGGATCGGCCTCGGCCTTGGAGAAGCCGGCAACTTTCCGGCTGCGATGAAAGCCGTTGCGGAATGGTTTCCGAAAAAAGAAAGGGGTCTTGCTACTGGCATCTTTAACGCAGGAACCAGTGTAGGGGTCGTTATGGCCTTACTTATCACTCCATGGATACTCGTCCGGTATGGGTGGCAGGAAGTGTTCTGGATAACGGGTGCGTTGGGCTTTGTGTGGCTTTTCTTTTGGCTCATCCTCTACGAAATCCCTGCCAGGCAAAAGCGAATTACAGACGAGGAACTCAGGCTCATATCCGAAGACCATGCAACCGACCATGATGAAAAGGCCAGCGCACATTCCATAAAATGGTACCGGCTCTTTACTTTTCGTCAGACCTGGGCGTTTGTGACTGGAAAATTCCTCATTGACCCTATTTACTGGTTTTTCCTATTTTGGCTTCCCTCCTATTTTTCCTCCACTTTTAACCTGGATCTGACGCGACCGAGCCTTGAACTGATGATCATCTATGCCGCGACCACAGTGGGGAGTATAAGCGGAGGGTATTTCTCGTCCTGGCTGATCCGGAAAGGATGGCCTACCCTCAAGGCCAGAAAAACAGCCCTGTTGATCTTTGCAACGCTTGAGCTATCGATTATTTCCGCCCAGTTTGTCACCGATGTCTGGGTGGCTGTGGCGCTCATCAGCCTTGCCGTGGCGCTTCACCAGGCATGGGCAACAAACATGTTCACGACGGTGTCCGATATGTTCCCAAGAGAGGCCGTAAGTTCAGTGGTGGGCATTGGCGGAATGACAGGAGCCATCGGCGGAATTCTCTTTCCCAGGCTTGTGGGATATTTGCTGGACGCCTATAAAGCCAACGACAACCTGGCAGGCGGTTATAATCTCTTGTTTACGATTTGCGGTCTTACTTACCTGGTAGCCTGGACAATTATCCACCTACTTACCAGGGGCCCCAAAACCCGCGTA
>JBBEBN010000146.1:0-6233 GCA_040882305.1 Cyclobacteriaceae bacterium
CTTGCGAACGTTGCCGGGCCCTGTGTTATAGGCTGCCAGCGCAAGCTCCCAATCGTTGAACATCCGGTAAAGGTCTCTCAGATAACGGCAGGCTGCGTCAGTCGACTTTTCAGGGTCCATCCGTTCATCGATATACCAGTTGTTATTTAATCCGTAGTACCGCCCGGTTGCCGACATAAATTGCCACAGGCCTACCGCGCGAACGCGCGAAACTGCACGCGGGTTTAAACCGGATTCTATGATGGCCAGATATTTGAGTTCATCGGGCAGGTTGTATTTGGCGAGGTACTTTTCGAAGATGGGGAAATAAAGGTTTTTCCTGCGCATCATCAGACGTGTGTACTCGCGGTCCTTTACGGTGAAGTAATTGATAAAGGCATGGACCTTTTCATTGTAAATGAGCGTGATTCCTTTCTGCACACAGCTGAGGCGGTCTCTGAAAACAGTGGGGTCATCATCTCCCGGAATGTATTCCAGGTCTTTGGGTAAGGAATAGAAAATGTAATCCGCCGTATCTTCCTTGTACAACATTTGCTCTTCAGCTTCGGCGACTTCAAGCGAATCCACCACCACCGAATCGAGTGGCTGAATAACTTCTTCAGGCAGGTCCTGCGAAAAGGCCTGCATTGAAACGAAACTGAAAAGAAGGAAGAATGTAATTTTTCCCATACTAGTTCAGCTGTGTTAAGAAGTTAGAAAAATGCAACAATTTTGATTCCTCAAAGTCATCAGCGATTACCTGCATTCCGATGGGCAGGCCTTTTTTATCTTTGCCGCATGGAATGGAAATAGCGGGAACACCCACTACATTAGCCTGAACGGAAAAAACGTCTCCCAAGTACATTTCTATCGGATTACTGGTGTGTTCGCCTATCTTAAATGCGGTTGTTGGCGTGATTGGCATCAGGATGAAATCGAATTTCTTCAGCATTTCTTTTGTCTCGTCCCTGATGATCCTCCTCACCTTCTGGGCTTTTGTGTAGTAAGCGTCATAATAGCTTGCGCTCAACACAAAGGTGCCCAGCAGGATTCTGCGTTGCACCTCTTTTCCAAAACCGTCGGACCTGCTTTTTTTATACATTGAATGAAGGTCAGTAGTGGCCTTACTCCTGTATCCATACCGCACACCATCAAAACGTGACAGGTTTGAACTTGCTTCTGCCGTGACCAGGATGTAATACGTCGGCAAAATGTATTCCATAAGTGGAAAATCAACCGGTTCGACACTATAACCTGCACTTTTTAGGTGCCGGATTTTTTCCTGAATATTTTGCCGGATTTCTGGCTGGATTCCGTCAGAATGGTCAATTTCCTTCAAATAGGCGATTCTATACGGTTTTTGGCGTTCGTTTAACTCCTTCGAGTAGGCCGGAACGGGCCGCGTGGACACTGTGCTGTCAAATTCATCCTGTCCGGCAATTACTTCCAGCACCAGCGCCACGTCCTCGACGCATTTTCCAAATATCCCAATACAATCAAAGGAAGAGGCATAAGCGATCAATCCGTATCTGGAGATCCTGGAGTAGGTGGGCTTAAACCCCACGACTCCACAAAATCCTGCGGGTTGCCTAACAGAGCCTCCCGTATCCGATCCCAGTGAAACATGACACAGATCGGCCATTACGCCCACTGCAGAGCCGCCTGATGAGCCGCCAGGCACCCTTGAGGTGTCAATGGCATTTAAGACAGGACCAAAGGCGGAATTTTCGTTAGAGGAGCCCATTGCGAACTCATCGCAATTCTGGCGCCCGATGATGATGGCATCTTCGTCCAGAAGGCGTTGTACAGCGGTTGCTGAATACTGGGAAAGAAATCCGTCGAGAATTTTGCTGGAAGCCTGAAGCGGGTGATCCTGATAAGCCAACACATCTTTAATTCCTACCACTAATCCCGCCAGTTTGCCGGCTTTGTTCTCCCTTATTTTTTTGTCGACCTCCGAGGCGCGACTGAGCGCTTCTTCTTCAAACACGCTCAAAAAAACATTGAGGTGGGCTTTTTCCCGGATATTTGATAGATGCTGCTTGACTAAATCACGGCAGGAAATGGTGCCGTTCTGAAGATCGTTCCGGATCTTCCGGAATGAGCCGTATGTTTTCAATCCTTACTTTCCGTCTTCGATCTTGGCGGCAGCACCAGCATCTTCGATATCCTTCTTCACGTCTTTGATGGAATCTTTGAACTCCCGAACGCCTTTTCCAAGACCTTTCATGAATTCAGGGATCTTTTTGGCTCCGAAGAAGATCAGCACAAACAGACCGATAAGAAGAATTTCCTGCATTCCCAAATTACCCAAAAACAAC
This sequence comes from Cyclobacteriaceae bacterium, assembly GCA_040882305.1. Lineage (GTDB taxonomy): Bacteria > Bacteroidota > Bacteroidia > Cytophagales > Cyclobacteriaceae > Chryseosolibacter. Next base: position 2,301 of record JBBEBN010000146.1, read on the forward strand.
AAAACCGCTTTCATATATTAATTAATTAAAGTTCAAGAAGATACGAATGCCGGCCCACTAACAGCCGCTGTCATTACCTACCGAATTTTTTCATAGGTAACCACAAAAATAGGCTAAAAATTTTAACATTCTGAAAGAATATACTGAATTCTTTCGATCACATGTTCATCAGCCAGGCCTGGGGATCCAGGGCTATAAACTGCTTTCTGATTTGAAAGTTCAATTCGGAAACGCCATTTTTTGATATGATCTGACCGATCTCCTGATTGGCAATAACCTTCTGGCCGGTTTTAACATACACCTCTTTAAGGCCAGTATACACTGAATAATATTCTCCGTGGTTGATAATGACGGAGCTTCCAAGTGTCGGAATAAACGCCACCCTCCGCACCTCACCATCAAATACGCTTTTTACCTTTTCATTTTCCTTTGTTTGAATATTGACGCCGTCATTCTGGGTGACGATGCCTTTCAACACCGGATGGCTCTGCCTGCCAAACTTCTGGGATATGAAACCGGTGGAAACCGGCCACGGCAGTTTGTTCTTGTTGTCTTCGAAGGATGACGACAAGGCCACTGAAATCGTCCTGGAACTTTTCAAAGCCAGCGCCTCCCGCTCCATTTCCTCCTTGATGATGTCGTTGATCTTGCGGTCGAGAACGGTCAGGGCTTTTCTCGTTTCTTCGAGGTCGCTTCTCAACTGCTTTTCTTCTTTTTCAAGGGCTTTCACCAGGTTGTTCTGCTGTTTCTTCAGTGAAGCAAGATTTTCGTTTTCCTTCATGCCTTCCCTGAGCAATACATTCTTTTCTTCCCGTTTATTCTCGATCCTTTTTACCTGGCTGCCCAATTCAGCCTGCACCTGGGCGATCAGCTCAGCCTGCAGCTTCCGGGTCTCACTGTATTGTTCCATGTACCGCAGGCGCATCACGAGTTGATCAAATGACTCCGATGAAAATAAAAAGGTAAGCCGTGTGGTGCTGTTGCTGGCTTTTTGGGCGGCATAAAGCATTGCCGCGTATTCTTTTTTCAGTTTGGCAACGTCTTCATCCAGCACCGCGATGAGATCATTGTTTTCCCTGATCTCCGAGTTGAGAAGGTTGATCTCCCTTCGGATGGAACTGATAAGATTTTGCTGTTCAAGGATCCGCTGGTTGAGCGCGATCAATCCGCCCAGCGTATTTTTCTTTTTTGCCGCCGTCTCACCGAGTATTTTTTCTACCTCTTTGATCCGTTGTACACTCTGTTGCTTTTCTTTTTGAAGCTGGCTTTTTGTTTTTTTCTGTGCGGCCAGCGAAAAGCACAAAGAAAGCAAGAGAATTAGAAGCAGTATGTGTTTACCTGCGTGCATATCGTTTTGGAATGTTAAAAGGGAACCGGAGTTCCTTATCGCCTGCTTCTGCCTTATTATATTCAAAGATAATGGTTGTATTCAACAGGCCCGAAAGCGTTTTATAAAAGAGGTTGATTGTTCCGTTGTAGGGAAATATCTTCTCGCCCACAGGCTGGAAGTTGGAATAATTGATCACCAGTGAGTTCATAGTTCCCTCTTCTTTCATCTCCACTTTTTCGATCTTCATGCTTGCGGCATTCACGTAATTTAAGACACTGACATCGGACTGGTCCTGTTTGAGCAAATACATGGAGCTCTCCTGTACAACATCATCATTGTCTGACCTGGGAATAATCGGATTGCCCAGCATGGCAGCCTGAACAACTTCAAAGTCAATATCGAAATGGAACCGTTCACTTAATTCCGAATAGGGGAAAACGAAATATTCTTTGTCCACCGTGCTGACGATGGTAATGGAATCCTTGTTGATCAGCGCTTTTCCGCCCTGCACGCCGATCACGGAAAAGGTCATCCAGATCACGCTGTCCTTTCGCATGCGGATGTTGGCTTTTACGTCGCGTTCTTTGTTAGCGTCGCGCAAAACCATTCGTGCTTTACCCTGAAAATAGTCGAAGTCGATTTGTTCAATGTTCAGCACGGTTTTCGGAACAGTGGAGAGTGTCGTGGTAACTTTCTTGCTGCAGGAGGAAGCAAGGATACAAAGCAGCATAAAGAAGAACCCTGGGCCCTTATTCATAAATTTTTCTATTCGCAATTTTTTTATTGAGTGTTTCGCTGTTAGCATTCAAGCCCCGGGCTTTCTCCCATTGACGCACAGCACCATCGATGTCTCCGAGCTTATAAAGTATGTCTCCGTAATGTTCGAAGTGTGTCGCAGTGGCCTTTCCGGTACTGATGGCACGCTCCATCATTTTTTTTGCATCCCTGAATTTTTCCCTGGTAAATAAAACCCAGGCATATGTATCCAGAAAGGTCGGGTTTTCCGGGTGATTTTTTATCAGGGTGGCCGACATCTTTTCGGCTTTTTCGAGGTTTTCTTTTCGCAGGGCAAGGTAATAGCTGTAATTATTCAGGACCGTGGCGTTATTGGGATTAAAGGCCAGCGCCTCTTCATATGCTTTGTCTGATTTGGGATATTCTTTCGTCGCATAATAGGCCTCTCCCAGTTGACTGTTAATTTCACCAGTCAGGGCAGGATTGGAAGCAGATAACCGCCTGGCCTGTTCAAACGCGCCAATCGCTTCGGAATAACGGCGCTTCCGCAAATTGGCAAAGCCATTGAAGTAATGGATCATGCTCTGATTGGGAAAGATCTCAAGGGCTTCCTGAGCATGCTTGATCGCCTGATCCCACTGTTCCAGCCGTATCTCCAGAAACAACAGATTCTCGTACACCTCGAAGTCCACAGCCCCGGATTCAACGGCTTTTAAATATTCGTTCTGGGCTTCCCGGTCCTTTCCCGTGCAGAGATACAGGTCGCCCCCGATGACGTGGACGCTGGGGTCTCCCGGATATCCTGTCTTTAGCTTTTCATAAAGACTTACGGCAAAATGCTCCTTTCCGGGATCCGGGATCCTTTTAGACTTATTTTCGTTTAGTTCGGCATTATAGGCCCCCAGTACGATGAGTTTGCTGGAAAGGTCGATGTCCGGGTCGTCAAAGAGGGTTGACAAAACCGGTCTCGCCTTTTCCTCCAGTCCCATGTCCCGGTAAAATCCGGCGAGGAGCATTTTCACGTTTCCCGAGGCCGGATTACGGCTTACAAACTCCTCAAGATACCGGATGGCCTGTTCCCGCATGCCTTTTTTGGAGATCATTTCCGTAAAGGCCATAAGATAGCGCTCTTCATCAGGAAACGCCCTGACCAGCTTCTCTCCTTCGGCCATGCCCTCCTCAACCTTGCCGGCCTCCAGATAAAGTTTGAGCTTCTGAATGGAGGATACCTCGTTAACGCCGAAGACGTCTTCCGCGCGGTCGTAGGCCTTCACGGCATCTTCCCTCTCTTCGGCATATTGGTATACAGCCGCTACCTCGTATAAATATTCTTCAGTGCCCTTGATGTTTTCCATCATGGCTTCATAAGCCTGGGCTGCTTTGTCAAACCTTCCCAAGCTGTTATAAATGGTGGCGGCCAGTAAATAAAAATATTTGTTTTTGCGGTCGAGTTTAATAGCCTGCTCAACGCTGAGAGAGGCTTTCAGAAGATCCTCTTGTTTGCTGCTTTTGGCCAGAACTTCAGCGATCTTGTAGTGAATGGTGCCGTTTTCCGGATTGATGTCGAGCGCCCGCTGATAGTACACAAGCGCCTTCGCGTAATCTTCAAGAATGAAGAATTTTTCTCCCTCCGTAAAGTAGAACTCAGCTTCCCGGAGCCTGATGCCCATCGCGGCCTCTTCACCCCCCCGTTTTTTTTTCTGGCCGAAGCCGATTGCCGGAAGGAGAAGCGCCGACACGATCAGCACCCTAAGAACAATATTGATTTTAATCAGTTTCAAGTCATTGTATTATAATCACCAACACTCAGATCCAACGGTTTTTTCTCAAAATTAACGAAATTCCCCAACATACTATTTTCCAAAACG
>JBBEBN010000147.1:0-6213 GCA_040882305.1 Cyclobacteriaceae bacterium
AGATCTCAAAGTTGTATCATCCCGAAGGATTCACCGATAACAGCTGGAGCGGATTGGGTCGTGATTCAATATGTTACTGTGAAAATTGTAAAAAAAGTTTCCGTCAAAAAACCGGAGAGGAAATTCCTCGGGAAAAAAACTGGGATGATCCGGTGTATCGCCAATGGATCAGGTGGAATTATGACCGCAGGCTGGAGATCTGGGATCTCAATAACCGCACTACGCGATCGGCCGGAGGACCAACGTGCGTCTGGTCTGGCATGAACAGCGGATCCATCAGCGGACAATCACGGAGCTTCCGGGATTATAAACAAATATGTCAGCGCGCGGAGATCATCATGCTTGATCACCAGGCGCGTACCGACGCCGTCGGCTTCCAGCATATGAGCGATATCGGAAAGTTGATTCACGGCCTGCTGGGTTGGGACAAATTAATTCCGGACAGCATGGCCATGTATCAGGCGGGACGACCTACTTTCCGCCTGACGAGCAAGCCCGCAGCGGAGGCGCATATGTGGATGCTGGAGGGTTTCGCCGGCGGCATACAACCATGGTGGCATCATGTCGGCGCCTACCACGAAGATCGCCGCATGTATCATACAGCAGAACCGATCTACCGCTGGTATCAAGCCAATGAACAATATCTTATCAACCGCCTTCCAATCGGAACAGTAGGTGTGGTGTGGTCACAGGAAAACACTGACTTCTTTGGTCGGGATGATGCTGACACGTTGGTCGACCAGCCATGGAATGGTATTACACAGGCTCTAATCCGCGCGCGGATCCCATACCAACCAGTACATGCCGACCACATCAACCGCGATGCGTCAAAATTCAGTTTGCTGATCCTTCCAAACCTGGGGTCCATGACGGTAGATCAGGTCGCAAGTGTAAAACGATTTGTTGAACGCGGAGGCAACTTGTTTGCCACAGGCGAAAGCAGTCTGTTCAACGAATCCGGTGACTCGCTCAATGATTATGCGCTGAGTGATCTGTTCGGAGCGCATATCTTATCCCGACCTGACGAGGAAAGCAGGGTGGCCATCCGGCGCACTGCCCACACTTATCTCCGGCTTGTCCCGGAGATGCGCAGCAAAGTATACGGACCTCAGACAGGTGCGGAGCCTGCTGTTACCTCGGAGCGCCACCGTGTGTTAAATGGGTTTGAAGAAACCGACATCCTTCCTTTTGGAGGTGCTCTAAAACCTGTAAGGGTTGATGACAAGAACCAGGTCATCATGACGTTTATTCCTGAGTTTCCAATTTATCCGCCTGAGACTGCCTGGATGCGGGAGCCTAAGACGGATATTGCAGGATTGATCCTGCGGACCATGCCGAATGGAAGCCGGGTCGTGTTTATGCCGGCTGACATCGACAGACAGTTTGCGCGCTACAATCTTCCCGATCATGGCAATCTGCTTTCAAATATCATTCGATGGACCTCGAAAGATGACATTCCCCTGTCGGTGAAGGGAGCTGGGTTAATTGACTGTAACATTTACCACCAACCGGGCCGCATGGTTTTGCATTTGACCAATCTTACGAGCGCATCGACCTGGCGCCAGCCGGTGCACGAACTTATTCCTATCGGACCCGTTTCTGTGAGGATCAGGCTTGAAAAGGAGGTGAAAGGACAAAACCTGAAGCTGCTTGTCTCGGATGAGAAACTTTCATCAACCGTGAGCGACGGATGGAGTGAGTTTGAGATCAGATCGATTCTAAACCATGAGGTGGTGGTGATTTCCTGACCTTATTTCACCACAAATGCATAATCTATGCATTCAGTCGCCTGACATCATTCACAACTCACAAAAAAATATTAATTTCCCAAAAAAAGCAGAGGAATGACAGAAACTTTCATTTGCGCAGAAACCCGCTCAACTCACAACTCACTATGACCGTCGGCCTCTTCATCCCCTGTTACGTCAATCAATTTTATCCCTCGGCAGCGGTAGCGACCTTGCATTTGCTGGAAAAATTGGGAATGCAAGTGGTCTATCCCATGGGCCAAACCTGTTGCGGACAACCAATGGCAAACTCGGGATTTCAACACCTGGGTCATGATTGTGATGAACTCTTTGTCAGGAATTTTGCAGGATTTGACTACATCGTTGCTCCCTCCGCGAGCTGTGTGCTGCATGTGAAAGAACATCTTCACTCGGATGCGCGCCCTGACGAGGCGGCGGATATACGGGGTAAAGTGTACGAGCTCGTTGAGTTCCTTACCGACGTGCTGAAGATCGAAAAACTCAATGCGCGTTTCCACCATCGCGTCGGGATACACCACAGCTGCCACGGATTGCGCGGTCTTTACCTTTCGCAAATGAGCGAACTGAATGCTCCTCCGTTTTCAAAACCTCTGCGCCTGCTGAACATGGTTGAAGGCCTGGAATTGATTACGCTTGACCGCGCCGATGAATGCTGCGGCTTTGGCGGAACATTCAGTGTATCCGAAGAAGCGGTATCTGTGAGAATGGGTAAAGACCGCGTCGCCGACCACGAAAAGAATGGCGCCGAATACATCACCTCTTCCGACCTCTCCTGCCTCATGCACCTGGAAGGTTTGATCCACAGGAACAAGAGCGGGGTGAAGGTGGTGCATATTGCGGAGATCTTGAATAGTGAGTAGTGAATCGTGAATAGTGAGTCGTGAGTCGTGAATGAATGGTCGTGCCGGGGAAACCGTCTGTAGTCACTCAATGATTTGTCAGTTATATGTTTTTTTAGTTCGACTCACCTTTAAACCCTCTCGTTATGTTTTTACAACTTTCACACCAAAAACTCGACGTTTATAAGTATACACAGGTCTTCGCCCTTGAATGCTATAAGCTTACAAGGGGATTGCCAAGTGATGAGAAATTCGCTATGGCCCAACAGATTAGGAGAGCAGCATTGTCAGTTCATTTGAACCTGGCTGAGGGATGCTCGCGAAAATCGAAAGCAGAGCGAAGTAGATTCTTTGAGATTTCAAGAGGATCCGTGATTGAAATTGATGCCTGTCTGGATTTAGCCGTGAAACTAAATTATGCTACTTTCGAAGGAATGAAAGCTCTTGGCGAAGCAATGATAAAGACATTTCAAATGCGTAGTAAAATGATTTAACAGGCGCAATTCGGCATGTTCGTCTCTTTACCAAAGTTATGGCAGACGCAGCAACTTTGATTACGCAGGAGCCACTCACGATTCACGATTGACGATTCACGACAATGGAACAAAATCTTCATAAGTCAGTAACCCAGGCGAGGGCAACCGCCCACACCCCCAACACCTTCTTCGGCGGCAAAAGCCACTCCGAACTGGCTGCTGAATTCAACCGTGATGAAGAGCATGTCACCTGGCACGACGGGGCGCTATGGTGGATACGACAAAAACGCGATAAAATATCCAAACAGATCCCTGAATGGGAAGACCTGCGGGAAGCAGCGTCCCAGATCAAAAGCCATTTGCTTTCGAGTCTTCATGACTACCTCATTGAGTTTGAAAACAACCTTCAAAAAAACGGGATCAAGGTGCACTGGGCTGCGACTGCCGAGGAGCATAACGACATTGTATATTCCATCCTGAGAGCGAAAGGGATCACGCAAATGGTGAAGAGCAAGTCCATGCTTACGGAGGAGTGCCACCTGAACGAATTTCTGGAAGAACGTGGGATCAGTGTGGTCAACTCCGATCTTGGTGAATACATCCAGCAAATCGATCAGGAGCCGCCCAGCCACGTCGTCCTTCCCTGTATCCACAAGAGAAAGGAAGAGATCGGCGAACTTTTCCATAAACACCTGGGAACTGAAAAAGGATTATCAGACCCGACTCTTCTAACGCGCGCGGCACGGAAACATTTGCGGGAAGTTTTCCTCACGCGACGGGGTGCCCTGACGGGTGTAAACTTCGCCGTAGCGGAAACGGGTGAATTCGTTGTTTGCACCAATGAAGGCAATGCCGACATGGGAGCCCATCTCTCGGAGGTACACATCGCATCCATGGGACTTGAGAAACTCATTCCCAAAAAACACCACTTAAGTGTGTTCCTGCGCGTGCTGGCGCGCAGCGCCATTGGCACACCCATCACCATCTATTCAAGCCACTATCGAAAGCCAAGGCCCGGGCAGGAAATGCATGTTGTCCTTGTGGACGCCGGAAGAAGTCGCCAGCTCGGACGTGTTGATTTCCGGGACTCCCTGAAGTGCATTAAATGCGGAAGCTGTATGAACACCTGCCCCGTATATCGCAAAGGCGGGGGACTGAGTTACCACAATACCATCACGGGGCCGATTGGCGCCATTCTCGCGCCAAACCTGGATATGAAACGCCATGCCGACCTCCCTTTCGCATCGACACTCTGCGGCTCGTGTTCAAATGTGTGCCCCGTAAAAATTAACATCCACGACCAGCTGTATAAATGGCGACAGGTGATTGTAAAAGAAGGATACGCCCCGAAAGGCAAAGCGGTGGGAATGAAAGCAATGGCAAAAACTTTATCTTCTCCCGGACTTTTTAACTCAGCGGGGAAATTCGGACGATGGGTAATGAAGCATGTTCCTTTTGCCCTGAACAATAGCCTGAACGCCTGGTATAAGCACCGGGATATGCCAAAGCCACCATCCCGGTCTTTCGCCCAATGGTATTCCAGGAACAAGTCCGGGAATAAAAACATTTAGTCACTGTTTAAAAAATGCACGCATGAGCAGCCGAGAAAAAATACTTTCTGAAGTCTTAAAAAACCAACCCCCGGCAGTGCCGTTGCCCCTGATTTCCTTCAAAGGCAATGAACAGGACAATGTGCAGGAATACATCGACACTTTTATCGGGATTGGAGGAAAGGCCGTCAAGGTAGATGATACTGATTCCGTGAAGGCTCTTATCGGTGAACAGTTCGATACCAGCAAAAGAATGATTACGACCTTAAGCGAATTTGCTGATACCCTCGAACTTTATTCTCCTCAGGCGGATCCTCATTCTTTTGAGAATGTTGAGCTGGCCGTGATCAAAGCCCATCTGGCCGTGGCGGAAAACGGGGCAGTGTGGGTAACAGAAGAGGTCATGGGTCAACGCATCATCCCATTCATTTGCCAGCACCTCGGTGTGCTGGTCGACGCAGCTACTATCGTACCCACGATGCATGAGGCTTATGCAAAAATCGGGAGCGGTGACTATGGATTTGGTGTATTTATCGGCGGCCCATCGAAGACGGCCGATATTGAACAGGCACTGGTCATGGGCGCACATGGTCCGCTATCCATGACGGTCTTTATCGTCAATCGTTGATGTGTGAATCATGCCCCGACTCCTTCTGATGCATTCGATGCCAGCTTATCAATAACCTCCAACCAAAGTCCGCACCCGGTATTTATGAATTCCAACAGTCTTCAAATCAGAAATCACCTGAAAGAAAGGTATCGCGATGTTTATACTGATGAAGTCCTTTCTGCCCTTTCGGCTTTATCCCGTTTCAATTCAACGGTGAAAGAGGTGATGGATGCCCGGATCAAAAGAAGGGCGGTCCGCGAGAAGGATCAGGAAAAGATAAAATTCCTGGATCCCCGGGATATTATTTCCCGCACAAAGATCAAAGTGCAGGAAGCGCGCGAGGGAAAATTTGAAGGCGCCGTTATCCCCCGCGATCTTCAGTGCCAGTGGATACAGGGCACCGGCCCCGCCGCAAAGCCAAATGCGCCCATTGAAAGCAGTATTCGCAATATAGCCTATGCGTTGCTATCCGGTGCGGATGGCTGGATGTTCGATGGCGAAGATGCGCTGGGTCAGATCACAACGATGTCGCTGGACAACCAGCGAAACCTTAAACTCGCTATCCATGGCGACCCACTGTTTCTAAAAACGGCAGAACAGGTTGCCGCGGAAATGAACCGGTGGTCAATGGGCTTCTTTGGGCGAAAAATTATTGATGACTGGAAAGAACAATTGAAGTTTACCACAAAGATATTTCGCGCCCGTGGTCTTCACCTCGATGACCGCCACATCCGCGACGAAAAAGGAGTGGCCCTGGCGGCTTCCATTGTCGACATTACCCTCTATGTTGTAAACAACTATCAGACATTACAACGACAGGGGTCTTCCATTGTTTTGTACCTTCCTAAAATTCAGACTGCGGAAGAGGCCGCCGTCTGGGATCAGATGCTTCTGGGCCTGGAACAGCATCTCGGTCTGCCGGAAGGAACCATCAAAGGTTATGTTCTGGTGGAGCAACTGGAAGCGACT
>JBBEBN010000148.1:0-6191 GCA_040882305.1 Cyclobacteriaceae bacterium
AGCTGGCATACACGGGGAGCATCCGGTAGCGCTACCGGTCTCCTTACGGTCAGTGGCACTCAGATGGCAATCATGCGTTGGGACTTCAGTGCCCTCAGAGGCAAGAAAGTAAAGAGGGCCGGATTACTGGAGATGTCTCCTTTCAGTGTTCAGCGTTCTCCTGATTTTAAGAAGGACTTCGGAATGGTGCGAATTACAGAGATCATTGGTGGTGATGCAAGGTGGGACGAAAAAACAGTGACCTTTGACAGACTCAAAGGAAACCAAGAAATCGAGGACATCATCAACACTCAGATGATCATTGATGATAGCGTAACGTGGAATCAAAATAAAAAGGTTCTATTCACCATTTCCCAGCCCGTGCTTCAACGTTTGATCGATGGAAAAACACTCGGCCTGGCCATTGTTCCATTGGGAGCGGTAAATGCTTCATTTTATTCAAAAGAGAGCAAGGGCAGCCCAAGGCTATATATTGAAGTGCTTGAGTGAGTTGTCAATGGTGAGCGGTGAGTCAATGCGTGCTGACAATTTTGTTCATGCCCAACAACTCACCTCTGCTCCCTGCATGCCTCTTCGATCAACCGCTTCGCGCGATCGGGATTGTAGACTCCGCACGGACATAATCGCATAAGCGTGGTCACCGCCTGTTCACTTGTCCTTCGCCCTTCGCGCACCATGTCAAGCATCTTCCTGGCCATGTTGAAAGAAACCATACCATGGCCGCACATGGTCGAAAGCCCCAGGATCTGGGAATTGGGAAGGTGATCATGGGGGTCGTGGAAGGCAAGCGCATACTCGACACTATGCCGTTTAACTCCGCAGGTCTCTGCGGCGCGCTGCGCATTCTCCACAGAAGTGCTCATGTTGACGGAAATTCCAAAATCAGCGGCAACAACTTCCTTCAGACAGTTATGGGCCTGTTCCGCCGACGCAAAAACCGCTGACACCGTCCCAGGCTTGTTAACCCCTTCAATCACTTTTTCCCAGTCCGGTTTTGAGTCACGTTTCCAGTGCGCGGTGGGGCCGAGGCTTTTTTCGGGGGCAATGCTTCCGCGATTGCCATTGCCCATATTGCTGGGGTTGTATTTTGCACAAATCCTTAAAAACTCCTTCAGTTTTGGAATGCAGTTCTCGTCGTTCTTCCCTTTGGAAGGAATAGCAAAGATGATATAATCATCGCGAAAACTGTCTGAATGCCCGTACCGGTGTAGTGTATTGGTCATGGCGCAACCGCGTCAGCTTTTTTAAATTCAATTTTATTGGTCACCCGGCCAAGCCCCATATTGGTCTTCGCTCTCGAATAATAATAGCCCAGTTTGTCCAGCAGTGGACTCAGGATGTTATCTTTCCCGTCTTCACATCGGGTCGATATTCCTATGGCGATCACCGTATCAATCCGCTCAGCAACACCTTCGACAATGTCAAGAACTCGCTCCACCCCTCCAATGGTTGTCTTAATTTCCACAATGGCCGAAAGGATCTTTTCATGGAGTATATCGGTACGCAGTTCACCAGTCATTGTATCGGTCATGAGATGGGTGATCGGGTTATTCTTTTCGAATGTCACACCCTCCCTTGCCAATGTTCTTGTCATTTCCTGAATATCCGAAAAACGAACGCCCACACCGGGGCGGCCAAACTCAATGGTGTAACCCACTTCACCAGAATTAACTCTCAGGGAAACATCATTTGTCTTCACTTCTTCCGTGCCCCTACCTTTTATCCCGGTGGATTTATGTTCCACCACCGGATCGGAAAAAATCTGCCGGATGAGCCGGGGCATTTCAAGTTCATTCATTTCAATGGCTGCGGTCGGGCATACATCGGGTTCAGGTTCAAAACGAAAGCGAAGAACCTTCGCCACTTTCCGGATAGTCCTCACTACTGCGGGATTGAGATTTTCTGTACTCATTCCCCTGTAACAAGTGCCGCATTCCACGCACGCATCGTCATTTATCATTGCGCGGTTTTTAGTCTGGTCCACGTAGATCGCTCCCATCGGACAAATCGCGACGCAATTACCGCACGCAACACATTTTTCCTGATTAATGATCATAATCTTCGTAAAAACAGTAAAACAAATATATGCAATTCATATTCTTTTTACCAACAATTCCAAGGAGAGTCGTGAACCGAAAACAAAATGCTTCCGCTGGCAAAAGTTATTTCTCATCTCACAAAAGTCGATTTGGCCGCCAGCAAAATTTCCGGTACATTAAGGATACTGAATGCGCTCCAAAACCTGACTCATGCCTGAACCTCTTGAACCCCTTGGAATCATCGGACTCGGCCGCATCGGACTCGCTGCAGCAAACGCCTGGTTGAAGGATGGCTATAAAATTTTCGGTTACGACGTCCGGCCGGCTGCGATGAGTGAATTTGCTTCCTCAGGTGGAACACCATTGCAAAATCCGGAGGAAGTTACGCGGCATGCGCAGGTCATCCTCGTTCTTGTGTTGAATGATGACCAGGTCACAGAAGTGATCACCGGAAAAGACGGAATCCTCAGGGCAGGCAGAAGGGAAACCACCATTGTTTGCATGAGCACCATCAACCAGGACACAGTTGAATTTGTTTCAGAAAGATGCGCGGAAAAAAGTATCGGATTTATTGATTGTCCGTTTACCGGAGGCGTAGCGAGAATTCCCTCCCGAAGTCTTACACTGATCGCAGCAGCGCCCCTTGATTTACTAAACCGGGTAAGAAACATACTGGAGGTTCTCGGAAAGATCGTTTACGCAGGCGCAAAACCCGGAGATGGACAGGCGGTGAAGCATTGCAATCAGTTGCTGGTTGGCGCAACACATGCCGCCACCATGGAAGTGATCACACTAGCGCGGAAGCTCGGACTGGACCCTTCCTTAGTTACCGCGGTAGCGGGAAGCGGCATTGCCGGTAGCGACTATTTTCGTTTGCTTTCAGAAAGTGTATTAAAGCAGACTTCGTCCCCTGGCGGACTGGGCCAAATGTGCAAAGACATGGCCATCGTCATCAACACCCTGAGAAAAGTTGGAATGAATGCGTACGTGGCTTCAGCTGCTTCAGAATACTTTTCCACTGCCCAGAAACGCGGCATGTCGGAACGCGAAGGTGCCGATCTAATTGAAGTGGTAGAACAGGCTGCCACACAAAATGAAGATGAAGCGAAAAGCATTTGACCCTCTCAACCGTGGAAGGAAGAACAATTTTTAAAGGCAGATATCTTTGGGATGGCATCCGGGGTAATGTTATTCCTGAGGGCGCCGTGCTCATCGAAAAAGGGATTATCCGCGCAGTCGGTTCCTCCAATGAAATCCTTACCGCGTCTGAAGCCCAGGTCTTCGATTGGCCGGACGCGACACTCCTTCCCGGCCTGATCGACAGCCACACACATTTAAGTATGGATGGAGACCTGGAAAATTATCTGGATCACATGTCAGACAGCATTCCAGTGCTAACCTTGCGTGCCACTGCCATGATGCGAAAGGATCTGATGGCAGGGGTTACCGTGTGCCGTTGCCTGGGTGACAAAGAATTCCTGGACGTCGCCTGTCGTGAAGCGGTAGCGAAGGGAGAAGTGGCGGGGCCAAGGTTGCTCGTGGCAACGCGAGGCATCCGCGCCCCACATGGACATGGATTCGTAGGTTATCCTTTCAAAGGTTCGGCTGAGATCCGGAAGGCAATAAAAGAAAACATTGCAAGAGGAGCGGATCTGATCAAAATATATATTACGGGTACATTGAAAGGCACAGGGAATCTTCCAGCTTATTTATCCCGGGAAGAGATCAGACTGGCCATAGATGAATCCCACGATGCGGGTATGCGCGTGGCATCCCATTGTGTCGGAGGTGAAGGTCTTGACTGGGCCCTGGAACTGCGGCTGGATACACTGGAACACGCGTACCACATCACCACCGAACAGGTTCAACGACTGGCGGATTCGAATACCTTATTGGTTCTCACTCCCGGTGCGGTACTGGCGGAGGATCGTGTTCGTCGTCTTCCACAGGCAATCATTCAGGGACATATTGATGAGCAGGATGCGATGTTCAAGTCCATGGCCTTAACTGTCAAGGCGCGCATTCCGTTCGCCGTTGGCACGGACGGAATGCATGGAGATCTTGCGGAGGATATTTCTCTCCTGGCTACGCTTGGCGCCACCAATGTCGAAGCCCTGCAGGCAGCGACCCTTCACGGCGCCAGGGTCTGCGGAATTGAAAAGGAAACAGGTAGCCTGGAGGTGGGAAAGCGCGCGGACATTATCGCCGTTAGGGGAAATCCCATGGTCAACCTCCATGACCTCCGCAAAATTATCGCCGTCATCAACAATGGCGATATCGTCCACCATGCCGCAAATGAAAAATTGAACCCGGAAAACTACGTCTATGGCACCCGTTAAAATAGAACGACCAGCACATCAGCAAGGGATTCGACTTCTCACTTCTCTCCTGATCGGTTCTTTACTGATCAGCAGTTGCGGTCCCTCGTCCACGGCTGACAGACAGGCAATGGATATTAAAATATCTGTTGTTAATGCCCCAAGTGATATTGTGACCGTTGGTGCCGAATACCTTGCGACAGAGATCCGCGACAAAAGCGAGAACAGGATCGAGCCGAAAGTATATCACTCAGGAGTGCTGTCCGGAGGAAAAGGCGAGGCGGAGATCGAGATGTGCCAGCAGGGAAGTATTGAAATTCATATTACCTCTACGGCATATCTGGCTAACCTTGTTCCTAAAACGTCCGTTGTAAGCCTTCCATTTCTCTTCCGCGACATTGATCAGGTTGCCGCCTTCACAAAAAGCAGAAGTACTTCGCTCGGCAGTATCAGTTCTGAGCTTAACGGAAAAAACCTTCACATCATAGCCTGGTGGCCACGGGGTTTCCGCCAGCTCACCAACAACAAACTTCGCGTCCAGAATATCGAGGACCTTCGCGGCCTGAAACTCCGGGTGATGAACAACCCCCTCTATGCGGATAACATGAAAGCCATGTCCGCCAACCCGGTACCGATGGCCTGGGGGGAAGTGTATAACGGCCTGCAGCTAGGTACCATTGACGGACAGGAAAATGCGGAAGACGTCATTTACAGCTCCAGGTTGTTCGAAGCGCAGAAATTCATGACCATATGGGATTATTCGATAGACTTCGAGGTTGTGCTCGTGAATCTCGAATGGTGGAAACAGCTCCCCGATGAGTACAGGAACCTGATCCAACAGGTTGCCGATGCATCCGTCACCTTTGAAGAAGAACTCTTGCGACAGAACACGGCTTTATTAAGAAAAAAGATCGCCGAAGAAGGAGTGGAAATATACTACCTGACTGCTGCAGATAAAGCAAGGTTCCGTGAAGCGGTAAAACCTGTGTGGGATAAATATGAGAAGATTTTCGGGAAACCATTTCTGGACAAATTCCTCGCTGAAGTTGAAAAATATTGACGGGTCCGTAGAATGAGGTCAAACATTTCATCCATTGGCTTACGATTACAGGCGCTCTCAGACCGCGCTGAAGGCATTTTGCTTTGGGTTTTCACGGTCCTGCTGCTTGCTGACGTCCTCCTGGGCATACTTGCCCGCTACGTAGACTTTCAGGTGGTGTTTGCCGATGAGCTCGGCAAGTACTTTTTCATATGGCTTTGCGCCATTGGGATCTCGGCTGCCACAAGGGATAACCAACACGTACGGCTTAACTTCATAGCTGCCCGGCTCCCCATTAACCCTAAAGTTGTCCGCATAACAAGCCAGCTCTTATTTCTCGCATTCTCCCTCTTTTATTTCTACTGGACATGCAGGCTTACCTGGATGCATTTTGTGATGGACAAATCCGTCATGGGCTTCCGGTTCCCCATGTATCTGTTCACCGCTGCCCTTCCATTCGGCTTTGCACTTACTTCGCTGCGGCTGATCGAAGATATCGTCAGCGTGGTGAAAAAAAACGGACCTAAACAAGGAAGCGAACCTGAATGGCATACAATTAAAGAGCGGTGAATGAGAAATTTTATCAGATCCTTACATTGCTGTGAACCACGCGCATGAAAGCCACGTATCTATCCATCATCCTTTTCTTCCTCTTTGTTTCCCTAAACACGCCTGTCTCTGTCAGTCTTATTCTCGGGATCGTGATCTCCATAGTGGCTTTTGATCTGTATCCCCTCATGAGTGTTGCTACTCTGTTTTACAGTTCCCTGGACAGTTATCTGCTGGTGGCCATTC
>JBBEBN010000149.1:0-6184 GCA_040882305.1 Cyclobacteriaceae bacterium
TCCAGTTCCGGTGTCAGCAAGTGTTCAATGGTATCCGCATCATCGTGTACGTGGTCAGGAGCGATGTGCAGATGGGTGGTGAGGTACAGTTCCCAAAGCCTGTGCATTTTCACCACCCGCTGACCACGGTCTTTGCCTTCCTCAGTCAATCCCCAGAGACTTCCGACTTGTTCCAGATACCCCTGACTGCGCAATCTCCCCAGCACGGGGAGGAGATGACTCCTCTGAAATTTCCGTCGCCGGATGATCTCGTCCACAGAGCGCTGGAGAAAGAAATTTTTACTTTCTTCTCCAAGTTGATAGAGCGCCTTCAGTACGTTTTCATCATTGATGGTCTTCCGGTTGGCGTTTTGTTTCATCACACGGCTGATAACGCCGCGCCTGGGCGCCAGGAAAAATGAAATGAAGGCTATACACGAAATCACGATGACGATCCAGGGCCCGGTCGGCATAGCGGGAGCTACATACGAAATGTAGGCGCCGGCAAGTCCGCTTACCGCACCGAAGATGCTTGCAAGCAAGAACATCACTTTGATCTTGTCTGTCCAGAACCTTGCCGCTGCCGCGGGAGTGATGAGGATCGCTGCCATCAGCACAACACCGACTGCCTGGATGCCGATCACCACGGCAAGTACGATGAGGGACGTGAGCACCAGCTCGATCCGTTTAACTGGAAGGCCGATGGCGCGGGCAAAATCCTTGTCAAATGCCAGCAGCGAAAATTCCTTGAACAAAAGAAAAACTGCTATCAGTAATATGACGGCAACGGATGCAAACGTATAGAGGTCGTCACCGACAAGCGCCGCCGCCTTTCCAAACAAAAAATGATCGAGACCCGATTGCGCAGCATTTCCCGATTTCTGGATCACCGTCAGCAAAACGATCCCGAACCCGAAAAATACGGAAAGGATCAACCCGATGGCTGTATCTTCCTTGATGCGTGTGCGCCTCGTAATGAAATCTACCGCCACAAGCGAAATCCATCCGGTGACGAAAGCGCCGCCGATAAGGAATAAGGGATTCTTTGTTCCCGCCAGCAGAAATCCAAGGCATATTCCCGGCAAGACTGCATGCGCTATGGCATCGCCCACCAGCGCCCGCTTATTCAAAAAAGTGAACGACCCCACGATAGCCGAACTGGCCGTCAACAGCACCGAACCGATCACGACAAAGCGTATGTTCGGATCAGTGAAGGAGAAGAAGTCGAGTAGTGAGTTCATTTAGTGAGTTGTGAGTGGTGAATTGTGAGTAGGGCGTAGGTCTCATAGTTTTTTTTCTTTGCTCCTTTGTTCCGTGCGCGTTTTAATACTAATCTTAACGATTTCCCTTCTAAGGATTCGTCAACCCGCGTAGAACCTACTTCGCCTCCCGACTCGGAAAACTCTCCCTCCTGATAAGATCCGCCACATCCGCAAGGATCGTGAGCTTCCCTCCATACGTTTCGTGTAAATTCTTCTGCGTAAAAGTCGTCGGCGTGGGACCGGCGCCCACCAGCCTGGTGTTCAGCATGATCACCCAGTCAAAGTATTGTGAGACGGAGTGGAGGTCATGGTGAACTACGATTACGGTCTTTCCGGAATGAGTCATTGTCCGGAGAAGTCCGATGATCGTCTTTTCCGTAGCGGCGTCTACCCCAGCGAAAGGCTCATCCATGAAATAGATGTCCGCCTGCTGCGCGAGGGCGCGCGCCAGGAAAGTGCGTTGCTGCTGGCCTCCGGATAACTGGGAGATTTGCCTGTGCGCAAATGATTCCATCCCTACTTTCCTCAGGCAATCCATCGCTGCATCGCGGTCGGCCTTACGTGGTCTTTTGAAGAGTCCCAGCTTTGAATAACGGCCCATCAGCACGACGTCCAGTACGGACGCAGGGAAATCCCAGTCGACGGATTCGCGCTGCGGCACATAGCTGATCCGGTGCCTTGAATCTTCAATTTGCTGGTCAAATAATTTTACGTAGCCGCTGCTAAGCGGGAGGATGCCCATCACCGCCTTTATAAGCGTGGATTTGCCAGCTCCGTTCGGACCGATGATACCCACGAGCTTGCCTTCCGGTATGGTCAGATCAATGTTCCACAACACGGGCTTCCGCTCAAAAGCCACTGTCAGATCGTGGATCTCGAGGGCAGGTTTGATGGGGATTTGTTTTTGGTCTTTAGTCATATTCATTAGAAATAGGATGAGAAGCCGAATTGAAAACCGGCAGTCTTTGATGGCCGGTTTCCTAGAATATCGGTTAACCAGGAATACCGGTAATTCAATCTTATCACCGTTTGTGATGTCGGCCGCCAGCTGACACCTGGCACAACGGCAACATAGTCCTCCCGGATGTTGGAACTGGTTTCATTGAATCTCCCTGCGTTCCAGTCAACATACTCTGTCCGGATTGCGCCGTTGATCACTGATCGCTCAAAGCCTAAAATATTTTTCCTGATAATCGGTTGAACGATATCAATAAATCCACCGTTTTGTTTTTCCGCATATTGCTGACTGTAGGTTTGAGGTACATCAACAAATATCCATGCCCACTCGGCGTTGATCCAGGTATTGACCGTGGGAAGCTTGGTGTTAAAGTCAAGGGCGAGTACATCCAGCCTTCTTTTTTTGTCCAGGATCAAACCATCATCCTGAAACTTATTATATACCCCACCCATATAGGAAATGCCCAACTCTCCCAGGTTCTTTTTTCTAATGGCGGTTTTGGCAGTAAGCAACGGGATTCCATTAAAGCTTTCCTCAAACCGGTCCGGATTTCCCTTCGACGCCGGAAGAAATGTCTTGTTCTCGGTGTTCAATATGATCTGGTCATCGAATCCATTGGAGAGGTACACTTCATAGGCATACACGAAATTATTTGCATACAATTTTCCAAAAACGCCAAACCCAACATTGCTCCAGGTGGCGGGAAGCAATTGCGTAGCTGAAACGGGTCTGTCGATGAACTCCCACTTCGGACCATCATGATTCTGATTGAACGATCCGACCGGGTTCATAATGATGCCTCCCCTGAGATTGAAAAGCGGATGGAATTCCATGTCAACGGAGGCAAATTCGATGTTGATCTCTTTCGTTCCATCTTCAAATTCTATTTCGGACAAGAATTTCAGCCTCTTGTAAATACTGGAAGCGATGAACAATGTCAGCCTGCGCATCTGGAACTGATGGCCTTCAGAAATGCCGTCGGCGCCAAGGTGTTGCCAGTTTGCCTCCACATAACCTCCTATGGCTACGGGTAGTTTCCCCACCGACAGGAATGGACGATTGTAGACGGCGTCCAAATTCATCAGCGCCGTTGTGGTGTCCTGCTCGACTCTTCTCAACAGCGTACTGTCGATCTGTGCAACGGAAAAGCTGCAGAAAGCAAGAAAGAGAATGGTAATGAAAGTAGTGTATTTTTTCATTGGCGTAGGTCAATAAATACTTTATCGCTCTCAGCGAATGCATTGAATGACCGCAAATTGTTTTCGGCCGGTCCCTCGGATACAGTACCCTTGTTGTCAAATTCACTCCCGTGACTTGGGCAGTGAAGGTGATCGCCGGAAGCATTAAGCTCGGCCCCCTGGTGGGTGCATTTCATCAACAGTGCCGAGTATTCCCTGTCGGAGAAACGATAGAGATAGATCGGAAACTCCAGCCTGTCGTTTTTCACGATGATATATTGCCTGATCATCGGCTGGTCTTTTTTCAGATAGCTGAATTCGGACTTTAAAACAGAGATACCATTGGGTTCCATACTTCCCTGCGTATAATAAGTCGATTTACACCCGCCGACCAGCGGAGGAACCATGCCGGCGGCGAGGCACATGACACAGGTTTTTGTAAAGGTTCTTCTCTCCATTCATTAAAGACTTTCAAGAAATCTGATAAGGTTCTTCTTTTCTGTTTCTGACAGCTCCTGATATTTTTGTTTGCTGCTTTCCGCCTCGCCTCCATGAAGGGTGATGGCTTCTTCAATGCTTCTTGCGCGTCCGTCGTGAAGCAGAAAATATTCTCCGCCCTGGGAAAATTTTGTGAGACCGAGTCCCCATAACGGTGGTGTGCGCCACTCAGAGGTTTTAGCAGAACCTTCCGTGTAGGCATCATCGAGGGCGGGGCCCATGTCATGCAATAAAAGATCGGTGTATGGATAAAAAGTCTTATTCGCTAATGCGCTGATGGGTGAGCTACCGGTTTTCATTTCCGGCCGATGACATTTGGCGCACCCGATGGCATTGAATAATCCTGACCCTGAAATGACTGCCTCCGAATGTGTATTGCGTGGAACCGGAGTTTTGAGTGTCTTCAAATAAAATACAACATTCTGAACGGTGAGGTCCGATATTTCCGGATCGATTGTCATCCCGGAATATGTATCAAGGGGTTCATAAGTGGACGTGATCCCGATATCTTCATTATATGCGGAAGCTGTTTGCTGATGCAGATCGTAAGCGGCGCCTTTTTTTCCAAAGCGTCCGATGTATTTTCCGTTCACTTCAATGCTTCCGGGGCGGGCAAGCAGATAATCTTCCATCTCAAGCCAGTTGGGAACACCGCTGATACCATCGTTGTCGCTATCCGCCGGATCAGCCCACGCGAGGATATCTTCGTCACTTACGGCATCGAGGAATCCAAGTCCCGTGACGGCCGGAGCTGTCAGCCTTGAAAAGCCAACCCCGGGTGGGAGTTTTTCGGGAAGAAATCCGGGAATGGCCCGGTTTTGAAGTTGAGGCCCGCCCTGATCTTTGTACTGGTTTCCTGTTTCATCGTATTGACCAAATCGCGTCAGCGTTGTAAAAGGATGTCCTTTGCCGTCACCGGGATGGCAACTGCCGCAGGAGTTTGCAACGAACAAAGGTCCCAGGCCGGTTTCAGGCGTAAAGATTTCGTCATTAAAAGCAATGTCTCCCCGTAGAAACCTTAAATTCTCGGTCTCACTCAACCCTTCTACAGGACCATCCAAAAGGTCGGATTCTTTTTTCAGCTGTGGTTCAAACGATTCACATCCCCAGGTAAAGGCCTGAAGGAGAATGATCATCGAAAATACAATTGCCTTTTTCATGTTGCTGATATTTATCTCAAGGCGTCAACTATGGTCTTCACGTTGGCACTGACCATTCCGATATAAGTACCTTCGGGGCTACCTGCCGCGCCCATCGCGTCTGAAAAGAGGCTCCCTCCAATTCTCACGTTCCATTTTTTCTTCCGGCAGCCTTCTACCACGGCTTGAATGGATCTTTGGGAAACGGAAGTTTCCACAAAAATGGCTTTCACTTTCCGTGAGATAATAAAGTCCACGAGGTCGGTTACGTCGCGGAGCCCGAATTCCGATAAGGTTGATATGCCCTGTAATCCGCGAACTTCTACGCCGTAGGCATCGCCGAAATATCCGAACGCATCATGTGCTGTGATCAGCACGCGCTCGGTGTCAGGAACTTCCTGAATGGTTTCACTGACAGCAAGGTGAAGGGAATCAAGTCTTTGCAAATATCTGGCACTGCGTTCCCTGTATTCTTCACGGTTTGCAGAATCATATTCCTGCATAAAATTTGACACTGCTGTAACAGCATGTTTCCACAGGCTTACGTCAAACCAGATGTGGGGATCATAGGCGCCCTGGAAGCCGGGCACTTTTCTCAGCATCTCCTCCGGTATTTTCTCACCCACGGCGACCACCGGCTTAAGGCGCGCAAGCTTCTCAAACACTTCACCCATTTTGCCTTCGAGGTGAAGGCCATTGTAAAAGATGATGTCTGCCCCGGTTAGGTTTTCAAGGTCTCCATGGGTGGCCTTATACAGATGCGGATCCACTCCCGGTCCCATGAGGGCAACGACCTCAGCATGATCTCCGACAATGTTTTCGACAGCATCCTGTATCATCCCCGTTGTGGCAACAATCTTTATTTTCTTCGACGAGTCCCGCTCTTCAGGTTTCACCTGATTGCACCCCAGCATTAAAAACCCAATGAGCGCCAGACCAGGCAACCTTATAGATACACTATACATAAATCGATTGTTCATTCTTTACCAATTCCTTTAAAAACTTCGCAAACTTTTCATACTTCCAAACTTTTCAACTTTTCAAACTTCCCAACTTCCCAGACTTCCCAACTTCTCAAACCTTTCAAACCTTTCAAACCTTTCCACCTCTCCAACCTCTCCAACCTTCCCACCTCTCAGACCTTCCCAACCCTTCCCCCTCACTCCGTAA
>JBBEBN010000150.1:0-6151 GCA_040882305.1 Cyclobacteriaceae bacterium
GGACCTTATTGATAGCATTCTTCCGGTACTCATCGGTGTGGACAAGGAAAAGGTAATCGCCCGCGCAACGCTCGCGAAAGACCGAAGGCTGACAGAGCAATTTAAGTATCTGGAGGATTACGTTGCGCAGCCGTGAATGAATGGCCATTGGCTACTTGCTGCTGAGTTTTGGCCTTCTCACAAACACGATGGCATCATCAGTTTCCATGAGACGCGGAATTCATCAGCTAATAGACAAAGGCCAACAGCCAACCGCCGGACACCCCTTCATGTTTTATTCCCGGAAATAAAATAAAAGTGCTTAATTTTACTTATGCTATTATACAATGTAACCGTCGGCGTGGATAAAGATGCTGAAGAAGAGTGGCTTCAGTATATGCGTGAAAAACACATCAGGGACGTCTTGAATACCGGCCTTTTTGTCGAATCGAAAATGTACAAGGTCCTTCACGATCAGGACGAGGGGACCATATCGTATAGCATTCAGTATTTTGCCAGAAGTATCGAGGATGTACAGCAATACCTGGAGGTATTCGCTCCCTCCTTAATTGAAGAACACCGGAAGAGATTTCAGAACCGCCACGTGGCGTTTATGACGTTGCTGGATGAGGTGTGATTGTGTTAAGGCCTTATGGCCAACCGCTGTGGCTCGAAAAACATGCCCGCGTGCGAGACCTTACGGTGCGAAGTATGCGCCACTAGGGCATGGTTAAATACGCATTCTTGTTTTTTATTTCTGTTCGCAGTCCATTTGCTTTGAGCAATGCTCCCACTGTATTTAGCAACTGAAGGGAACCATCGACTTCTTCTTTTCTTGTTGCAACGCTTTCGATATTAAAACCAAATGGTATAGACCTTTCCAGGCAGTATTGGATGAGATCTTTTGCGATCGCAATGGCTATTTCAACGGAACGGCCAACAGGGTTCGCGCTGAGCTTGAGCTCCTCCTTTATGTCATCCGGAACGTGAATGCCTAACCACTCCATGAAGAGAAGTGTCTTAACCGATCCGCATATGGTCAGCGTGAAAATGATCGTGGGCAATTCCTTTTCTCTGTTGCGACATGCGACCATAAGCGCGTCGAGTATCTGTTTTGTGTACTCCACATTAAAGATACACTGCGATATAAAGTAAGACACGCCGCAGTCGATCTTGTCCAGGATCCTGACGTCTTCATCTTTCAGGACGGCATGTCTTTCGGGGACGGTAACGGCGCCCATGACCGAGCGGTCTTTATGTTCTTTACTCCAGATTTCGTATGCTTCCCGGAGGGTCGTCCTGGGCACAGAATCAGGTGCGGGCAAGCCTACAAAAACAGGATAAAAGCCATTCGTGTTCAGGCCCTGAAGCCATTGGGATAACTCATCCTTTGTAAAATTTCCCGCGGACCTGTAGATTATTTTAGGGATTGCGAGCCGGAGTAAATATTGACTGGCGTATTCAAACGGATCAAGGGCGCTGGTAAATGGAAAAGGTCTTTCTTCGGAGGTCCTGGCTGATTCGTCCTGCACATCATATACGACAAGCGCGTCTATATCCAGTGAGCAAAGGATATTCAGTGATTTTTCCGAGATCTCCCTTACCTTTTCCGCTGGTGTTTGCCCTTTCGGAGGTGTTATTCCATAGAGTAAAACTCCTGATTCTCTTCTCTTGATCTTCGTAAAGAACATGTAGCTATGGGGATGTAAAGGGGTCAAAGATAATAAAATAAAAGTGTTTGCAATTACCCCGGCGCCTTATTGGCCGCTGCCGCGCCGATGCCGGTGATCAATCAGGTTGCAAAAATTTGGAATTCTACGTCCTCTCTGTTTCCAGTTCGGCCCAGTATTTTTCAGGGCCTCAACAACGCCCTGATCTGCTCCGCCTCCAGATTACAATTCACCCACTCGCTGTCGAGCATCGAACCGTACTTTTTGTAGAAGTTGATCGCCGGCTCGTTCCATTCCAGCACCTGCCACATCATCCCGGAACAATTTTCTTCAAGGGCTTTTTCCATCGTGCGCTCAAAAAGTAATTTCCCTGTTCCCTTGCCCCGCTCGGATTCTGTAACAATGATATCTTCCAGATACAGTCTTTTTCCTTTCCACGTTGAATAACGCCAGTAGTAAAGAGATAATCCGACAATGACGCCGCCGGATTCGGCGACAAAAAATCCATACACGGGGTGTGGTCCGAAACCATCTTCTTCCATGAGCGCAACGGTGTTGCTTACTTCATGGGGTGCGCGTTCGTATAGTGCGAGTTCTTTCACGAGTTCGAGCACACGTGAAAGATCTGCTTTTTTACCAGGGCGGATTTTTATTTGTTGCATTGCGATTTGAATTTACATGGGCAGAATGTGCGGCAGTTGGTAGGGACGCGCATAATCATGCGTCCCTACGATGCCAGCGCACACATCCGCCCAAGGAAGTGCCCTTACATATTTGTTTTAGCGAGGGGCGGCATCACCCCCATGGTATACCACGTAAACGCAAACTGATCGGCTACGACTTCAAGTGCTTTTTTCAGATTCGATGAACCATGTCCCGACTTTGTCTCAATTCTTATAAGTACAGGATTTTCCCCGGCGTGAAGTTCCTGTAAGGTGGCGGCAAATTTAAATGAATGTGCCGGGACGACCCGATCGTCATGATCGGCCGTCGTAATCAATGTTGCCGGATATTGCGTTCCGGGCTTCAGCGCATGTAAGGGCGAATATTTTCTCAGGTATTCAAACATCTCCTTCGAGTCTTCGGCTGTTCCGTAATCATATGCCCATCCGGCACCCGCGGTGAACTTGTGGTAGCGAAGCATGTCGAGGACACCCACGGCAGGAAGCGCTACCTTGGCCAGCTCAGGCCTTTGCGTCATGGTGGCGCCTACAAGCAGGCCACCATTGGATCCGCCAGCAATCGCGAGATAATCATGGGAGGTATATTTTTCATTTATCAGGTATTCGGCTGCAGCAGCGAAATCATCAAACACATTTTGCTTTTGCATTTTCGTTCCCGCCAGGTGCCACTTCTCGCCGTATTCGCCGCCACCGCGAAGATTGGGCTGGGCATAGACGCCGCCGTTCTCCAACCACACGATCCGGGAAGTATTGAAGGCCGGGTCAAGGCCGATGTTGAATCCGCCATACGCGTAGAGCCAGGTAGGATTTTTTCCGTTCAGCTCGATTCCTTTTTTGTGCACGATGTACATCGGGATCCTTGTGCCGTCCTTGCTTTCATAAAAAACCTGCTTCGTTTCATAATGTTCAGGGTTGAAATCAACATCAGGTTTCTCATATAACGTGGACAGGCCTTTGGCGATGTCATATTTAAATATCGCGGTTGGATAAGTAAAGGAAGTGAATGAGTAATAGATTTCTTTCTCATTCTCCTTTCCGTTGAACCCATCTGCTGTGCCCATGCCAGGCAAGGCAACTTCACGCTCCAGCTCTCCATTCAGATCATATTGTTTTACCTGTGATTTTACATCCACCATGTAATGCGTGAAGACCTTCCTTCCACCGGCGGAGGCTGTCATGACGTGCTGAGTTTCTCCGATCATGTCCTTCCAGGACTCGGGTCCGGGATTTTTGAAGTCGACCTGCACAATCCGGTTATTGGGTGCGTTAAGGTTCGTATGAATCAACAACCGAGACCCGACATTGGCAAGCACGAAATGATCGTTGTCGAAATTGTCGACCACGTTTACGAGTTTGCCCTTCGGATTCGTCAGGTCCTGAACATACAATTCGTTTCCAGTTGTGCTGGTCGCCGCAGTGATAACAAGAAAGCGTTCATCTTCCGTGAGGTATCCACCGACATATCGTCTCGGCTGTGTTTCTCCTCCGAAGATGAGTTGGTCTTCTGATTGAAGTGTGCCCAGCTTGTGATAAAAGAGTTTGTGAAACTGAGTTCTTGCAGATAGCTGACTTCCCGTTGGCTTGTCATAACTGCTGTAATAAAATCCCTCATTGCCTTTCCAGGCGACGCCGCTGAATTTGATATCCCGGAGGGTATCCGCCACTACAGCTCTTTCGGAAGTCTTGATCACAATTGCTTTTCTCCAGTCAGACCCCCCTTCGGTGATCAGGTAAGTAGCCAGAGATCCGTCTTTGGTGAAGGAAATTCCAGCGAGCCCGGTTGTAGCGTCTTGGGAGAAAGTGTTTGGATCTAAGAAGACCTCAGGCGTGTCGTCGATCTTTTTTTTGCGATACAATACACTGTGATTCTGAAGGCCGTCATTTTTATAGAAGTAGTAATAATCTCCCTCTCGAAAAGGTGCGCTGAGGCGTTCATAGTCGTACACCTTCTCCAGTCGTTCGCGGATCTTATTTCGGTACGGAATGCTTTCCAGGTAGGCGAAAGTCACTTCGTTCTCCGCCTTCACCCACGCCGCTGTTTGTTCTGACGTATCGTTCTCCAGCCACCTGTAAGGATCTGCCACTTCCTGACCAAAATAATGATCGACGGTGTCTACCTTGAGGGTTTCAGGATAGGTCATGCCGGCGGGCTTCTCCGATGCTTTATTACAACTCATCATCCATGTAATACTTAAGAGGCCGAAAGAAAGTTTTAAAAGGGCGCTTTTCATAAAAAAGGGATTTGAAAATAAATTTTGGGGTGCAATCTACCAAGGTTGGCGGAATTGCAGGTGTGTGGAATGGGTGATGGTTTTTTCTGTGTAAATGAAATTCCGCTTCTTAGTCGATGCGGTCGAATCTTGTATACGGCGTCAGTGCCCTGGGTATCCTGATTCCGTCAGGCCCCTGGTTATTTTCAAGAATAGCCGCTACAATCCGCGGAAGCGCCAACGCACTTCCATTCAGTGTATGCAGGAGCTGGGTTTTGCCCTCTTTATTCTTGTATCGGAGTTTGAGTCTGTTTGCCTGATACGTTTCGAAGTTGCTGACAGAGCTCACTTCAAGCCATCGCTGCTGTGCGGCGGAGAAAACTTCAAGGTCATAGGTCATCGCCGAAGTGAACCCCATATCTCCGCCACAAAGCAACAGCTTCCGGTAGGGCAATTCAAGTTTCTCCAGCAGCCCCTGAACATACGCTGACATTTCTTCCAGAGTCTGATAGGAGTCTTCCGCTTTTGTGATGTGAACAATTTCCACTTTATCAAATTGGTGGAGCCGGTTCAGTCCACGCACGTGCGAACCCCAGTTGCCGGCTTCCCTTCGAAAACAGGGAGTGTAACCAGCGTTTTTCACCGGCAGCTGGTCTTCATTCAGGATGACGTCGCGATACAGATTGGTGATGGGTACCTCGGCAGTCGGAATCAGGTAGAGATTATCAAGCGGGATGTGGTACATCTGCCCTTCCTTGTCCGGCAACTGACCAGTCCCGTAACCCGATGCTTCGTTCACAACGATCGGCGGCTGCATTTCCCTGTAACCTTGCTGCCCCGCTTCATCGAGGAAGAAATTGATTAGCGCTCGTTGGAGCTTTGCCCCTCTTCCTTTGTAAACGGGGAAGCCAGCCCCGGAAATTTTGATTCCAAGGTCAAAATCGATAATGTCGTATTTTCGGATCAGTTCCCAATGCGGTAAAGCGTCGGCGGGTAGGGATGGCTTCGTCCCTCCTTCATGAACAACGACGTTATCATCCGGACCGCCACCTTCAGGCACTTTCACGGAGGGAACATTCGGGATGGCATACAACGCTTTCTGCAGTTCGACTTCCGTTTCCGACAGGTCAGCGCCCAATTCAGTAATCTTTTTTTTCATCTGTACTGTCCGCGCCTTCAATTCTTCCGCCTCCTGCTTTTTTCCTGCCTTCATCAGGTTTCCGATCTCACGGGCAAGGGTATTGGCTTCGGATAACAGCGTATCCTGCTGTTGTTGCGTCTGACGCCGCTTGAGGTCCAGACCCAGAATCCCTTCAATTGTCTGTTCTACATTCTTGAGTCTTCGTTTTTTCAGACCCTGTATCACTTTTTCTTTTTCTTCGCGGAGAAATGAAACCTGCAGCATCTTTTATGTGTTTTGTTTTAAGTCGCTCGTCAATGGTCGCCGGTCCACAGTTCCAAAATGCTTTCTTTTGCCAATGGGCAATCGACCATGGACAATGGACTGAAAAACCATCCAAAAGTAAATTTTTTGACCGGCCCGAAGGCTAATCAGGGGGAGAATAAATTCATTATTCATTTGAAAATGTTAAATTTTAGGCTATAATTG
>JBBEBN010000151.1:0-6148 GCA_040882305.1 Cyclobacteriaceae bacterium
GATCACCATCCCCGACGTCCAGGTTACGGGCGAGCCACTGGTTGTTCGGGTTTCTGAAAAGACGAACCGGAAAATGACGTATACCATAGCCGTTGTAGACGAAGGCCTCCTCGACCTCACCCGCTTTAAAACTCCCGATGCCTGGGCGACCTTCTACGCCAGGGAAGCACTGGGCGTCCGTACCTGGGACCTGTACGACCACGTCATCGGGGCTTTCGGCGCGAAACTTGAACGCTTCATTTCGGTTGGCGGTGACGATGCGCTTTCGCCGGGAGAAGTTGATCCACTGGCAAACCGCTTTAAACCCGTTGTTAAATTTTTTGGCCCCTATACGGTGGATGGCGGATCGGAGGAGATAGAATTTACCATGCCGCAGTATATCGGGTCGGTGAAAACGATGGTTGTTGCAGGCTATCAAGGTGCCTATGGAAAAGCCGAGAAAATTAGCGCGGTAAGAAAACCGCTTATGGTTCTCGCTACACTTCCACGCGTGCTTGGGCCAGAAGAGATCGTAACTTTGCCGGTCACTTTGTTTACAGGTGAAAAAAACCTGCCCAATGTCAATGTGGAGTTGAAGACAAAAGGCCCTGTGTCCATTCGGGGTGAAGAAAAAAAATCCATCAGCATCTCGGGCAATTCCGATATGACCATTGATTTCGAGCTCGCCGTAAGATCGGAACCGGGAATTGCTTCTGTAGAGGTGACCGCGACATCGGGAAACCTCACATCGTCAGATATAATCGAAATACAAGTACGCAATCCTAACCTCCCCATCAGCCGGGTGGAGGAATTTTTGCTGGAATCGAAAACGAACCGGTCAACCATCATCAAACCCTTTGGAATGGCGGGCACGAATTCGGCCGTGCTTGAAATCTCCAGTCTCCCCCCAATCAACCTCGGCACACGGATGCGCTATCTTTTGCAATACCCTCACGGTTGTATCGAACAAACTACTTCCTCGGTTTTCCCACAACTTTTCCTTGATCAGGTAAAGGTTTTAACCCAAGCGGAAAGGGAAGTTATTCAAAGAAATGTGAAGGCGGGCATTGAGCAATTGAGGTCCTTTGTTCAGTCCGACGGGGGATTCGGATACTGGCCGGGCGCCGCAGAGTCTTCCGACAGCTGGGGAACGAGTTATGCAGGGCACTTCCTGATGGAAGCGGAGGCTAAGGGTTATTACGTTCCAGGTGATCTGATCAACCGATGGAAAAATTTCCAGCGCAACAAGGCCATGGAGTGGCGCAGAAATGAGGCATATTTTAATTCTGATCTCGTCCAGGCTTATCGACTGTATACTCTTGCGCTTGCGGGCTCCCCAGATCTGGGCGCCATGAATCGCTTGCGCGAGGAAAACCACCTCACCACTACTGCAGCTTGGATGCTTGCTTCCGCTTTTGCTGTTGCCGGCCAGACGGAGGAAGCGAAAAAACTGATTGCAGATCTTCCCCTCACTGTGAAACCTTACAGGGAACTCGGATACACCTATGGCTCCTCGTTGCGCGATAAAGCATTGATACTTGAAACGCTGGTTTTGCTAAACGACGACGTAAGGGCCTTCGAGATATTGAAAGAGATCTCCACAGCGTTAGGGGACCAGGGATATTGGTTGAGTACTCAGGAAACCGCGATGTGCCTGAAGGCGGTGAGCTCTTTCGCTGCCCATCACAAACGAGGAGATCTGAAATTCAGTTACACGGTCAACGGAGGCAAAACCGTTACAGCCAGTACGGGCCTGCCGTTGGCACAGGTTCAGATCCCTCTATCGGGGGTAAAGGAAAATACACTTGAAGTGTCGAGTAATAGCGAAGGGGTATTGTTTACGCGATTGATCACAACTGGAACGCCGGCGAGGGGCGAGGAAGAAGATGAGGCGAATGAATTAAGGCTAAGCCTCCGGTACACCGATGGCAATGGAAACGCTATGGATCCTTCAAACCTGGACCAGGGCACTGAATTTATTGCGGAAGTATCCGTTTCCCATCCCGGGTTGCGCGGTGCGTATGAGAATCTTGCGCTATCACAGGTTTTCCCTTCCGGGTGGGAAATTAACAACCTGCGCCTGGAAGATACCGAGCAACTGCTTCAGACAAGTCCTTTCCGCTATCAGGATATTCGCGATGATCGCGTGTTTACCTACTTTAACCTGGCTCCTGGCGAAGAAAAAACGTTCCGGGTTCTGCTCACGGCTACATACGCGGGTAGTTATTATTTACCTGCAATGGGGTGTGAAGCCATGTATGACGGAAGTATCTATGCGAGAAAGAAAGGTCAGCCGGTATCGGTGACGAAGACGCAAACGAGATAATTATTCATTTACATTGCCAGTGGGAACGCTATGAATATCAAAGGATGGTCGAGACGCATCTATAAGTTCAGCATCAGGAGGAAGATCCTGTTGTGTATCGTTGTATGTGGCGGTGTTGCCTATGCTTTTTCATTGCCCGACGAGATCTTTGACAGTCCTCACTCAACCGTACTGGAGGCGAGCGATGGGCAACTGCTCGATGCTTCAATTGCCGCCGACGGGCAATGGCGATTTCCCGCCAGTGACAGCACCTCTGAGAAATTTGCTGAGGCGTTGATCGCGTTTGAAGATAAACGCTTTTGCTATCATCCCGGAGTGGATCCGATCGCCTTAGCGAGGGCATGCTTTCAGAACATCAAAGAAGACAGCGTTGTCAGCGGGGGCAGCACCATCACTATGCAGGTGATACGCCTTTCGAGAGAGGGAAGGCCGCGGACCCTTTTTGAAAAAAGTATAGAGATGATCCTCGCTACCAGGCTTGAACTGAGGCATTCAAAAGACGAAATCCTTTCTCTTTACGCTTCTCATGCCCCTTTTGGGGGAAATGTGGTAGGTCTTGACGCAGCCTGTTGGCGTTATTTCGGGAGAAGTTCAAAGTACTTGTCCTGGGGTGAAGCTGCGTTGCTCGCCGTGTTACCCAACGCTCCTTCGCTCATGCATCCGGGCAAGAACCAGGTTATCCTCAAGCAAAAACGCGATAAACTTCTTGACAGATTGTTTGAGACAGGGAAAATAGACTCATTGACCTGTTCCCTGAGCAAGCAGGAGGCTGTACCGGAAAAGCCACATCCATCGCCCCGATACGCCAGGCACCTGTTGTCGCGAATGAAAAAAGAAGGAGGGCAGGGGAGAAAATGGGTCACCACAGTTGATTATTATCTGCAGCAGCGGGTCGAAGAAAAGTTGCAGCGCCACCATGAACGTCTGAAAGCAAACCAGATATACAACGGTGCCGTGCTGATCCTGGACGTGCATTCAGGCAAGACGTTAGCCTATGCGGGAAATGTTGCCGGCGGAGAAAATGACCATGGTCAGGAGGTGGACATCATCACCGCTCCACGCAGCACGGGTAGTATACTCAAACCGTTCCTTTATGCAGCCGCGCTGGATGAAGGACTGATCCTTCCTGAGACCCTGCTTCCGGATATTCCCATATTCATGAACGGGTTTGCACCTGAAAACTTTTCGCGTGAGTATAATGGTGCGGTGCATGCAAGCGACGCTTTGATCCGCTCGCTGAATGTACCCCTTGTCTTTCTATTGCGGGATTATCGCTATGAGAAATTTCATACCTTATTAGAAAATGCCGGGCTTACCACGCTGCGCAGGCAGGCTGACCACTATGGTCTGTCTCTGATTCTCGGCGGGGCGGAAGGAACACTTTGGGATATCACAGGCATGTATGCCTCTATGGCGAGAACGCTGAACAATTATTTTGATCATCCTGGAGCAAACCGGTATGTGAGAAATGATTTCCATCCCCCTCTTTACAGGTCGGATGCTGTTGCTTCATTTGGTCAGGAAAGGGAAGCAACGTCCTGGTTGAGCGCTTCTTCCATTTATCTGACCATGGAGACTTTAAAAGAATTATACCGGCCTGAAGAAGAATCAGGATGGAGGTATTTTAAGAGCGCAATAAAAATTGCCTGGAAGACCGGTACGAGTTTCGGATTCAGGGACGGATGGGCTATTGGCGTAACGCCCGACTATGCGGTGGGCGTCTGGGTCGGAAATGCCGATGGAGAAGGCAGACATGGATTGACGGGTATCAATGCGGCAGCACCTGTGTTGTTTGATGTGTTCTCACTCTTGCACGGGAAAAGTTGGTTTGACGAACCTACCTCCGAAATGCAGCAAATAACAACCTGCCGCGACAGCGGACAACGGTCCTCTTCACATTGCCAAGCAATCGATACTGTCTGGGTAACAAAAAGTGGGTTGCGAACGCCAGCCTGTACCCATCACAAAACCATTCATCTTTCACCAGACGAAAAATTCCAGGTGCACAGCGGATGTGAGGATATCGCACTCATGCACCATTTAAAATGGTTTGTGCTTCCTCCAGTACAGGAATATTACTACCGGGAAGGAAGCGTTTCCTATAAACCTTTGCCACCTTTCAGGAAAGATTGTCCGCGCGCCTCCACCATTCCACCGATGGACCTCGTTTACCCGAAACCCAATGCGCGGATATTTGTCCCCCGTGACTTTGACGGCAAACCGGGAAGTTCTGTTTTCGAGCTTGCTCACCGGGATGAAAAGGGCGAAGTTTTCTGGCACCTCGACGGAGTATTTATCGGAACCACCCGACGCGTCCATCGCATGGCCCTGAATCCTCCGGAAGGAAAACATGTACTGACCCTGGTGGACGAAAACGGCCAGTCCCTGGAAGAGCACTTTACGGTGATTTCAGCCCTGTGAGGCCCTGCCATGCTTGAAGATCACGGATTCTTCCTATATTAGAGTAGACTTTAACCTGTCGCCTGGAGTGCCTGCTATGAAGAGATTCATACTTTTTGCATGCGTTTATGCCTCGCTGAGCTTCGCTGTTCCTGTCTCTGTTGCTGGGCAAGATTTGGATCCCTACCCCAATTATGTGGTGATAGGCGCGTTTGCCCACCACAAAAATGCCATCCACTTTACTGACGACGCAAAACAACACCATTTTCCTGCGCGTTTCGAAATGAATCCTAACAGGAATTTGTATTACGTATATGTGCTGACTACCGATGACCGGGAGTACGCCTTTGGAGAGGCTCTGAAACTTCGCACGGAAACAAAATATTTCGACACATGGGTCTTCTCCGGCCCTTTAGGCGAAGGCGCATTGACAACCGCCGGCTCTGAAATTCAGGACATTGATCCCGTCACCGGAGAAAGAATAGAGACTGCGGGCATTGATCGAAGAGCAACTATTGCGGGCGAAGAAGCTGAGATAAAACAGCGACTCGGAAGAGATACTCCCCGGCAGGGGGCGCTCGCGGAGAACGATGCAACGGCCGGCCTGACAGGACCGTTGCGGGATAATGCCATTGAACAAAAGACATCGGGTCAAAAAGATAATCAGAAAACAACCAGGCAACAGACCCAGCATGTTCCTCAAGGTGGCAAGAACCCTGCAGATAATGAACCGCTACACGATTCGGGTTCGACCAAAGAGAATGAAAATGCCACCAGTCCATTTGTAAACAATCAGCAAAAAGCAACGATCCCTTCCGATCAGACAAAGTTTGACGGGGCTGATCGTGCTCCTAATGAGGAAACCGTCGAACGCACCGCACCACCGCGCGAGTTTCCAAAAAAAGTAAATGAAACGCCCCTGACCGCGGAAGAGGTTGTGGGCAAAAACTTTTTTTTCCAATTGTTCCGGGCGGATAACAGAGAATGGGTCGAGGGTGAAGTGGATGCCATTGATTTTGAAAGATCAAGAAAGATGGCCACTTATCCCGCAAACTCTCCCGTAAAAGTTCTAATACCGTCGGGAAAATCAAAACAAATCTCGTTTATCTGTCAGGTGTTCGGCTACCGCAAGCAACAGATAGAATTTGATCCTGCTAATCCTTCGCCGGATTTTTTCCTGGATGAAAATGGAAACCTGATCGTGCCTTTCGAATTAGTCAGGCTTCAGAAAGGCGACATCGCCATCATGTATAATGTGTTCTTTTTTAAGGACGCCGCTGTGATGAGACCGGAGTCCCGGTATGAGGTGAATAACCTGTTGGATCTGTTGAACGAGAATCCGTTGTATAACATCAGGATACACGGTCATACAAATGGCAATGCTTCCGGAAAGATCATCCGGCTGGACCAGACCGAAAATTTTTACTCTCTTTCCAATACAAA
>JBBEBN010000152.1:0-6138 GCA_040882305.1 Cyclobacteriaceae bacterium
GGTCTACACCGACCTGGGCGACGCATACCGGGTGGGCACCTCTCCTGTGATCCGTGATTTTCTCTCGGGTATACTCCACGAAATCTTCCCATCACCCATGGTCACGATCGAAGGTTCATACCGTGTTCATGTCGTTCCAACAACTAAAGACGGCAGGCTTTTCGTAAATCTGATTAACGCATCCGGTGATCATGCCAATCCCAATTACGGCGGTTTTGACGAGATCCCCTCTCTGAGGGACCTGAAGGTGAAGGTCAAATTAAAGGAGAAACCGTCGGCTGTGATCCTTCAGCCCGAAGGCACCCGGGTGAATGTGACATTTGCAAATGGCGAAGCTGTTTTTGTCGTTCCCGAATTAAATATTCACTCAGTTCTTGAGTTTCGATAGAAATAAAAAGATGTTAATACTACGATGCGCACTTTCTTAAACATTCCGAGGATGACATTGTTGGCTTTCTGCTGCTTACTCCCAATGGCGATCCTTCTTATTAGTTGCGAAAAGAACAGGGGGCAGCATGCCGGTCCGCAGGAATTCTCAGATTCCACCCAGGCAGGAAAATGGAAAATGCTCTTCGACGGAAAAACAACGAAGGGCTGGCGCGGTATCAACCGCGAGACTTTCCCCGATCAGGGATGGGAAATAGCAGATGGCTCTCTCCTTGTCAATGCTGATGACGGACAGGAATCCGGCAACGGAGGGGATATCATTACAATGGAACAATACAGTAGCTTTATAATGGACTGGGAATGGAAGATGCTGACTAAAGGCGGAAACAGCGGGGTGAAATATTTTGTCAGGGAAGGACTTTCAGGAAATGAGAAATACGGAGTAGGACTTGAATACCAGATCCTGGACGATGAGAACTTTTCGTGGATGCGCGATGGAAGGATGAAGCCGGGTGACTACCGAACCCTCGCTTCTTTATATGAAATTTATCCGGCTAAAAACAAAACCCCCAAACAACTGGGTGAATGGAATCATAGCCGCATTGTTGCGAAGGGAAGAGGGGTGGAACATTGGCTCAACGGTGTCAAAGTGCTGGAATACGAGCGCGGCACTGATGATTTCAGAAAAAAAGTGTCCGAAAGCAAGTTTGGGCAATATGAACATTTCGGGGAAGCCCGCGAAGGACATATTCTCATTCAGGATCACGGAAGCAAAATGGCTTTCCGAAACATAAGAATAAGAGAGCTTGATTAGATGGCTTTTGCATACATCATTGGCTGAACAATACTTTAAGACAGGAATTCCGGAAATCAAACCTGCTATTTTCTCATCAACAATTTAAACTGATATTTACATGATGGACCACCGGAAACTCACATCAAAAGATAAGGAGACCTTCCAAAAAGATGGGTATCTTTTGGTTCCTTCCTTTTTCATGAAGGAGGAAACAGATCTGCTCTATGGAATCGCGAGAGAAGACGCTGTCATTCAGAAGACAACGTATGACCGGCAGGACAAAGATGGACTGAGAACAAAACTGTCGCTCTGGTATTCCCTTGATGACAGCATCTACAGCCTGGTGGCCAGGTGCGGGCGCATGGTATCTGGCGTCGAGCTTCTTCTGGGAGGGGAGCCTGCCCATTTCCATTCCAAGCTTATGCAGAAGGAACCTAAAGTAGGAGGGGCGTGGGAATGGCACCAGGATTACGGCTATTGGTATTCAGATGGTTTTCTATTTCCTGACATGCTCAGTGCCATGACTGCTCTGACCCCCGCTACCAGAGAAAATGGATGCCTGCAGGTGATAAAAGGTTCTCACCGGCTGGGAAGGTTAGAACACGGTCTGGCGGGAGAGCAGGCAGGAGCGGACATGGAAAGAGTAGAAGAAGCCAGAAATCGGATGGCGCTTGTTTACGTAGAATTAAATCCAGGGGATACCCTGTTTTTTCACAGCAACCTGCTGCATCGTTCAGACAGCAACCGCAGCGACTCAGCGCGCTGGTCGCTGATATCTGTTTACAACCTGATCAGCAACAAACCCTTCAAAGGCAGCAACACTTCATCCTATACGCCGATAGACAGAGTGCCCGATGATGCTATACTAAACGCAGAAAGAAAAGGAATATCGGAACAAATGGACTTCAAATCTAAGTAATACTTGTCTATGAACTTCTGCAATATTTTGAAAAAGCACGTAAAAAACCTTAAAAAATCTACAAAACAGAAATGTAAATGCCGAACTTTTTGAATCGAACAAACTCACTCACTCACAACTCACCCTATGAACCGAAGGAAATTCATTAAGACATCTTCTCTCGCAACTGCGTCCATAAGTTCAGCTCCGTTGCTTTGGGGAAACAGCCACAAATGGAAGGGAGCGAACGACCGCATCAACGTTGCTGTTATTGGCATCCGGGGTATGGGACAAAACCATATTGGCGAATATTCAAAATTGAAGAATGTTGAAGTTGCGGCGATATGCGACGTGGATAGCAATCTTTTTGAGCCCAGGATGAAAACTTTGTTTGATGAGCGGAAATTGCGTCGTCCGAAAACTTACCAGGACCTGCGCAAACTTTACGAAGATAAGAGCATCGACGCGGTTTCAATTGTCGTTCCCAATCATTGGCACGCGCTGGCATCTGTCTGGGCGATGCAGGCGGGAAAACATGTTTCCGTTGAAAAACCCTGTTGTCACAATTTTTATGAAGGACAAAAGTTGGTTGAGGCCGCCAAGAAATACAAAGTTGTAGTTCAGGACGGCGCAGAACAGCGAAGTAATCCATGTGCACAAAGCGCTGTTGAATTCATGCGGGCTGGTAAATTAGGAGAGGTATACATGGCCAAGGGAGTGTGCTATAAATGGCGTGACCCCATTGGCAGTTACGCTGACGGTCCGATGGAACCTGATGAGAAATTTTTCCTGACGCTCGGCAGCAGCAAATCTGAACCTCCCTACACGAGAGAATACCTCAGTAAAGTAGATTATGATCTTTGGCTGGGCCCGGCACCTGCGCGGCCTTTTAATCGCAACCGCTTCCATTACAACTGGCACTGGCATTGGGATTACGGCAACGGTGACATGGGCAATCAGGGCGTGCATGAAATGGATGTGGCGCGTTGGGGCCTTGGCGTTACTTTGCCCGTGAAGATCAGCACAATTGGCGGCCATGTGATGTTTGATGATGCTCAGCAAACCCCGAATGTACTGATGGCAATGATGGAATTTCCAAATCCGCAGGGGAAAGGAGAAAAAAAGAAAATCCTCCAGTTTGAAGTGCGCCCATGGATGACTAATCCTGAAGGAAATCATCTGGGCAGCGCGGAAAGTCAGAATAATAATTACATGACAAGTTCAGAAAATGTCGTCGGAAATATCTTTTATGGTTCCGATGGCTATATGTTAAAAGATGTTGACCACTGGCAGACATATATGGGCAAGCGAAGAGAACCTGGACCATCAGGGAAAGGAATAGGAAACCACTTTCAGAACTTTGCTGATGCGATCAGAGCCAACGATCCAGCCATACTTACTTCTCCGATTGAAGAGGGGTTTTATTCGTGCACTTTGATACACCTTGCCAATATTTCCTATCGCCTGGGACGGACCATCCATTTTGACCCGGTTACACAAACTATTAAAAATGACGAGGAAGCCACACGTATGCTGAGCAGGGAATACAGGGGATCCTTTAGCATACCAAAACAGGTATGATATTAAACATTCCGAGATTTAATGATTAAGACACTGCAGTCATGAAAAAGCGAAACTTTTACTCCATCAGGATAATGGTTATATCCTTTTTAACATTGACCGAATGCAGCGGGTTAAATGCCCAAAGGTTATCGCGGGATCTGAATGTTAGCCTATTGGTGAATCAGATTGGATATGCTCCACAGGCCGCAAAAGTCTGTGTTGTAAAAGGAGGAATGGATGAAAAATTTGAGGTAGTAAGTCTGGAGACTCAAAAGGTGGTTTATGAAGGACTGTTTAAGCCAGATAGTGGTGATTTCGGTGAATATTCAATTGGTGATTTCAGCAAGCTTAGACAAGAAGGACATTATTATTTAAGATCGGACACGCTGCGTTCTTACCCATTCGAAATTTCCCGTTCAATCTATAAGCCGCCAATGAAGCTGATTGTTGGCTATTTTTCCTTTCAGCGATGCGGGTCGAGTTTAACCGGTTACTTATCTCCCTGTCATCTTGATGACGGAGTAAGAATTGATAATGGCAAGCACCAGGATGTAACGGGGGGGTGGCATGACGCAAGTGATCTGAGAAAGTGGGTTGGCGCAACAATTTACGGCATCATTGGCCTTGCAAAAACCTATGAATTACAGGATGAAAATGACAGAATCAAAGAAAAAATACTGGAGGAGCTTATGTGGGGGAATCAGTATTTCCTCAAGATGCAGGAGCCACAGGGTTATGTCATGAGTTTTATTGGAGGTGATGTTAAGAAACACTCTGACAGCAATCGCTGGACAGATAATGAAATCGGAGAAGAAGGCGGTGATCTGATGATGGTAAGGCCATCCGCGGGAAAATCCTTAAATGAGACTTTGGTCTTTGGACCAAAAGACGACCGGGTAATTGAGACAAAGCCTCTTGATATCTTAGGGCAATTTAATTTTGTAACTGCCGAAGCCATCATGGCGAGGATTGCAAAAACCTCGAACGCACACTATTCGCAGAAATGTCTTCAGGCAGCAATCAAATGTTTTGATTGGAGTACTAGGTCAAACCATGAGAACAATACGGGTGTTATCGGCGCATCTATTCAGGCTTCAATCGAAATGTATAAAACAACAAAGCAGGATATTTATAAGAATTTTGCAATAGAACAGGCTTCCAGGTTAAAAAAACTGCAGGCAAATATTCAGGAGGGTAACGTCGGTGGCTTCTTCTACACTTCAACATCTAATCAGGAACCCCATAAAGATATCTGGCATGGCTGCTTGGAGTTCATATCATTGTGTGATCTGATTCAGACGTTCCCTTCGCACAAAGATGTTTCTTCGTGGAAGGAAGCCATAAAAAAGTATTCAAATCAATACCTTCTTTTTATATCCCAAAAAAATGGTTTTGGCATCATACCCTATGGCCTTTATTCCAAAGCGGACACCGGTGGTGGGAGAAAAGTTGGCAACTACTCATATCGATATTTTATGGAGCCGGACCCTACCTGGTGGGTAGGAATAAACTCAAATCTGGCTTCAGCGGGTGTCGGTTTGATGAAGGCAGGAAGAATTTTAGACGATCCGAAATTAAAAGCTCTTGCGCAAAGGCAGCTCGATTGGATCATCGGGGTCAATCCGTTCAACAGTTCAACCATCGCGGGCGTGGGTTACAATCACCCAAAGCATTTCGCGGGAAGTTCGTTTAGTCCCTTGACACCTGTGCTGCCTGGAGCCGTATTTAATGGTCTGGGCGGCAGCGACGCGGATCAACCTATCACTGGAAATGGGAATTGGCAAATTTCAGAATATTGGACGCCGATGGTTGCTTATACTATATGGTTGATGGCAGAATTATCTGAAGCCGAATAAAAATCCATGTTGTAATCAATTCTCCGGGCTTTGATATTTTTTGCTTAAATTGTAAGAGACTCAGCGCTGATCGTTTACCTATGAAAAGAATAAGCCTCGTTGCCGGTTCGATTTTACTGTGCTCAATAATCTGGCAAGGGTGCCGTGAAAAGTCTGTTGATACTCATGGCGTTTCTTTAAACAGGGGAAAGGTCGATTTTAATTATCACGTTAAACCGATTCTCTCTGATAAGTGCTTTGCATGCCATGGCCCGGACGAGAAGAAGCGGCAAGTCAATCTTCGGCTTGATACGGAAGAAGGGGCCTTTAAGGCGCTGAAATCCGACTCCAACCACTTTGCTATCGTCAGGGGAAATCCGGAAGCAAGCTTCATGGTAAGGCGAATATTTTCGGAAGACCCGCTGTTCCGGATGCCGCCGGCAGAATCCAACCTTGTACTTACAGAAGCCGAAAAGAATACACTTAAGAAGTGGATCGAGCAGGGGGCCGAATATAAGAAGCATTGGGCTTTTATTCCCCCTTCAAAATCCGAATTGCCTGAAGCTCCCGCAGACTGGGCAGAAAATGAGATTGATCATTTTATATGGGCAAAACTTCAGGAGGTAGGGCTCAAGCCCGGCACACCGGCGGACAAAGAG
>JBBEBN010000153.1:0-6129 GCA_040882305.1 Cyclobacteriaceae bacterium
CGCCCCCCCGGAATCATTCAATCCGATGATGGGTGCACCGTTTTTCATCGCGAGGTCCATGATCTTCACGATCTTTTCAGCGTGTGTTTCGGAAAGGGAGCCGCCAAAAACCGTGAAGTCCTGAGAAAATATGTATACAAGCCTGCCATTGATCTTCCCGTATCCCGTCACAACGCCGTCCCCGAGGTAGTATTCCTTGTCAAGACCAAAGTCCTTGGATCGGTGCATGACGAACTTGCCGAGTTCCTCAAAGGTCCCTTCGTCTACCAACAAGTGCACCCTTTCGCGCGCTGTGAGCTTACCTTTGGCGTGTTGTTGCTCCATTCTTTTTTCACCACCCCCCAGCAACGCTTCGTCATTTTTCCGGTCAAGCTCGTTGAATTTCTGCTGGAGGGTCTGATCGGAGATCTTTCGTTTCGCCATGGTCTTGTTTGAATGGCCCTAAAATAAGTAAATCAGGGTGGAATATATATTAAATTCCCGCCGCTTTTAGGCCTTACCGTGTACTGCGTACCTTACGCGACAATATGGTGGTGTAAGTCGTTGGCACATCTGGTATAAATCCACAGTTATGTCGTCTAAGTTATGAGCCAGGCAGTATGAGCAGGATCGCCATTATTGACATGGGTACCAACACCTTTCACCTTCTCATTGCCAACGCAGGCAAGGAGGGATACGAGATCATCCATCGCGGCCATGAAGCGGTTAAGATCGGAGAGGCGGGAATTAACGAAGGATTCATTACCGAGAATGCCTGCCGGCGGGCAATCGCAACGATGGAAAAATTCAGGGAAACGATCGATGACAAAGGAGTAATTACCGTTTACGCCTTTGGCACCAGCGCCCTGCGCAACGCAAAAAACGGACGCACGCTGGCCGGGGAAATAAATACTGCAACAGGAATTACCGTTCGCATCATCTCCGGGGAAGAAGAAGCAGATTACATTTTCGAAGGTGTGAAAGCCGCCCTTGATCTGGGTAGTGACGGCAATCTCGTAATGGATATCGGTGCAGGAAGTGTCGAATTCATTCTCGGCAATCGCCACGAGGTCTTCTGGAAGCAGAGCTTCGAGATCGGAGGCCAAAGGCTACTGGAAAAATTTCAAAAACACGATCCCATTTCCGCTGATGAGATTAATCAACTGGATGCATATTTTGAATCGGAACTTCGTCCTCTTCAAAAAGCCTTGCAAAAGTTCAAGCCGAAAACCCTCGTCGGCTCGTCGGGAACATTTGATACACTGAGCGATATTTTTTCGATTCGTCACAAATTACCAGGAACGAATGAGCAACCGGAAACACCCCTTTCCACGGAGGGCTTTTACGAGATCTATGAAGAGCTTATCCGCAAGAACAGAAGTGAGCGGATGAACATAGCGGGAATGATCGAAATGCGTGTGGATATGATCGTGGTGTCATGCTGTCTCATCCGGCATATCCTGGAAGCACATCGTTTTGAAAGGATTCGTGTTTCCAGCTATTCATTAAAAGAAGGGGTGTTGGCAATGCTTGCTGCCGGGCACGGGACATCGAGATAGGATCAATGCAGACCATTAATGCAGAGACGCAAGATATTGCGTCTCTGCATTATTGTCTCTACAAGAGATTGAGAGGGAATCAATTCAATCCTGCGATCATTTTGTCCTTGGGATATTTTACCTCGAACTGGTACACCAGACGTCTGCTCTCATTGGGTTTGAGGGTAATTTCCCACACCAGTTTTCCGTCGGCAGGGGAGAATTTCGCTCCTCCTCCATCAACAAGAGACACTTCGATCTGACTATTCTTCGAGACGGGGATCTGATCTTCCACCGTAATGGTTATCGTTCCTGACTGGTTGTTACGCAGGTTGATCTCAAATCCATGCGATTCCTTCTGGTTCAGGCCGATGATAGCGTGAGCGTTGAAGTCTTTTACTTTCTCCCTTTTCACGACAATCCTTTTATCGCGTCCAAGAGAAAAGTAAAGGGTATCCTTAACGCTTTGCGGATCAATAAGTGTTTTGCCGACAAACGTGCCTTCAAAGAAGACATTGGCTTCGCCGGGAAGCAGATTATAATCTTCCCACCCGGTAGTGCCCGCCATTAAAAAGGCATCGGGATCAAGTTTTGGTGCAACAGCATACCTGAAGGCTGACTTTAGTTCATGGCGTCCAATGTCGACAGTCGTCGGTTTGTTCGTTGAATTTACCGTATAAGGAATGGAGATGTCGAACTCGGTATTCAGCGCCGTCTGCATCACGTTAACATAATCAGCAGTAGTAGTGCTTTCCTGCGCGACAACCATCTCACCAAGGGCTTGCGAGGGTGCCTCACCAGCCTGGCGACCGGCGGGTTTGCGATACTTCTGATAAAGTTCACGCTGATAGAAATCCAGGTGCCACGTATGGAGATCAGGTTTCACGCCTCCGAGGGAGGGATTAGCCGTCGAGAGTTTTAACCTCGCATTATTCCAATTCTCACCAGTACTTTGGAAGACGTTTGCTTTGTAAAAAAGTGTTAATGGACTTTTCGTATTGGTGGCGCGCACATCATAGAGTGGATGCCACCTGGCATTACCCACAATATAATTGACCGTGAGCTCTGCGTCAGTTGCGGATTTGGCGGAAAGGTTTACAACAATTTCACTGGTATTCCTGGAGGACAGTTCATTCTGCGTGCGGATCTGTTGCTGAATTCTTGAAAGTTTTTCGTTGAGGGATTTGATCTTCTCATCGTGCTTCAATCGCGCCACGGCAATTTCATATAACCTGCTGCGGAAAAAGTCTGCCATGTTTTTCAATTCATTTACGGGAAGGTTCTGGTTTGCACCGCCGATCTTCTGATTGCTGATCAGCATCAGTTCTTCCTTGTCGAGGATCACCTTCTGTGCATTTTCAAAAAGGATCTTGTCCTGAAGAACCTGAAGGGAATCGTTTAAAGTGCGGATGCGCGCTGGTGTGGCAAGGTCATTCAGGTAATTCAGCTGATGGGCGATGCCCGTTAGAATGAA
Organism: Cyclobacteriaceae bacterium; assembly: GCA_040882305.1. Taxonomy (GTDB): domain Bacteria; phylum Bacteroidota; class Bacteroidia; order Cytophagales; family Cyclobacteriaceae; genus Chryseosolibacter. Next base: position 2,992 of record JBBEBN010000153.1, read on the forward strand.
ATTACCTTTTCCTGAAACCTGTATGCTGCCGGCGTCCAGTTGTGCTGTAAGGCCTGAAATAATCACGTTTGTGGCACCTTCCGGGATGCGGGTTTTTACCTCCCTCGTAACCTGTGCCTTGTTGAGGAACACCGTAACGTGGGTTATCTTTGATTCCACGCTTTTCTCCTGTTGGGCATGGGCCGGGACAACTGCAAACGCAATTAGTATAAAGAGCATGATGTTTTTCATGGTTTTGTTGTTTGAGTTAAAAGATGAAAGGATGATAGATATTCCATACGCAACCGGGAGTTTTTATACCATTTTCGCCACAGGAGTGGGTTTAAAGGCCTTTTTTGCTTCATCCGTATGGTGGTTTACCTTATTTTTGGGCCATTTTAATTGTGTTTATGGATAAAGTTTTTTCGTTAAAGTCCCTTCAGTCGTTCACCAAATCACTCCTGATGCATATTGGTTGCTCAGAGGCAGAGGCAGAACTGGCGACAGAAGTTTTATTGGCAGCCGACCTGCGGGGGATTGACTCACATGGCATTGCCAGGCTTTCAGGATATGTGCGCTTGTGGGAAGGGAAACGCATCAATACAAAACCTGACATCAGGGTTGTGCATGAAACACCCAGCACAGCCGTGGTGGACGGTGACGGTGGCCTCGGCCTTGTTGTAGGGCCAAAAGCGATGGAGATCGCGATGGAAAAAGCGCGGAAGGCAGGCACGGGATGGGTAGCAGTTAAGAACTCAAATCACTTCGGCATTGCGGGATACCATGCAATGAAGGGACTCTCCGAAGACATGATCGGTATGGCCATGACAAATGCAAGTCCGCTGGTCGCGCCCACTTTTTCAACGGAACGGCTACTGGGTACCAATCCCATTGCAGTGGCCATCCCCGCCGGCAAGCAGCCTGCGTTTGTGGCTGACTTCGCCACCACCACTGCCGCGAACGGAAAACTTGAGATCCTTCAGCGCAAGGGAGAGGATGCTCCCCTTGGGTGGATACAGCAAAAGAACGGGGAGCCAACCACGAATGCCCACGCCGTAAAAGAGGGTGGTGCGCTCCTTCCGCTGGGAAGCGATCGCGAGCATGGAAGTCACAAAGGATATTGCCTTGGCGCATGGGTGGACATCTTTTCAGCCGTACTGTCCGGAGCAAACTATGGTCCGTGGGTGCCCCCCTTTGTGAGTTTTCTTTCACCGCCTGCTGACCCTGTCGGATCGGGTATCGGTCATTTTTTCGGCGCGATGCGCGTCGACGCTTTCCGTCCTGCGGAGGAATTTAAGAGCCACATGGACAACTGGATCAATCGGTTTCGCGCTGCAAAACCGGTAGAAGGACAGCACCGCGTGCTAATCCCCGGAGATCCGGAACGAGAAATGGCAGCGGAAAGAATGAAAAGGGGAATACCCGTCAATGATAAAGTAGTGGAAGATCTCAAAGACCTGGCTTCCAGGTATGGTCTTTCATTTGATTAGCTCAAGCCAGGATGACTGTTTGCTTAACGTTAGTTGGCCGCCGTCGGCGGGGTCTCACAACTGACAACTCACCCCTCACTTAAAAACCCAATGCACCAATATTGATACCGGCACGTACGACAATGGGGCTGTCGTAAGGAGAATACTGAGTTGTTTGCTGATAAGAGAAATTGTATAACGCCATCAGGTAAAATGCGGCGCGCTGGCCGATTGGCTGAATAAAGCCTCCTCCTGCCAGGAAACTGTCAAAACTTCTCCGGGTGGTTTCTGCCACGCTCACAGGGAATTCATAGTTCAGATACTCGTATTCCGTCTGAAGAAAAATATTCCTGTATACGGTGAAGCGAAGAAAAGGATTAAGACCGTAGTCGTTCAATTTAATGGAAGGCTTTACCACTTTATAATTTGTGTAGCGATAAGTGACGCCTGTTCCCGCCAGTAATTTCTGGGTTAGCCGGTAACCGATCATCGGGGATACGGAGAAGTAATCCTGGACGGAACCGAAACCCAGACCGATACCTCCTCCTGTTACAATTCGGTCCTTCAGGGGTGCACCATTCAAACTATTATCTTTTCCCTGTGCAAAAGCCGCAACGGAAGCGCATAAAATCAAAAAGATGGGGAGAAGGAAACGTACCATGCAGCGATGAGATTATTCTTCGATTATCACGTAAATGTCTTCGGTCTCTTTTTTCATCAGATATTTTTCACGTGCAAATTTTTCAATGGATTCCCTGTCACCAAAAAGTTCAGAGCGGTCTTTCTGCACTTCCTTTATTTTTTGCTCGTAATACTCCTTTTCCTCCTCCAGTGAATTCAATTTGGACCCGAGCTGGTACCGGGCCACCAGGTTATTGGAATCGAGCAAAAGCATCCATGCCAAAAAAATGATCAGTGTTACGATGTAAAAATTCCGGAATGCCTTCGGTAGTCTTTTAATCATGGCTCGAAAATCAACGCTAAGATACACGTTTTAATAAATAAAGTTAATTGAAACCCCTCATTAAACCAATCTCTCAAACGCAGATTACCCCGTTGTACGGATACCTTGAAACGTAGAACGGAATCAGGTGAGGGATGTTGCACGTTTTTTACCTTTTTAAAGGATGGATGGATCGCGATGGGCGCGGTACTTCGGCAGGACGCTGCGCCAAGGCGCGTTAATAGGGCAACGAAGCTCCCGGGCCTTTCAGAACCTGTCCCTTCCGGGCGCCGGTATGCCGCCCACGCGCCATGGTGATGGTTCCGTTCACAATCACATAGGCAAATCCGGCTGAATAGGCATGGGGAGCAGCAAAAGTACTTTTATCCGCAACAGTTTGTTCATTGAATACCACGATGTCGGCGGCCAGTCCCTCGCGGATCAGCCCTCGATCACGCAGCTGAAATTTCTGCGCCGGCAGGGAAGTCATACGCCGGATCGCTTCCTCCAAACGGATAACTTTGAGCACCCGCACGTAGTTGCCAAGAACGCGCGCATTTGTTCCATAGGTTCGCGGATGCGGGGCATCTTTTCCATAGACCGCAATCCCGGCATCAGAAGCGAACATGCTGAAAGGATATCGCATAATGCGTTTGATATCGTCTTCACTCATACTGAAATAAACCATTTGGGCGCTTCCGTTCTCTACCATTTGCAAAACGGTTTCGACTTCTTCTCCCGCTTTAT
>JBBEBN010000154.1:0-6120 GCA_040882305.1 Cyclobacteriaceae bacterium
TTGGTGTCCTCGTCACTGACGAAGAGGTAGTCGACATGATCAGTGGTACCAACATAGATCAAAATATCCGGCAGGCTTTTATCAATCAGCAAACGGGTGAGTTTGACCGCGCCATGCTGGGGAACTACATCAGCCAGCTTAAGACAATGCCACCGGGTTCCGAGGGCCGTGTGCGGTGGGAGCTCTTTCAAAGGGATCTAAAGCCTGGCCGTGAACGCATCAAGTACGAAAACCTGCTCATTAAGACCAGCTATGTTACCACAGCGGAGGCTGAGCGCGAATACCACCTGCAGACGGATGTTGCAGAGGTAAAATTTGTCTACATTCCTTATTATGCTGTGAGCGACTCAGCTGCTGAAGTCTCTGAATCAGATCTCGAAGAGTACTACAATGAAAATAAAGAGCGGTTCAAAACAGAACACACGCGTAATATTAAATATGTAACCTTCTCTCTGGCAGCATCGCCGCAGGACAGCCTGGAGATCCGGCAAGACCTGGAAGAGATTGCCGCTGACTTTGCTAAGACTGATGACGACTCGATATACGCTGTTTCGAACAGCGAAAGCCAGACGGCTTATCAAAAGTATAATGTTTCTAACGTGCCAGCATTTCTGAAACCCGAGGATCTTAAAGAAGGAAATGTCATCGGACCTTTCATCGACGGAAACACTTTTAAGGTGGTGAAGGTATCTGAAATTTTCAAAGACACTATTTCGTTCGCGAAGGCAAGTCACATCCTGATCAATTGGGGTGATGAAACGCCGGCCGCTAAAAGGGAAGCAAGGGAGAAAGCACAAAGTATACTGCGGGAGATCAGGAATGGGGCAGACTTCGCCGCCAAAGCACGCGAGCATGGAACGGATGGCACAGCCGCGAATGGCGGCGACCTGGGATGGGTGTACACCGGACAAATGGTAAAGCCTTTTGAAGATGCAGTATTCAACGCCACAAGGACGGGGCTCGTCAACGAAGTTGTCGAAACACAGTTCGGATACCACATTGTAAGAATTGACCAGGTTGAGGATAACACCGCCTACGAACTGGCCGTGATCGAAAAATTGATCGGGCCGAGTGATGCCACCGCTAACGAGGTATATCGCAGAGCTGAAACATTTGCAGCAAGTCTCGAAGGTGTTGAGGAGTTCGAACAAAAAGCCGGGACCGAAGGGCTGAATGTTTTTGAAAGTAACAATATCACCGCCGGCGAGCAGCGAATCGGAACCCTGGGTGACGCCAGACAGATCGTTCAATGGTTGTTCCGAGATGCATCAGCAGGAGAGGTTTCTGACATTTTTGACTTTCAGGATGAGTATGTTGTGGCGGTCATGACCGGAGAAACAGAGGAAGGACACAGGCCTTTACAAAGTGTTGCCGACGAGATCAGGCCCGAAGTCCGCAAAAAAGTGAAAGGTCAGATGATCATCGAAAAACTAAAAGACGCCAGCGGAACATTGGAAGAGATTGCCAATGCCTATGGCAATGACGCTAATGTCTACAGCAGCAGTGACCTGAAGCTGAGTTCTAACAATTTGCCTTCAGCCGGCTTTGACCCAAAGTCCGTGGGGATTGCCTTTGGACTGGAGAACGGAAAACGATCCGAGCCATTTAGGGGAGAAAACGGTGTGCTGCTCATTGAATTACAGAACAAGACCATCGCCCCGGAAATCGCTGATTACAGCGCTTACAGCACCGCGATCCAGCAACAAAACCAGCAGATGAGCACCTTTAATATCGCCGAGGCCATTAAGCATGCCGCAGAAATTGAAGACATGCGCTATAAGTTTTATTAAATAACCAATTCAATCGGCCGTCCTGTGATAAAGCGCAGGACGGCTATTTTTTTTATGGATCAGGAGTGGATGAAATCTTTCCGGGAGAGACTTGATCAGCATTATGCGTGGCCTTCCTTATATGTGTTCAAGTTTATTGTGCCAGCCGGTCAGGAAGGTGCCGTCAAAAAACTGTTTCCAAAACACATCGCCTCAGAGAAGCATTCCAAAAAAGGAAAATATACAAGTGTCACCGTGCAGATGATGATGCCCTCCAGCGAGGCAGTAGTAAGTGTTTACGAGCAGGCGTCAGTGATTGACGGGCTGATTGCCTTGTGACTTCCTTTTATAAAAGCATTTTTACTGTTACCTTACTTATTGTCAACCAAATTATACCGCTATGCCATGGAAAGAAGTTGATAATCGCTTAACAAAGACCTTCACTTTCGGGGATTTTAACGAAGCCTTTGGCTTCATGGCGAGGGTGGCCATGATCGCAGAAAAAATGAATCATCACCCCACGTGGACCAATACCTGGAATAAAGTAAGTTTCGAGTTATCCACGCACGACGCGGGGAACAAAATTACAGACCGTGATCGGAAACTTGCCGACGCCATCGACAAGCTTATCCCATGAGTAAAGAGGAGAAAACATCTCTGTACCTCGTTCCCACTCCTATTGGAAATTTGTCTGATATCACTTTACGGGCCCTTGAAGTGCTGAAGGCCGCAGATCTTATTCTTGCTGAAGATACCCGTACGTCGGGTCACCTGCTCAGGCATTACGACATTTCAAGGCCGATGCAAAGTTTCCACAACCATAATGAACACAAGATCGTAGAATCCCTTCTGGAGCGGATGAAAAAAGGTGAGGTGATGGCCGTGATCAGTGACGCCGGCACCCCCGGTATTTCAGATCCGGGCTTTTTGATTGCGCGCGCCTGTATACAGGCAGGATTATTGATAGAATGCCTGCCGGGCTCCACGGCTTTTGTTCCTGCCCTCATGAAATCTGGTCTGGCGGCCGACCGATTTGTTTTCGAAGGGTTCCTCCCCCTGAAAAAGGGGAGGCAAACGCTTTTGAAAAAGCTGGTGGAAGAGGAACGCACCATGATTTTTTACGAGTCTCCACACAGGCTGCTAAAGACCCTTCAACAATTCGCCGAATATTTTGGCGTTGAAAGAAAAGTTTCGGTCAGCCGCGAACTGACGAAAATTTATGAGGAGACGGTAAATGGTTCCATTCAGGAGGTGATCCAACACTTTCTGGAAAAGGAAGTCAGGGGTGAGATCGTGATCGTCGTGGAAGGGAGGGAATGAGGTTAAAGAGTTTGTCCAAGGGACTCCTATGGAGAAAAGTTTGAAAAGTTGGAAAAGTTAAAATTTTTGCCATTGGAGATTGTGTCTTACTACTATAATAGAATCCAACATAATGAATTTAGAAAAAATAGAAAAGGGAGTTATTGAAATCTGCCGGGAAGTCGGAGAATTTATCAGTCAGGAGGGCGCATCGTTTGACCTCACCCGCATCGAACAAAAGCATGTCTTCAACAATCTGGTTTCTTATGTGGATAAGGAGGCGGAAAAAACACTGGTCACTACCCTGCGAAAACTTTTTCCAGCGGCTGGCTTCATTACCGAAGAGGGCACCGTTGAACAAGCCCAGAAACACGAATACAACTGGATCGTCGATCCCCTCGATGGTACCACTAACTTCCTGCACGGCATCCCCCTGTACGCTATCAGCATTGGCCTTACCAGAAATGAAGAAGTGATCCTTGGTGTTATTTATGACGTGTGCCAAAAGCAGTGCTACCACGCCATCGAGAGCGGCCCCGCTTTCTGCGAAGACCAGATCATAAAAGTATCCGCGATCAGTTCGTTAAGTGAAAGCCTTTTGGCCACAGGCTTTCCATACTATCATTTTGACAAGCGCGAGGATTACCTGGATATCATCAAGGAATTTCTAAATGCCACTCACGGCATCCGCAGGTTGGGTAGCGCAGCTATTGACCTGGCCTATGTTGCCTGCGGCAGACTTGAAGGTTTTTTTGAATACAACCTTCACGCCTGGGATGTGGCTGCCGGCACACTTATCGTGCAGCAAGCCGGAGGAAAGGTCACCGATTTTACGGGAGGAAATAATTTTCTCTTCGGAAACCAACTTTGTACTTCCAATTCACTCGTTCATACAGAAATGCTGGAGGTAATTAAAAATCGGTGGTTTTAAGCAATGATCACCACCTTATCCCGGCGTAATTTAATATATTGTTATACGATTACTGAAAATGGAAGCAGAACACTTCTGTACACCATATCGAATACGTAAAGCTCATTGCCTGCGTTCAATTTAAAACAGATGTTATGAACACGTTAAATAAAGTTACCATGAAGGTATCAACGATTAAATCATCGCTGGCTTTTTTTGCGCTTATGATCATGTGCTTCCTGCCAACCTTGAATGCACAGGAGAAATTGAACGAAAAACTTCCGTTTGACCCTCAGGTTAAGATTGGAAAATTATCGAATGGTCTCATCTATTATATCCGCAAGAATCTGAAACCCGAGAATAAAGTCGAACTCAGGCTCGTGGTGAATGCAGGATCCATTCTCGAGGATGACGATCAGCAAGGGCTTGCCCACTTTACCGAGCATATGGCTTTTAATGGTTCGAAAAATTTTGAGAAGAATGATATCGTATCGTTTTTACAATCTATTGGCGTGGAGTTCGGCGCCGATCTCAATGCCTACACCGGCTTCGATGAAACGGTCTACATTCTTCCCATTCCAACGGAAAAAAAAGAAAACATAGAGAAAGCATTCCAGATACTTGAAGATTGGGCAAGCACCGTAGGTTTCGATCCCCTTGAAATTGACAAGGAACGGGGTGTTGTGCTAGAAGAAGAACGGTCCGGACGGGGCGCGGAAGAAAGGATGATGAGGATCACCTATCCGAAGATGCTGGAAGGATCAAAATATGCAGCGCGCTTGCCGATCGGAAAAGTGGAAGTGCTGAAGAGTTTTAAACCGGCAGTCATCACACGGTTCTACAAAGATTGGTACAGACCCGATCTCATGGCGATAGTCATCGTTGGAGATATTGATCCGGTATATGCGGAAGATCTCATCAAAAGACATTTCTCCCATTTAAAGAGTCCAGCAAATCCGAGGCCGCGGGAGAATGCCGGCGTTCCCGCCCGCAAAAAATCCGAAGCTCTTGTTGTAACGGATAGGGAAGCAACCCATCATTTAATCGACATCAACTTTCCTTACCGTCCGGCCAGAGACCAGACCACTTTCGGCGCTTACCGCGAACTGCTTCTGCGGAGTCTTTTTGCGTCCATGCTCAGCCAGCGGATGCAGGAACTTATGCAAAAGGAGGAGCCACCCTTTTTGTACGCAGCCAACACATTCGGAGGACTTGCCCGCGGATATGAAAGCTATAACGCATACGCCTATCTCAGCAAGGCAGGAGTGGAACCTGCCATCCGCGGTTTGGTGGCAGAAAACGAGCGCGCGCGAAAGTTTGGTTTTACCGAGGGCGAACTGGACCGGACGAAAAAAATGATGATGAAGTCCATTGAGCGCGCCTACAACGAACGCGATAAAACCGAGTCAGCGAGGTTGGTCTCCGAGTACATCCGACATTTCCTGGAAGAAGAACCCATCCCCGGAATTGAAAATGAGTACAAATACTATCAGAAATTTCTGGGCGACATCACGCTCGAAGAAGTGAACGAATACGTTTCAAAAACTATCCCGGTGTCAACACAACCAAAACTGGTTGTGTTCACCGGCCCGGAGAAGGCGGATTTCAAGGTCCCTTCCAATGAGGAGCTGCTCGCCATGACAGAAGCAGCCTATCAGCAGCAGGTAAGTCCGTATGAAGAAAAGGCCATCGCCTCCACGCTGATGGAGAAAAGCCCCCAACCTGGAAAGATCATATCCGAAAAGAACGATCCCGACCTCGGCACAAGTGAAGTCATTTTCAACAATGGGGTTAGGGTGATCCTGAAACCCACCGACTTCAAGAACGATCAGATCCTGTTCTCGTCGTATGCCCCCGGTGGCACGTCGCTCGCCACGCAGGCCGAGTACAAGAGCGCGAGCCTCGCCACGGCCATGGTTGGCGTTGGCGGCATGGGCGGCCTGAACCCCGTCGACCTGAGCAAGATGCTCTCCGGAAAGATCGCGCAGGCGGCGCCGTCGATCGGCGACTACACGCACGGCGTCAGCGGCTCGGCCACGCCGAAGGACCTGGAGACGGCGTTGCAGCTCAACTACCTCGTTCATACCGCGCCGAACATGACGCCCGACGTGTTCGAGCTGCTGAAGCGGCGGCTGACCGGCG
>JBBEBN010000155.1:0-6101 GCA_040882305.1 Cyclobacteriaceae bacterium
AGCCTGGTAGTTTGGAGGGTTCCATTGGACTAAATCGCTGATGCTACAGTACGCTTTTGTGGCTTAAATTTTGTTCTTTCAGGGGAAAGATGCACTCCAGTTCTTTAATCTGTATTCGCCGGCAATGCTGACCAATTATCCGGCGCCCTGATCCTTTACCCGGTGCAAAGGTAATTGAGTTTAAACACAATTGACAGGGGAAAGATCGTGGTTCAGGAGCTTTTTCATGCTTCCAAAAAAAAATTATGGGGTAACCTGCCGGTTTGATCAGAATTATGGAAAGTAAAATTAGTTTTGTCGTTTGTTTCGTCGGGAAACCAACGGGCATGAATTCTTAAAGGATCAGGGGCTGTCACCCGCGACGGTTCTTTTTTAAACCCATGAATATGAGATTAAAGGCTTTTTTACTTTTCGGGCTTTTCTTATACAACCTGTGTGCGATCGGCCAGAGTAATCCAAAGGAATACGGCAACCTGATCACACCTGAGGACCTGAAGGAAAATCTAAGCATTATTGCCTCCGATGCCCTGGAGGGGAGGGAGACTGGCACACGGGGTCAGAAAATGGCCGCGGCGTTCATCAGTCATCAATTTGAAAAACTCGGATTAAGACCTCCCGTAAATGGAAGCTTTTATCAGCATTTTGATTTGTATAAAAGTGTTCCCGGCGAAGTCTACCTTACCGCAGGCGGCATCCGATTTAAGAACTTTCAGGACATCGTGTATTACGGAAAAGATAACTCGGGAGGGGATGTAGAGGCCCCCGTAGTTTTTGCGGGTAAGGGTCGCGCCGAAGATTACAGCCAGTTGGATGTGGCCGGCAAGGGTGTGCTGATAATGCTGCCGAATGAGGGAAACTACCGGGACGCAATTTCTGTCGCCCGTTCAAAAAACGCCGCAATGGTTTTAATACTCAATACCAAAACAGGGCAGGAATTTAAAGAATACGCCCGGCAATTCGAAAGATTCCTGTCGGAAGGAAGGCTTTCCCTGAAGAAACCTCAAAGCGGTGATGGAAGCGGTGCAATTTTTTTCGTCTCGCCCCAGGCCACAGAAAAGATATTTAGTACTTCCATGGAAAAGTTGTCGGCAGCAGCGGGAGAAGATTCCAAAAAACCTTCGCTGAAAAAAATCGGTACGGGAAAAGTCACTTATAAAACAAGCGTTGATATCAAGACTGTTAAAACGGAAAATGTATTGGGTTATCTGGAAGGCACTGACAAGAAAGACGAAGTGATTGTTATCACTGCCCATTATGACCACATCGGTAAAAAAACAAGGGGAGAAGGCGACCTTATCAATAACGGTGCAGATGATGATGGATCAGGCACGGTTACGGTTCTCCAGCTCGCCAAAGCTTTCGCACAGGCAAAGAACGATGGCAAGGGCCCGAGGCGCAGCATTCTTTTCATGACGGTTGCAGGGGAGGAGAATGGACTGCTCGGTTCCGAATACTATACAGAATACCCGATCTTTCCACTCGCGAAGACGGTGGTGAACCTCAATATTGATATGGTTGGACGTAGAGATGAACAGCACAAGGAGAGTCCACCTTATGTATACGTTATCGGCGCCGATAAGCTTTCTTCAAGTCTTCACTCGATAAGTGAAAGCATAAACAGGAAGTATACAAACCTGATCTTTGATTACACGTACAATGATGAAGACCACCCTGCCCGGTTATACTACCGCTCCGATCACTGGAATTTTGCACAGAAAAATATTCCCATCATCTTTTATTTCGATGGCATTCATGAGGATTATCATATGCCCAGTGATCAAGTGGAGAAAATAGAATTTGATTTGTTGACAGCGCGTGCTAAATGCGTCTTCTTTACCGCCTGGGAGATTGCAAACCGCGAAGAGAGAATAAAGCCTGACGGCAAATAAATATGAAGAAATAGGGACCGTTCCGTGGAAAAGATTTCAGGCAACAGGAACATTTACGTGCCGCTCCGCATGATACGATGACCGCACAAGGGGTCCGGATTCCACGTATTTTAATCCGCGTTTCAATCCTTCTTCGCGATAGCGCGCAAACGTGTCAGGATGAATGAATTCAATGACCTCATGGTGATGTTTGGTCGGTTGAAGATATTGTCCAAGCGTGAGGATCAATAAACCGTTTTCAACGAGATCGTCTATAGTCTTGAACACTTCGTCTTTAGTTTCGCCGAGGCCGAGCATGATGCCTGATTTTGTGCGTTTTCCCTCCTGCCGAATTCTTTTGATCTGCTCGAGGCTTCGTTCATAACGCGCCTGGGGTCTTACACTCCGGTACAGCCTGTCGACGGTTTCCATATTGTGGGAAACAACTTCCTGTCCGCCCTCGATCATCCGGTATAACGCATCCCAGTTTCCTTTTGTATCGGGGATGAGTGTTTCAATAGTCGTTTCCGGATTTACTTTCTTAATTTCCACTACCGTCTGGTACCAGATCTCGGCGCCGCGATCTTTCAGTTCATCGCGGTTAACGGATGTAATGACGGCGTGCTTTACCTGCATGAGGTTTATCGCTTCGGCTACACGCCTGGGCTCATCCACATCGTATTCCGTGGGCCGGCCGGTGGCGACTGCACAAAAATTACAACTGCGGGTGCAAATGTTTCCCAAGATCATGAAAGTCGCAGTACCCGCACCCCAGCATTCACCCATGTTCGGACAATTCCCGCTCTCACAAATAGTGTGTAGCTTATAATTGTCCACCAGTTTGCGCACGCGCGCGTAGTCAGGCCCGACGGGAAGTTTGACCCTCAACCAGTCTGGTTTGCGTTTGCGTGGCTCCTCTCTTGATATGACGGGTAGTTCGATCATGCTCGCGACAGTAACGTTACTCCTGAGTGCTATGCCTAAAACAACTCATCGCCATTTTTGGTTTTAGTCTCGCTTTACTTTCCAATCAGTTTCCGGTACTGGGCTGCTGACAGCAAGGAATCAGCAGATCCATTTACCTCCGCTTTTATCATCCAGCCTTCTCCGTAGGGATCTTCATTTACTTTTTCAGGACTGCTGTCAAGCAGGGGGTTGATTTCCAGCACTTTGCCCGCCAAAGGCATATACAGGTCGGAAACGGTCTTCACCGCCTCCACGGTACCAAAGATCTCGTGTTCTCCCACCTCCTGTCCAACGGTATTGATATCGATATAAACAATATCTCCTAACTCGCTCTGAGCGAAATCAGTGATGCCAACAAGAGCGGTTTTTCCGTCGATTTTCACCCATTCGTGATCTTTGGTGTATTTGAGTCCCTCGGGAATGTTCATGCTTATGAATTTTGGCCCAAAAATAAGGGAAATTCTATATTCCTGAGGAAACATTTAGGATAATTCATGAAAATCCCAAAGCCCTGCCGCCCCTGGCTCAATTCTGCAATTGGAGAATTACCGAAATTTATTTACTGCGCTAAACTAAACCTCACCTGAATCCCAAACCTCGTTGTAGACCTGGGGTAGGAGTTGGTGACAAGGGGCTCGTTGATGTTTCGTTCAAAGTATCCCTGCACGGTGAGCTTTTGATTTACAACGTAGCTAATATTGGGCCTCAACTGGAAATTGATGTTACCGTTTGTAACGGTGCTTAAGTCATCAATTTTTCGCTGGATAGTCTTATTATCGCTGATGGAGACATTCATTCTGAAGGTCACATCATTCTTCAGTACAATGGTGCGGCCCTGGGATTTGAAGGGCAGTTTCATGTTGTTTTTCGTAAAGCCGATCTCGGCGGTAATATCCTTGCTGTTCAACTCAGTGACCTGTGCATTGGAAATATTCAGGGCGAGATCTCGTTTCGTTTTATATTCAGCCCTGGCTGTAAAGCGGCTCTTTGTCCTCACATTGATACCGATGAGAGGAGCAAATTGCTCGGAGATTAAAACCTGGCTGATAACATAGAGCGGAATGTACTGGTTGTTCGCGGTCTTACTACCAAAGTAGGTGCGGTTGTAATCTTCAATCGGCTTATCCATGCTCACGAGCGAATGATCGTCTGAGTCAAGGGAATTGGAATAATTCAGCACTGAGTAAGAAGACTGGTAAGCGTGTGAAATGGTCACTGACTGGAAAACATCCTTCAGAAAACCAATCTTGCCTAATCCGGAGTAATCGATCCGCCAGTTGGGAAGCGGTATTTTCGGAAATGGTGACAGGCCGATGGAGCGGGCATCGCCACCGCCGTACGCCGCCAAGAATGCGGGGATCACAACATCCTGGGAGGTGGTGTCATATTCCGCGCCATTGAAGGATTTGAACCTGTCTTTAATAGTGATCAGGTTATCTTCAAAGGTTTTAAATACCTCGGATTCGGTTTCGTCATTGCTTTGGTCAAACGCGGTCTTAATGCTGAGGAAGGAGATCTTGTAACTTCCCCCGCGGCTTGGATTCAGTGAACTAAAAGAGTCGCCAAGAGAATCATATCTGAAGATCTCCTGATAGGCGCTCATTCCTTCTTTTTTTACATCGAGCTGGATCTTGAAATCAGGTGAGGGGTCCACATTTGCCCTGAGATTCAGCATCTCATTCCTCGTCTGCGTAAAGGGTAAGGTAAGGGAAGATGATTTTGTGAGCCAGTTATTTTCAGCTGCGCGAAAGCGGATGCCCGGATCCTGTTTTCCGGCAATGAATCCCCATCCAGGCGCCTGCCAGTCTTTATCCATGCCGAAAAATTTTGGGGTCTGATTAAAACCCGGAAGAATGGTCCCCTCTGTTAAAGAGTAAGTGCCGTTGATGGAACGGAGTGACATAAGCAAACGCGCGATACCTTTTAAAAGCCCAGGCGTACTTTTTACGGTGTCAGGCTTCGGCTGTGGCGCCTGTGTGGCTCCGGGCCGCGCAGCAGGCTGCCGCGCCGGCGGTCGTGCCGGTGTGTTGAGTTCCTTGAGGAACGCGATCTTGTTGTAGAGTTTTACCAGATCGATTTTTCCCGTGAAATTGTTTTCGCGCGAATTCTGGATCGTGTTTTTAAAGTCCAGGCTGTCGGGAAGGTCCTGGAGATTTCTTTCGAGCGCTATGGCATCCGGGATGTTCACCGGCCCCGCCCTCCAGTTATATCCGCCCTGGTAGCGATACTCTGCGCTTAGCCAGTCAGTGATCGGAAATTTATCGAGGGGAAGGGTATAATTAAGTTGTACGGTCTGATCAAAGCCCTTCATCCTGCCAAGTTCTTTCAGATTGTTCATCACACTGTCGCGTTTTACCTGCGTGTCAATGTCGCCTTCCGGCTCATCGACGATGGAGTTGGCCCTGGCATTATACTCCACCGATAAACCTCTCGAAATGCTCCAACGCATGCTGTACTGGCGGTTGAAGGTGAAATACTTCAGATAGTTCGGCTGCGAATAACTAAAGGTGCCATAAGTGCCTGCGGAATTCCTGTAAATCTTCTTTCCAAAAGACCGGTCAAGGTCGGCGCGCACCGAGATGTTGGAAGGCAGCAAGCTGAGATTAAAATCCTTCAGAAACTTCAGATAAGGTGAACTGAAAGCTTTCACATCCTTGAAGGGCTCGATGCCTGATGCCTTCGGAGCGAAGTTATACGCCACCGATCCCCGATACTGGCGCAGTAAATTTTCCTTCGTGAAGAAGTTTGTTTGAAGGGCTTCACTGTAGGAGTAACTGAACGACAGGTTTTCTATATCATAGACATGGGGTGTTGCGTCCTGCTTGACCTTCACTTTTCTGACATTGACAAAGTTTAGACTTCGTCGCGTTGTTTTGTCCTGAATGAGTTCCTTAAAGTTCTCTCTGTCTGCCTGATCGGAAAACGATCTCAACGCAGCATCCACTTTCATATCCGGGTTTGCCGGATCGTAATTTGGATTGATGGTGGTATTCTCATAGCTGACGAACATGGGGACCTTGATGCCGGTGTTGCCAGGCAGGAGCTTATCAACGTTTACGTTGGCAGACACATCGTATGCAGTAGTTTCGTCGCGGGCGCGTTCACCGATCTTTGAACTCACACTTCCGAATCCGAACGCAGTGTACCTTAACGCTCCGGTGACTGTAGCAAAGTCGGCAAGTTTTGCGCTTAAGGTGGTACTGACTGCCCAGCCTGCGGTTCGGTCAAAGGCAGTAACGCGCAACTCGTTGCCCCACATACAGACTG
>JBBEBN010000156.1:0-6097 GCA_040882305.1 Cyclobacteriaceae bacterium
CCATCCTTTCCGTGATGTACGGATTTCCTTTCCAACAGATGATATCCAGGTCGTTGAAGGTATCATTCCTTTTTCCGTTGATAACATACTGAAACGATGTGATCTGCGGGAAATCATTTTCCAGTCGCTTTAATATTTTTTCGATCCATTCCATCTTGTCATACGTCACCTGGAGGATCACCATCACCAGGGCAGTAATAGCCGTCCGGATGGTGAGGGTACGGAGAAATCCCACCTGTTTGCGCAGATCAAAGAAAGGGATGTTGTTGCGGACAGCTTCATCTTTTACCGCCAGCCTGATAGCATTCGAAGGATCGGGTTGGAGGTGACATTGGCTCACATCAAACACCTTGTCGTATTTTCTTGGAATATGATAACCGAGCGCTGGTTCATTTTCCATTTTTCCCGCTTTCACCGTTTCGAGTTCATTTGTCGTAAGCCAGCGCTGGGCTGAAAACGTGAAGTCCAGTCTATTGCGGTACTCGCGCGTTCGCGCAGAAGGAAAAATCGGATTTACTTCGGGAAGGATAAGTCCCCCGATGCGTTCAAGGTTATCCACCACTTGTTTTTGTTTATAGCGGAGTTGGTTGTCATAGTCGATGTGTTGCCAGGAGCAGCCGCCGCACAATCCGAAATGGATGCAAAAGGGATCCACGCGATCAGGCGCATATTCTATTATGTCGGTCACTTTGGCCTCAAGAAAGCTGCTTTTTATTTTTGTCAGGCGGGCGTTGACAAGGTCGCCGGGAGCACATCCCTCAAGAAAAATGACCAACCCATCGACCTTTGCCACGCATTTTCCTTCGGCCGCCATGCTTTCGACCCTGATATTTTCAATGACTTCCCCTTTCTGCACCGTGATTAAATGATTATATGATTACCGACCATGATTAAAGGATTACCGTGATAAGGTTACCATGATTTAGTGATTTTGATTGCCAATTTAGTATAAGGAAATATATGTCACTGATGATCAGCCCACAAAATGCCAAAGGATCAGTGGAAAGCTGGTGACTAATGGCAGAAGACCGGGAAGCTGAAATGAGGTCACATTAGAGGCAAAAAACCATGATAAAAATCGCCTAAATCCGGATAATCGCAAAAATCCTAAATCAGGTAAATCATTTAATCCCTCAATCCTGGTCAAAACTACTCAATCCCGGGGGTTTTGTGACTGCAGCCCATTTCTTATCTTTAAGGTTCCGGTGCGGGCGTATGAAAAAGATTATACTGTTTCTATTGTGTCTGTGGGCATTTCCTGTTGCGGCATCGCATATTGTTGGCGGCGAATTTGAGATCATTCACATTTCCGGTGACAGGTACCGGATCAATCTCATCCTTTATTTCGACGAATTAAACGGAAGTGTGAACGCGCGGGACCCGAATGTTGAGGCGCGCATTTTCCGCAAGCGCGATAATGCGTTGATGATGGATCTTTTCCTGCCGCTCTCAAGCCAGACACCCGTCAGTTACACGCAACCTGCCTGTTCCAGCGGAGAAATCGTGACCACGAGGATCCTGTATTCGGGGACGTTCCGGCTTACAGCGCAGCAATTCGCCGATGCCCAGGGTTATTATCTGGCGTGGGAACGCTGCTGCCGCAATTATGACATCACCAATATTTACAGCGAGGATCCTGCAAGAGGAGGCCGCTACGCAGGACAAACTTTTTACCTCGAATTTCCTGCGGTAGTCAAAGACGGTCAGCCTTTCATCAACTCTTCGCCGCGTTTATTCCCCCCGCTCAATGATTACGCCTGTCCCCGCAGACCTTACTATGTAGATTTTGCAGGAACGGATGACGATGGCGATTCGCTCGTGTATTCAATAGTCACACCGTTGAACACGAAGAGCGCCGATGCGCTGCCGCCTCCCAACCTGAGGCCGCGTCCGCGCCCGTATCCGGTGGTAACTTACAGATCCCCATTCAGTGAAACGAACATCCTCGCAGGGGCACCCGATCTGAAAATCTCCACCGATGGCTTTCTCACAGTGACGCCGACCGTTTCAGGACTTTTTGTTTTTGCCGTGCGTTGTGAAGAATACCGCGATGGTGAAAAGATCGGCGAGTTGCGGCGGGATTTCCAGATGCTCGTCGTGGACGGTTGCAACCCCGCAGACCCGCCAAAGGTGTTGGGAAAAAAATCAACTGATGGTACTTTCGCCTTCGACAATGAAATGAACATTGCCTTCAGCAATGATGTCGCCGATACGGAGCGCTGTATCCAGGTGCAGGTGTCTGATGAAGATGCAACGCGCGACCTGGATAATTTTACGGAAAAAGTGACCATCAGGGCGATACCGCTGAATTTTAAGAAGGATGTTTCCGGCGTCCTGCCTGAAATTACGTCGGCGACACTGGTCAATGGCAGCACCGCTACTTTCGACATCTGTTTTGATAAATGTCCTTTTATTGAGAACGGTCCGTTTCAGATCGGTATTGTCGCCTACGATGATGCCTGCAGCCTGCCTCTATCCGATACGTTGCGCATTACAGTTACCGTGGAACCGCCCGAAAATGCCGACGCGTATTTTACGACCGCAGGTGCTACGGAGGTTCTCTTTGAAGGGGCAAAAAAAGAATGGCCCATCGAGGCGCTGGATGCTGACATGGATCCCATGGTGCTGGGAGTGATCGCCGGGGGATTTAATATGTCGGAAGTGGGAATGGAACTCCAGGTTCTCGAACAGAACGAGGGTTCATATAAAGCAAAACTCGTCTGGGATACGCGTTGCGACGTATATGATTTCAGAACCCGCACTTCTTTTGATATAACGTTTCTCATCGAGGATATGGACGAATGTAATTTCAGCGATCCCGATACCGTGGTATTTCATTTAAGCGTGAAGCTTCCGGGAAATGAGGATCCCGTGATCAGCACGGATCTTAGCGCCGGGGAAGTGGAGAACGGCATCAGGAAAAAGATCTTTGAGTCAGTTTCATTCAATGTCTTTGGCGATGACGTCGATGGCAACGAACTAAAACTGAGCGCACAGGGAGTAAATTTTGACCTTGCTGCCTACGGCATGACCTTTCCGGATGCCATTGGCCCAGGTCATGTTGAATCCCCTTTTAACTGGCAGCTTCTGTGTGACAAATTAAACCTTGCCGAAAAAGATACTTTTGGCCTCTTGTTCATTGTTGTGGACGACGCCAACAAGTGCCGGTTGTATAAAGCGGATACGCTCAGTTTGTGGATTTCCGCCGAGCCTCCGGATAATGAAGCGCCGATTCTGAATGTTGCCTCCACGAATCTGGAGCTGCCCTTTGAAAATAATCAGCAAGATCTTTTGGTAGGCCAGCAGATCTCCCTGGGAATCGCGAGCACCGACACCGACAAGTCACCGAGGGATCATCTCGTCATCGAGATGATCGGCGCGGAAGGCAGCGTGCAGCCTGAGGGTTACATTTTCGAGGGCGTCGAGGGTGAAGGGAGCATTGCGACAACTTTCACCTGGAATACCGATTGCACCATTTTCGTCGACGGTCTCTTTGAGAACCACTATACGTTCACTTTCCGCACCTATGATAACCGTTGCGCGAGCGCGAAGGGCGATACGGTGGAGGTGGCGTTCACCATCAGGGATGTCGACAACGATGTAGTCGAGTTTCTTCCTCCGAACTTTGTCTCCGCCGACCACGATCCGGGGCAGCGCAATGAATATTTCGCCATGGTGCGGTTAAATCCCCAGACCGGCGAGTTGGAAGATGTCCTTCCGAAAGACAATTGTGTTGGACATTTCGTGGGCATCACGATCTACAATCGCTGGGGCACACCTGTGTTCGAGAGTACCAGTCGCGATTTCCAGTGGTATCCTGATGAGGGGTCGTCGGGAGTGTATTTTTATACGCTCACGTTTTCTGATAAGGAATATAAGGGATCTGTGACGGTGAGGAATTGAAATCAGTTACCTGTTGCCGGATCCCGGTTGCCGGGTCTGTCGCGCATTCGCTTCTCAGTCTGCTGAGCTTCGGCGGGCAAAGTGATACGCGAAGAAGAAAGGGAATCAACCTGGCAACCGGCAACCAATTCACAACCTCACCTGCTTCAGTGAATTCTCTTTTATATAGGCGATCTCATCATCCCAGCGGATCTTCAGCCACACGTCTTTTTTTCCCACGACGTCGACGCGGTGGCCATCGCCGACGATGTCGATGACGGAGGCTCCGGCGGAGGGGCCGTCCATGAGGTAGGTGGGGGCATCGGCGATGATACCCCGGCTGCGCCGGCTACCGAATTGCTGGTGTACAAAGAGGATCACGGAAAGGCAGAGGACGGCGAGGGCTGAGCTGACAGGTCGGCCGAGCAGTTTGTATTTTGTGTGGTACATCACGCTGAAGAGGAGGATCATGAGGGCGGCGAGGGCGAGGCTGATGTAGAAGTGGTAGTCGAGGTAAAAGGACCAGAAGCGGTCGGTATCGGTAGTCTCGTATCCTTCGAGGCGGTATTTGGTGGCGAGTTCATCCATTTTTTCAACTACTGATTTATCGTTGGTGGCGATCTGGTAGAGGTTGAGGTAGAACATGGCGGGGCCGATGTGGTTGAGGCCTTCGTTGATGTAGGCCATTTTGAGGAGCATGGCGGGGGAATACTGACGTTGTCGGAGGATTTCCTCGTAGTGTTCGAGAGATTGGGTATAGCGTTTGGTTTGGAAGAGGGAGTCAGCCGTTTTTAGTCGGAAGTGGGAGGTCTGGGCGGAGGAGGTGAAGATACTGAGGCTCAGTGTGATGGATGCGACGAGAATTTTTAAAAACAGCCTTTGTATTATTTTCATATCCTGTTACCTTTGTGGCCTCAATTACGGAAAAGCGCTGAAACAAGGCAAGCAGGAGGTAATTAATGAGGGCTCACGCTTTCCTCCGAAGCTGAGTAGTCGATAGGAAGAAGGAGGTAATAGGATTCCGTAGCTCAGCTGGTAGAGCATTACACTTTTAATGTAAGGGTCCTGGGTTCGAATCCCAGCGGGATCACAGGTTGACAAACCAAAACACTCGAAAGCTCACAAAATTGATTTTTGTGGGCTTTTTTGTTGTTTACGCAGTTCAGAAAAGCCACGAATTCTCAAATGTCGAGTGAGCAATTCGGGAGCTGAAAAATCCGCGGTCCAAAAAGCTCCCGAATTGTCACCAAAGAGAGTCAGTATCAAGTAGTTCAATAAATGAACATCTTGATCGTGCAAAGACATCAAAGGAAATTTATTCACCACTAAAATTTCACTTTGATGAACAAAACAATGAAAGTCCTGTTCCTACTGAGAACCAGGGCGAATTACGAAGGAGGCCCCGCGCCGATCTACATGCGGGTGACAATTGAAGGCGAGCGTTTTGAATTTGCAACGCAGCGAAAAGCTGATCCGGAAAAATGGGACAGTAAAGCCGGTAGACTAGTCAAGTCGAAGAAAGAAGAAACACGGCAGTTAAATAATTACCTCGACGTGCTTCAAATGAAAGTGTTTGAAGCGCACCGTGAGTTGCTAACGATAGGCGAAGAGATCACCGCGAAGAAGGTCAGAAACTTTTTGCTCGGCATCGAGACTGATGATAGCAAAACTCTCCTGGAAGTTTACAAGCAACACATCGCGGAGATCAAGGCACTTCTTGGCAAGGAGTACGCGCCTGGCACTCTGAAAAGATTCAAGGCGGCTCTTTCTTCACTCGAAGCTTTTCTCCAGAACAAGAAACTGGCGGACATTTCCTTGAAGGATGTTAATCACAAGTTCATCACGGATTACGAATTCTTTTTGAAGACCGTGCGCAATGTCGAGCACAATACTGCCATGGGCATTTTAAAGAAGCTGAAGAAGATCACAAGAATTTGTGTCGCGAACACCTGGCTCGAAAAAGATCCATTCGCTAATTATCGGATCAAGATCCGTGAAACCAACAGACCCTATTTGTTGCAAGATGAGCTGGAGCGCATCATCGCACTAACGTTTTCCGGTGAGCGTCTTGCGCAGGTCAGAGATATCTTTGTCTTTTGTTGTTTCACTGGCCTCGCTTATGCCGACGTTCAGAAACTAAGGAGACGCGATATTGTGAAGGGTGATGATGGCGAACAATGGATACATACCCACCGCGTGAAGACAGAAACAGCAA
>JBBEBN010000157.1:0-6079 GCA_040882305.1 Cyclobacteriaceae bacterium
GGTATGGTTGCGCGCTCCCGCATCGGGAGGTGAAACGGCATGGAAGAAATTTACGATCAGCGAAAAAAACGCTCCTGGCACGGATCGGTTCTCGCATGGCCTCGGCCTGGGGGATATCAATAAAGACGGGAGAAAGGACGTGATCATTAAGCAGGGATGGTGGGAGGCGCCTGAAAACAGGGAACAGCCAAACTGGACGTTCCATCCCGCCACGCTGGGTGAAGACTGCTCGCATATGAATGTGCTGGATGTAAACGGCGATGGCCGGAATGACGTACTCAGTGCGTCCGCTCATCGCTATGGCATCTGGTGGCACGAACAGGTGACCGACGAAGCGGGCAATGTATCCTGGAGACAACATGAGATCAGCAGGGCTTTTTCGCAATCGCATTCTTCGTCGTTGGTTGACTTAAATAAAGATGGCAACGCCGATCTCGTGGTAGGCAAACGGTTTTTCGCCCACAACGACACAGACCATGATCCCGGTGCCCGTGATCCGGCTGTCCTCTACTGGTTTGAATATAAACAGGGAAATGGGTCCTTCTTTGAGCCGCATGAGATCGATAATGATTCCGGATCAGGACTCAACATCGTGTCACAGGATATAACAAATGATGGCAACATCGATATTGTTGTCTCCAACAAGAAAGGCGTCTTTGTTTTCGAACGATTGGCCGTTAACGAATAGCCTTTGCCAAACGCTAAAAGATAATTATCATATATTGTACCTCCAACTCAATAACTTATGGAAAGAAGAGACTTTATACAAAAATCGATCTTGACCACCGCGGCGGTAGCAGGCGCTGGCATGACTTCAGGGATTGCTAAACCCCAACCGAGAAACAAGGAAGTTTATGAGTTCCGCGTTTACCATATGCGCAGGAACATGACGCCTCTTAATAATTATTTATCCAAAGCTTTGATCCCTGCCCTCAACAGGATGGGATCTAAAAACATAGGGGTGTTCAGTGAATTGAGTAAATCTGAACCTGCAGAAATTTACATGCTTATCCCCTATTCCTCTTTTGAAGATTTTGGAAAAACGGCCATGGCACTGAAAAACGATAAAGATTTTATCGCGGCAAGCGGCGAGTATAATCAGATCCCGGTGGAGCAGGCAGTGTACGAGCGTTATGACTCCTCTGTTTTGCTGGCTTTTGACGGACAACCAAGAATGAATGTCCCTTCCACCAGGCCGAAACTTTTCGAACTCCGCATTTATGAAGGATACAGTGAAGATGCCGTAAGACGGAAAGTAAAAATGTTCAATGAAGGCGAAATAGATATTTTTAAAGATGTGAAGCTACCTTCTGTCTTTTACAGTGAAAACATCGCAGGCAAGTTTCTTCCGGCCCTGACGTACATGGCGGGCTATCAATCTATGGAAGAGCGTGACCAGGTGTGGAAGGATTTTCTGGTTCATCCCGACTGGCAAAAAATGTCTAAGCTGCCGGAGTACGCCAATACGGTTTCAAGGATCCACAAGATATTTTTAGAGCCGTTGCCTTATTCCCAGGTCTAACAATACGCAACAGTCTGCGGCTATGGAAAAAGAACACGTTCACCTTGAGGGCCCTGCGCTTTCGCGTATCGTCGCGGGGCGTGGCGTGGGACTCCACTGTAAAGGTGGACACATTGATCAACACCGCGCTGGATCCAGCGCACTACTTCGTTTGATTTCCCTGAGTAAAAGCAAGGAATTTTTGGTACCTTTATACTATGAAACCTTTGATAGAGACACCGCCGAGAACCATCATGGAGGCTTATAAATCGCTGCCAGAGGGTACCCTGGCTGAAGTCATCGATAATCAAATTTATATGTCGCCCTCTCCGGCCTATAACCATCAGGATGTGCTCTTTGAAATTGCATCCCAACTGAGATTAAACCTCAAGAAATCTGGTGGAAAAGTAGTCATCTCACCATTTGATGTTTACCTTGACGAAACCAGCAATGCTGTTCAGCCCGATATTGTCGTGATCTTAAAAGGCAATAAGGGAGTATTAAACTATGATGGCCATTTCCACGGAACTCCTGATATCCTGATAGAAGTACTCTCGCCATATAATAAGGAACACGATCTCGTTCGAAAAAAAGACCTCTGCGAACGCTTCGGAGTGAAAGAATACTGGATTGTTGACCCTGAAACCAAATCATCAACCATCTTCGAGCTAACCGGCAGCAAATTTCAGCTCGCATTTGAAAGTAAGGCAATCCTTAAATCAAAATTGCTGGAAACGTCAATTGTTTTCTAATTTAGTGGCGAAAGTCTCCTGCCTGCCAGCGCATGGGCCTTTGATGCAGGCAGGCCTGCCAAAGCCGGTTCTCGTTTCAAACAACGTATCAGCGTCCCATCAGGATAACCAACTGCAGGCGGGTTGACCCCGAACTTTTTTCATTCCATTGAAATGATATGGATATAAACTTTGTATTCTTCATATTTACCGGCCATGTCGAAAGCAACAGCAGAGCGAAGAATATTTGACCTTACCGGTCACGAACATATTGAAGTCATTGGCGCCCGCGAGCACAACCTGAAGAATATAAACGTTTCTTTTCCGCGCAATAAGCTCGTGGTGATCACCGGGATCAGCGGAAGCGGTAAATCATCGCTGGCATTTGACACCATCTATGCAGAAGGCCAGCGCCGTTACATGGAAAGTTTTTCCGCCTATGCGCGCAGTTTTCTGGGAAACCTCGAACGACCCGATGTCGACAAGATCAACGGTCTCAGCCCCGTCATCTCCATTGAGCAGAAGACCACTTCCCGTAATCCAAGGTCCACAGTAGGCACGGTAACGGAGATCTACGACTTCATGCGCCTTTTGTATGCGCGGGCGGGCGAAGCATTCTCCTACCTCAGCGGGGATAAGATGATCCGCCAGTCTGAAGATCAGATCCTCGATACCATTCTCCACAAGTTTAAAGGCAGAAAGCTGATCCTTTTAGCGCCGGTAGTGAAAGGACGCAAAGGACATTACCGCGAGCTGTTCCAGCAGATCCGTAAATCGGGCTTTACAAAAGTCAGGGTGGATGGTCAGATCATGGACATCACCGCCAAAATGCAGGTCGACCGGTATAAGATCCACGACATTGAAATTGTTATGGACCGCATCATCGCCGACAGCAAGGACCGCGCGCGTATAGGTCAGTCGATTAACAATTCCTTAAAAGAAGGAAAAGGAGTTCTCATGGTGATCGAAGAAACCGGAAAGCTCCACCATTTTTCGAAATATCTCATGGATCCAAAGACAGGCTTATCGTATGATGAGCCGGCTCCGAATTCGTTTTCGTTTAACTCACCCTATGGAGCATGCCCTCAGTGCAACGGACTCGGGCAAATCGAAGAGATTACAGAGGCTTCCGTGATCCCCGACAAGAGTTTGAGCATCAGCCGCGGGGGAATATTACCCCTGGGGGAATACCGTGACATCTGGATCTTTAAAAAGATCGAAGCCATCCTTAAGCGGGATAAACTTACGCTGACCACACCGCTGAAAAATATTCCTAAGGAAGTGCTGAATATTTTGCTGTACGGGGATGATGAACCAGTTGGTGTTCCATCGGTAAAATATCCCGGAACAGAGTGGAGTACGCGGTTCGAAGGCATTATCAATTTCCTGGAGAAACAGCGCGATGAAGGATCGGAAGCTATGAAAAGATGGGTGGAAGATTTTACCATCATCAGAACCTGTCCGGAGTGCAACGGCGCACGCCTTAAGAAAGAGTCGCTACATTTTAAACTGGATGGAAAGAACATTGCGGAGCTTTCGATCCTGGGAATCGAGGAACTTCAGAAATGGTTCGCGGGCCTTGAAGACAGGCTGGATGCAAAGCAGCGTGTGATCGCAAGAGAAGTGCTGAAAGAGATACGGAAGCGCATTGGTTTCCTCCTTGATGTGGGCCTGGACTATCTTCATCTTCACCGCCCGATACGGACATTAAGCGGGGGAGAGTCGCAGCGCATCCGTCTGGCAACGCAGATAGGCACTCAGTTGGTCGGCGTGTTGTATATCCTGGATGAACCCAGCATTGGTTTGCATGCACGCGACAACGTCAAGCTGATCAAGGCGCTGAAAGACCTGCGCGACCTGGGGAACTCTGTCATTGTTGTGGAGCACGATAAGGACATGATGCTCGCATCGGATTATATTCTCGACATCGGACCCGGCGCCGGGCGACACGGGGGACAGGTGATCGCAGAGGGTACCCCGGAAGAATTCCTTCGTTCAGAAAGCAAGACTGCCGGTTATCTCAACGGAAGGATCACCATTGGCTATCAGCGCGAACGCCGGAAGGGTAAGGGCGAAACTTTGTCCCTGAGGGGCGCTACGGGGAACAATCTTAAGAACATTGACCTTCATATTCCCCTTGGAACACTTACTTGCATTACAGGCGTATCAGGAAGTGGTAAGTCCACCTTAATTCACGAAACGTTATTTCCTATTCTCAACCAAACGTTCTACAATTCGAGAACGGAACCGCTGGCATACAAAAAAATCGACGGACTGGAATTCCTTGACAAGGTAATTGAAGTAGACCAGTCTCCTATCGGAAGAACCCCGCGCTCGAATCCGGCGACGTACACCGGGGTTTTTACGGAGATCAGGGACCTGTTCTCCCAATTGCCCGAAGCGAAGATACGAGGATACAAGACCGGGAGATTTTCCTTCAACGTCAAAGGCGGGCGGTGTGAAACCTGTGAAGGTGCGGGCTTGCGGTTGATCGAAATGGAATTCCTGCCGGATATTTATGTGCCATGCGAGACATGCAAAGGCAAAAGGTATAACCGCGAAACACTGGAGGTTCGCTTCAAGGGAAAATCCATCTCCGATGTTCTGGATATGACCGCGGAGGAAGCAGTGACTTTCTTCGAAAATCAGCCCCGCATTCTCCGAAAGATCAAAACGATGGACGATGTGGGACTCGGCTACATCTCACTAGGTCAGCATGCCACCACACTGTCGGGCGGAGAAGCGCAGCGGGTGAAACTCGCCACTGAACTTTCCAAACGCGATACCGGAAGAACTTTTTACATCCTGGATGAACCGACAACGGGTCTTCACTTCCAGGATATCGCCCACCTCCTGGATGTACTTCAGAAACTTGTCGACAAAGGAAATTCAGTGCTGGTGATCGAACACAATATGGATGTGATCAAGACGGCCGATTTTGTGGCGGACCTTGGTCCTGAGGGAGGCGCCCGGGGTGGACGGATCGTCGCTGTGGGAACTCCGGAAGAGGTTTCCGATAACCCTGCGAGCTATACGGGAAGATTCCTTAAAAGCGAATTGAATTTGCAACATGCATGAACGCAAAAACCCGGCAATATCTTTTTGGGTTATTATTTCTCGGCGTTGGAATTTATCAGCTGATCATAAATGACTTACTGGAGTTTAGTCTTTACGGTCTGGCTGGGGCCTCTTTTGTTGTGAACGCCCTTGCGCTGGAGCCGAAACTCTTGAATTATAAGAAACCTCTGGTGATTGTTTCCTGGGTTTTGATCGGGGCTACCGGTATATTGTTCCTTTACATGCTGCAGTTTAAATACTTATAACCGGCAATTCGGAGCATAATATGGCGCCCTTGAGTCTTTCCCCAAAATCAACCAATAAGCAAAAGTTGTATTGGTCCCTGCAGATCGGAGGGTGGTTGCTGTATGGCGTGATCCAGATTTTGATAAGTTTTATTGCCTTCGGCGGCACCAGTTCCGACAGTGTGATTTTTCTGCTTTTTGAGTCGCTGCTTTGCCTTTTAGTAACACATGTAGCTAGGATATTGCTCAATCCCGGCAAATGGTTAAAGATCGGGATGCCGAGGTTAATTGTCAGAGTATTCTCAATGTCCCTGCTGCTGGGACCCGTCCTTTATTTCTTAAGAATCCCCTTCAGCTACTTGCTGGGGATATACGATTACGATGTGGTTTTTGATGCTGGCAACATCGGGGGATTTTCATTTTATTACACGGTGATTTTTTTCCTCTGGTACGTGTTATATTTCAGCTACCATTATTTTGATCAGTATAACAAGAGCCTGAAATATGAAGCTTCCATGGTGCAGATCGAGTTAAATAACCTTAAA
>JBBEBN010000158.1:0-6072 GCA_040882305.1 Cyclobacteriaceae bacterium
GTGCGCGTGCGGTTTCTGGCCAAGAAAAGTCTGTTTAAGTTCCCGGTCGGCATCCTCATGAGGGTAACGGGCGGGCTGGCCGTTGATCGCTCAAAACATAATAACCTGGTGGAGGCCATGATCGATATGTTTGCCAGCAATGAGAGGCTTGTCCTGTTGATCCCTGCGGAAGGGACGCGAAGTTATGTGAAAGAATGGAAGTCCGGGTTTTACTATACGGCACTCGGTGCGGGCGTTCCCATCGCGCTGGGTTATCTGGATTACGGCCAGAAGATTGCCGGATTTGGAGAACTCTTTTATCCCACTGGCGATTATCAGCAGGATCTTGTGCGGATTCAAAATTATTACAGGCAGTTCAGGCCGAAGTATCCTGAAAAATCAAGTTTAAGTGAACACCGCCAGTAGAGACGCCCGCCCATATCAGACAGCGCGCTTTGCAATTCCTGGGGGAAATGTTTTTATTAGAAAATATACGCATCATTTTATGGTTAAAAGATTGATAATTTCCTGTCTTGTGGTCGTGGCCCTTTTGTCTTTCCAAACGGCACCCCGGGCATGGATTCGGATAAACCTCGCAGGCTACAAACCCGTCGGCATTAAGGTGGCAATCTGGGGCAGCAAGGACAAAGTTTCAATCGAACGTTTCCAACTCTTCGATAAAAAAACAGGTAAAGTGGTGTATGAAAACCGCGCGGGAAATGCTTACGGAGCCTACGGACCTTTCCAGGAGACTTACCGTCTGGATTTCACTTCCTTTAAGAAACCCGGAACCTATACGCTGCGCGCGGGCAGCGCAATTTCCCCGGAATTCAGTATTGCGGAAGATGTTTACAGAGGGTCGGCTGATTTCGCATTGAAGTATATGCGCCAGCAACGCAGTGGATATAATCCTTACCTGAAGGATTCATGCCATACTAAAGATGGCTACACGATGTACGGCCCCATGCCTGACAGCACCCACATCGATGTAAGTGGTGGATGGCATGATGCCACAGACTACCTTCAGTACTCCATGACGTCTGCCAACGCGACGTACCATTTACTGGCAGCGTACCGCGATTTCCCAAAAGTCTTTACGGATGAACATCGGGCGAACGGGCTGCCGGGCAAAAATCTGGTCGCGGATGTTTTTGACGAGGCGCGGTGGGGATTGGACTGGTTACTGAAAATGCATCCCCGTGCCGACTGGTTATTCAATCAGTTGGCGGACGACCGCGACCATATCGGCTTCCGCTTACCGGTGAATGATAAGGCTGATTATGGGAAGGGCCAGGAACGTCCCGTTTATTTCGTAACGGGCGAACCCCAGGGCCTTGGCCCATACAAAAACAGAACGAAGGGAACGTCTTCTACTGCAGGCAAGTTCTCCAGTGCTTTCGCGCTCGGGCACACGATGTTTAAGGGTGTAGATGCAACTTACGCCGAAAAACTCAGGTCTCGTGCGTTTTCGGCCTACGACTTTGGTTTAAGGAAACCGGGCAACACACAGACGGCCTGCATAAAGGCGCCCTATTTTTATGAAGAAGATAACTGGGTAGACGACATGGAGCTTGCAGCCGCGCAGTTGTATAATTTGTCCAGGGACAAAAAGATGCTGACCGCTGCCTTTGAATATGCGCAGCAGGAGAAACAAACACCGTGGCTGAAATCGGATACTGCCAGTCATTATCAGTGGTATCCATTTATTAATGTGGGGCATTTTGAACTGGCGAAAACCGCCGAAGGAAATATCCGGAAGCAGGTGATTGCCTTTTACAAAGAGGGTATCGATATGGTGTGGCAAAAAGCAAAAGAGAATGCTTTCTTCCGGGGAGTACCTTACATCTGGTGCAGCAATAACCTGCAAACTTCTTTTGCCATCCAATGCTACTGGTACAGGCAAATTACCGGCGACAATACATATCTTGAACTCGAACAGGCAACGTTTGATTTTCTTCTTGGATCCAACCCATGGGGTACCAGCATGATAGTGGGATATCCGGAATATGCTGACTTTCCTGACGACCCGCATTCATCCCTCAATGTGCTGCATGGATTCCAGACATTGGGCGGCATTGTGGATGGTCCCGTATACGGAAGCATCTATAAACAACAGCGCGGCGTTTCCGTGGTTCGCGGTGATGAGTATGCTGACTTCCAGAGCGACCATGTCGTGTATCACGATGATTACGGAGATTATGTCACCAATGAACCCACCATGGATGGCACTGCTTCTTTAATATATTTGCTCGCCGCAAAGGAAAACGACAAACGATAACTATTCTTCAACCAGGTCGTGGGCAAAACAACCGTGGCGACAGAGGACATTTTCACGATGAAGTATAGATTTGCTAAAAAATTAAATAACGCCGATTGAAGTACACGCTGATCACCGGAGCATGTAAAGGGATTGGTAAAGCCCTGGCCTATGAATGTGCATCCTGGAAAATGAATGTGCTGCTGGTCTCCAATGACATTGTTTGCCTTCAGGCAGTGGTCGATGATATCCGCGCCCAAAAGGGTGTTGAAAGTCACTGCCTTTATATCGATCTCATGGAAGAGGGCGCCGCCGAAAGGGTACATCAATGGATAACGCACAATAATTACGAAGTAAATATCCTGATCAACAATGTTGGGATCGGTAAGGGCGGAACCTTCAGCAGCATGACGCTGAAGGACATCCACCACATGATGATGCTCAACAACAAAGTGATGGTGGAAATGACCTACCATTTTCTGCCTGAGTTGTTGAAACAATCCCAGGCCTATATCCTGAGTCTGAGCAGCCTGGAGGCGCGGTTGCCCTTACCGTACAAGGCCATTTACACAGGGACAAAGAATTTTGTGTATGCTTTTTCACTCGCCATCGCCCAGGAACTGAAGTTTTCAAATATCAAAGTGAGTGTGCTGTGCCCGGGGCCCGTGCTTACTAATCCGGATGGTTTGAGCAGGATCAATGCCCATGGGCGCAGGTCAAAATTGCTGATGATGTATCCGGAGCAGGTCGCTGCCATTGCTATCCGCGCGATGCTGAAGGGAAGACGGGTCATCGTCCCCGGTTTTCTCAATTCCGTCTTCTTCAAGCTTGGCGCTATTCTCCCCGTGGGAATGAAAATGAATATTCTCGAAAGAATTTTCAGGGTTTATAAAACTTAAGTGAAAAAATTATCGATCCCGCAGAGTTGCTCACTTACCTTCCAGAGCCGTGCCGCATCATAAGGATCTTTGCTGCGCGGCGAAGATGGTTTCGGCCTGCACTTGTCCCAATATAAACCACTGTTGCCCGCCACTTCCGGAGTGGTAGCCAGGTAGATAGCCGTTTCCGCAGCTTCCTCAGGCGTCAAGCCTCCCAGGCGCCTTAACTTCCACATCAAAGCGTGAAAGGAATTGGTATGCTTTACACCGATGTCTGTTTTTACAAGCCCGGGCTGAACACAATAAACCGACACATGGTCGTGCTTTTTGATTCGATGCAGTTCGTACGTGAAAAGCAAATTGGCAAGCTTGGATTGACCGTAGGCCTTCAGTCCGTGATACGAACGCTCCAGGTTGAGATCGTGGAAATTTATTTTTCCGTACTTGTGCGCATCCGATCCCATGTTGATGATCCTGCCATCACGCGATTTTATGATATTGGGATACAACAAATGCGTCATTAGAAAATAGGCGAGGTGGTTGACGGCAAATTGCCTTTCGATTTTTTCATCCGTGAGCTCGCAGCGCGACGTCCACACGCCGGCGTTGTTGATCAGGACATCAATTTTGGGATGGTTGTTTCTGATTTCTTCCCCCGTTTGCCTGATGTGTTTTTGTGAACACAGGTCAATATTGTAATAAGTAATATTAGGATGATTTGCGCGATTTTTTAAATCTTCCACTGCAGCCTCACCCTTCTTTGGATCCCTGCCGATTATTACCAGTTCAAAGTTTTTGGATGCCAGCCCCCTGGCGATCCCATAACCAATTCCGGATGTGGCGCCGGTGATTACACACGTTTTTCCATTCATGCCCGTAAATTACCAATAAGCAAAAAAATTACCATTTTAATGGTACCCGATCCTCTTGGAAATTTACAACAGAAGGTTTTTTTTATCAAATGGCGGTGTATTTATTGCTGGTAATAGTATATTGATTTTTAAAATTCAGTGGAAAAAGTTAAATAACAACCGCCCTAAGGCTGCTTTCGATTCAGAATACGCACTTGAAAAATGGCCGGTGCTGGTGCCACTGAACCAAAAAGAGTGCAAGGACCACTTAAATTTCCTTTGAGGATAAGGAAGTAATGCCATGCGATTTTTATTGAGGCTTAAACACTGGCAATTGTTTCTGATCACCTGGGGCGTTCCCATGGCCATATACATCTATACTTTTTCGAAACCCACACTTAAAGTAAAGCTGTTTCCTGTAGTAATGGTGGTTTTCCTCATTGGAATTTTTGGCTGGATCTGGGCCATTTCAACTCAACTGCACAAGAAACTGCCACATGAAGTGAAACTCAACATTAGAGGTTTCAAGATTGTTTTTTCTATTCCCATCTTTTATTTACTCACCTTAACCCTTTGGATGGCTCATCAGTTTTACTTCCGCTTTCCAGAAGGCAGCCCTAACATAAGATCCTTCCTGCTTATAATAGTCCTTGTTCATTTTATTTCCATGGTCTGTATTCTCGTAGGATTGCGTTTTGCGGCACAGACCCTCCGGTCTGTTGAGCTCGGCAGGCTGGCAAACTTCAGCGACTACGCTATTGAATTTTTTCTCATCTGGTTTTCACCGATAGGGTTCTGGATCCTGCAGCCGAGGTTAAATAAACTGATGGAGAAGGGAATCGATGATCGGTGAATGATTGTAAATTCAAACCATGGGAGCACAACGTGAAATTACCGCTGACCTTCTCGGCAGTGAACTGGTCTTTACGACTTCCCGGAGCGGCGGCCCCGGCGGCCAGAACGTCAACAAGGTAAGTTCAAAAGTGACATTGCAGTTTGATGTTAGAGCTTCCCGCATCCTCACCGCTGAAGAAAAGGATATCATCTCCCTGAAGCTATATTCAAGAATGACACGTGAAGGAGTACTGGTAGTGACCGCTCAAGAAACGCGATCACAACTACAGAATAAAGAACTCGTTCTTGAAAAATTTGAAAAACTGCTGGGCGAAGCGCTTGCAAGGAGAAAAGTGCGCAAGCCTACGAAGCCATCGAAAAGCTCCGCGCGCGCGCGCATCAGGAAGAAAAAAGTGCACAGCGAAAAAAAGCAATTGCGACGCAAGCCCTATGACCCACACACATGACCCCGCGCAAATTTTGCAATTTGGCAATGCTGCAATTGGGGAAAGTTATGTATGGAGTACAATTGCTAAATTAGTAATCCCTCAATCCCTGGGCCCAACACCCAATGCCTAGTAATTCCGCAGTTTTCCCAGTGCAGATTCGAGGCTTTTCACCAGTTTATCGAGGGCGCCGCTCACGGCGGTATCAAGGTTCTCTGCATGGTGGGTGACCACAACGGGCTTCAAACCCTTGAGCCGGGCTTCGAGCAGGCACCGCTTATCGTCGCTTCCTTCCTTATGGCCATTCTCATCGCTGAGGTGAACCTGAACGCTGGTGATTTGTCCGTTAAAACGGCTAAGTGTTTCCTGAATGGTATCACTAAAATAAGCTGACATGCGGGCGCTGCCCTCTATATTTTTGTCGGTGTTAACATGAATTTGCATAAGTGTCAGTGGATTTTTTTCTCAGTATTCTTTAAATGGGCAAATATTATTCCTTTTAAGAAATTCAATTTTCAAAGGATTTTACCCTGTGCCTTACGGCCGTATCTATTAAATTAAGCATTTCAGTGCGATTTCTGACGGAAAATCACAATCTCTTTTCCATCCATTGCAGCATCTTCTGCCACATGTCGGGGGTGTATACGTGTCCTGTCTTCGGATAGATGATATTTTCAAATGCGTCAGCCTTTTTATATAACGTATATACAGGACGGACCTTTGCATCAATTTTCCGGATGCCGCCTACGGGCGAGCCAATATCTTCATCACCGGTCATGAACAATATAGGACGAGGTGCAATCAGGCTGATAACCGCCTCCGTGTCA
>JBBEBN010000159.1:0-36759 GCA_040882305.1 Cyclobacteriaceae bacterium
ATCTTACGCCTCTGCAAAACACCACTCTATTTATATATATGATTATATATATGATTATATATATGAGTAACAGCGGGTTGGGCGCCGACCCCCAAGGGTAAGGTTGCGACATGCAGATGTGCCGTTAAGATCAGGATCTTTTGATGTGCCGCGTGCTGGTCGCGTTTTTTCCCCTATCATGGGCTTTTCAATCCAAGCCTCACATTTTGATGACCTTTGCCCCACTTTGCGGAATACTTGCACGCTCTATGGCGCTGCTACTACTGCAGAAAAAAGTTGCTGCAAACGATGCCCCTCAAAATCTGCAAACGATGCCCATTAAAAAAAACACAAATAAGTTGCATTGGCCATATTCTTGCCCACAGCAACCCTATATTTAAGCCGGATTACAAGGATTTATGAATTCTATTCAGCTATTAGGTTTACTGGCCGGATCTTTAACTACCGCAGCCTTTTTGCCCCAGGTAGTGAAGACCTGGAAAAGCCGTTCGGCAAAGGACCTTTCTCTGGGTATGTTTTCGATCTTTTGCCTGGGTGTCTCCATGTGGCTTGTATACGGTTTTGCCGTCAATGACATACCCGTCATTGCTGCCAATATGCTGACCTTGTTGCTGGCCTCTACCCTGCTATTCTTCAAGTTGAAGTTCAGGCAGTAATTTCCCCTCCGCACGCGCTTTCCGAGGGCACAACCTTCGGTTTGCAGCCTCAAAATAACCGCCAAACGGCCCAAGGCTGGTTTTTTTAGCGATCCGGCTTTGCCTGGAGATAGAGCTGATTTAATTGGTACGAATTTTTTCATGCTGAAGGCAGATCCCCCCTTGTATCGACCATACCTGTACGACAATCTGAAGTAGTGGAGTTGTTGACTCATGGCACCGGCAATCAGGCGCCGGGCGGTTTATTAATAAAGTTGGCTTGCGATTTCATTCTTGACAAAGGCGGATATGAAAAAGGAGAATTATTTAGATTTAATAACCTCGATAGATGTGTTAAATACCCTAAATGGCGGCGTGAGCGAACCCCGGTTGAATCTGGAGCATCACGAGGATTACCGGGAGATCCGCCTGAAGGTGCCGGGCATCAGTCTCGAGGATATCAGGGTAGAGATTCACAATAATAATCTTTCGATTTTCTACCTGATCAACATTACGTGCAGCGATCGGCTCATCCCCCTTCCGAGGTTTGTATATAACCACAACGTGCCTTATTACATCGACATCAATAAGATCAATGCGCGCCTGGAGGAGGAAGAACTCATCGTGAACCTTCCCTATAACCGACTTGCTAGCGGGTACCACAAAGATATCCGGTTCAAGGAGGGCTAATCGGCGATGGCCTGGTAAGTGAACACCTTGAATTTGTCGGAGATGCTTCCGTCCGGGTTGTTGTAGATATTGGTATAGATGAGTCCGATAATACCTTCTTTTGGATCCGCCCAATATTGTGTACTGAAAGCCCCGCCCCATGAAAACGATCCAATGCTTGCGGGGGAATCGTAATCATTCTTCGCGGTTTCAAGACCGAAGCCCAATCCAAATTCCATGTCGAGATGTGGAAGCTGATCGGTCAGCATCAGTTCCACTGTTTTCCGGCTGAGGAGGCGGGTTCCATTGAACGTTCCCCCGTTAAGGAAGAGTTGCAGGAATTTGGCATAGTCCTCTACTGTGGATGACAATCCGGCGCCACCCGAGAAATATGTTCCCTTCAACCGCGGATAGTCCGGGTCCCAGGCATCGTATGGAGGCGATTTCATCTTGAAGACCTTTCCGTCTTTATTGGCATGAAGCGTTACCAGGCGGTTATGTTTGTTGGAGGGCAGGTAAAAGAAAGTATCGTCCATACCCAGGGGGTCGAAAATGCGGGTTTTCAAAAATTTGTCGAACGACATCCCGGACCAGATCTCAACAAGTCGACCGAGTACGTCGGTGTTCAGCCCATAGGTCCACCGTTCGCCGGGGTTGTGTTTCAGCGGGAGGCCTCCCAGGATCTTCATTTTTTCGGCGAGAACCCCATGGTGATTTCCAATTCCGCTGGGGACACCTGCCTTGGCATAGATCGCTTTGAACTCGGCGCTTCCGATCACGGCATAGTCAATCCCTGAGGAATGGGTGAGCAGGTGGCGGATGGTGATCACGCCGTGGGCGGGTTCTGTGGAAAAGGAGGAATCCTGCTGATGAAAGCTCTTCAGGACTTTCGGATTCTTAAATTCCTGAATGTAATCAGACAGGGGATCATCCAGCAGAAATTTTCCTTCCTCCCAAAGGATCATGGCGGCCAGACTGGTAATGGCTTTGCTTTGTGAAGCGATGCGGAAGATATCATCTTTCTTAAGGGGTGTCTTTTCCTCCACATCGTTCAATCCAAAGGCTTTGTGATAAACGATCCGGCCATTACGGACGATGAGCGCCACGGCACCCGGGATACTTTGGTCTTTCACATGCTGTTCGAGCAGGGCGTCAATACGTGATAGGCGATCCTGCGAGAAACCTGCGTCCTCCGGTTTTGAGACAGGTGAAAAATTCTTTACGGCCTGGGCGTGTGATACCTGTGCTGTGATGAACAGCAAAAGGAAGGAAAAAGCTCTCAGCATTATGTAATAAATTTTCAAACGGTTACGTGTGACCAGTTTTCACCAGTTTTGATCCTGTGGATCTGCATGTCGGAAACTTTGAATTGTTTGGCCAAAGCTTTCAGGGTCGGCTGTTTTTTTGATTGCAGCGCGCGCTTGATCTGTTTTACTTTTGATGCATTCAGTTTCGGACCTTCTTCAGGGTTCTGGCGAACGAGGACATTGGGATCCTTCAATGCATGCACGATCTGGGTTTCATGTTTAACCCATTTCAGATTGTCAGCGCGGTTATTTTCCTTCACGTGATCGGCGTGAATGACAAAATTATGCTTGGCGCTGGCCTGCTTGATGAAATATTCAGCCACGAGCCGGTGAAGGTAATAGTTCTGGCGATTCGCTTCCCGGCCGATGGTTACGCTCGGGTATCCTTGCGTAAGGCGCGGCCGGAGGATGTAGCCATCTTCGATTTTGTTTTTGAAGCTGACGATGCGGCCGCGGTTGGAGATAGCGTAGCGTTTTGTAGTTACACCTTTTTTGAGATCAAGTTCTTTCCAGCGTTCTCCCGTCAGAAACTTGATGCTTGTGTTTTTTTTGGATGTCTTTGCCATAATTAGTTTAATTTTTCTGAGTATTGAGGAATAAGAATGTGAAAGCGCGCGATAATTTTTTCCAGTATATTTTCCGGAGAGCGGTTGATAATGCACCTGCCATCAATCTCTTTAACTGGAGTGATTTCCCCCATGGTGCCCGTTGCAAAGACAACATCTGCGTTATAGAACTCTGTGAGGGAAAGATTTTTTTCACCTGCGGGAATGGAGAGATCCCGGCAGACGCCCAGTATTAAAGCCCTTGTGATCCCGGGCAGGCAGGCGTCGTCAAGAGGCGTATATACTTTTCCTTCTTTGATCATAAATAGGTTTGCATCATTAAGTTCGGAAACAAATCCCAAATGGTCAAGCATGATGGCTGCGTCCATACCGGAAATGTTGGCCTGAACTTTAGCCAGAATGTTGTTGAGGAGGTTATTGTGATGGATTTTAGAGTCCAGAAATTGCGGATTGTTCCTCCGTTGTGAAGAGGTAATAACGCGTATGCCGGCATTGTTATCGTACACAAGGGGTTTCCATTCCGCGAGCACGATAAGGCAGGATCCCTGAGTGTTTAACCTCGGATCCATTCCGGAAGTAACTTTTTCACCCCGTGTCAGGGTTAATCTTATGTGCGTTTCATCATGCATGCCATTAGCCGCAAGGGTTTCAAAAATCGCCTTTTTGATCTTTTCTCTTTCGGGTATATCTTCAAAAGCGAGGGCACGGGCCGAGGCTTCCAGGCGTTCGAGGTGTTTGTCGAGACAGAATATAGCTCCTCTATAGACTCTAAGTCCTTCCCATACCGCATCCCCACCCTGTACAACGCTGTCAAATACGGAAACCCTCGCATCTTCTCTTGGCAGTAACTTTCCGCCTACGTGTACTTTAATGGTGCTATTCTTGGGGTCAAACTTCTGTAACATACTACTTCGCTGATTACCCTTCCTTTTGGCGGGAACGGATATTTAACCAGGTCTAAACATTACTGCTGAAAAGGCGGGCTAATGGGCTAAGTAA
Organism: Cyclobacteriaceae bacterium; assembly: GCA_040882305.1. GTDB lineage: Bacteria > Bacteroidota > Bacteroidia > Cytophagales > Cyclobacteriaceae > Chryseosolibacter. Next base: position 4,177 of record JBBEBN010000159.1, read on the forward strand.
AGTAAGGATTATTTTGTGGAATGATCAAGCTTTTAGGGAAAATGGCAGGAGTTTTTCATAAAACGATCGCGCTTCTTCATAGAGGCTTTTGAGGTGCGGGGGCAACGGGTGGCTGGTGGTTGTTTGTATTTCAAATCCCCTGGAACGATGAACGTTGCCGTACCAGTATGGTGCCCACACACCGTCATAGGATTTTGGTCCCGGCGACCAATGTTCCATCCGTTGTTCGTACGGAAGGCCGCAGCCCTTGCACAACCGCGAGAGTACAGCAGGAGGATCCTGTAACAATAAAGATGAATCCACCACGACCGGATTGATACCCTTGGCCACCAGACGCGAGAACAACGTGTACTGCCAGGCGACACCGATATCGCGCATAACCGGGTGAGCAATCACTGCCGCATAGCTGGCCAGTATCTGGCGCGGGTCTCGTATCAGGAAGATATTTTTTGCCCCGTCTATGAACGGCTCCTCCAGCACCTCCGTGTGGTGGGCCATGTTCTTTATAAACAACACAGGCTTCTCGCGGAAGGTCGATATCCGCGTCCTCACCGCCGTCTCCTCCTGAGGCAACGCCTTCAGTACTTTTTCCGCTCCGGGATGCGGGGTGCCCGTCTTCGCCAGGTACACGGCATAAAACGGCTCATCCATAACAGATGTGTCACTGCGTTGCGCAAAGGAATACATCAGCGCGGTGGAGACATTGCGCGGGCCCGAGATGAGGTTGATGATCACGTCTGCTCAAATTCTTTTTTGATCACCAGAAGGTACCAGTCTCCTTCGATGGGGAGATAACCGTGTTCATAACAATAGTAATACACTGCCCCTTCCCTGGTCTTATAGGTGCTGGTAAAATAGTTGAAGTCGAATCCCTTTGCTTTCAGCTTGCCGTGACTCACTTTGTTTTTTCCTGTGGGATTCATGCTCATAAGTATCCGCCGGTTCTTGCGCAGGATGTTGTTGGTACTCCTGACGTAGCCGATCTGGTCGCTGTTCCGGCGGTTGTTGAATGCAATGCGGCAAATATCGGAACAAAACTTTTTGTCGATACGCCCCTTGAACGGCTCGCCGCATTCAAGGCATAGTCTTAAAGGTTGAGAGGGCATTTTTTATCCGTTTACAAACGTTTATAAACGTTTACAAACGAATATAATCGATTATAATCGGTTAACATACGACTAACGCATTTTTCCTCTCCCACCTTTGGATCGTCAGCAGGACAAATGTCTTTGACGCCAAAAAAATCAATGTTCAACCTTTAAAATTTAATGTTATGACAAATTTGCGAAACAGTGTTCAGCTCATTGGCAGGCTAGGCAAGGATCCCGAAGTGAAACTGTTCAATGACAAGAAGAAAGTCTCCTTTTCCATTGCCACCACAGATTCCTACAAGAACCAGAAAGGTGAAAAGGTGGAGGACACCCAGTGGCACAATGTGGTGATGTGGGGGAAACTCGCCGGGGTAGCCGAAAAGTTCCTGAAAAAGGGCAATGAGGTGGCCGTAGAAGGCAGGCTCGTTCACCGCGTTTATGAATCCAATGGTGAAAAGCGATTTTATACCGAGATCAGTGCCAACGACATGGTGATGCTGGGCGGCAAAAAAGAATGACCCTTGCGCCTGAATGAGGCCCGGCCCTCCAAGCCGGGCTTCTTTTTTAGGGCCGAAGGCCATACAGACCGGAGTCGGGCACATTAATTTTCAATTACTTATGGCGGAGGCGAAAATCCAGCGCCGGTAAGAGATCATTTATCAGCTAAAAACGTTATATCCCCTCAAACGGTTTTTTCTTAGTTTTGCTCCCGATGACATTTTTATATCCTTCATTTCTATGGGCTTTAACTGCGCTTTCCATTCCGGTTCTCATCCATCTGTTCAATTTCAGGAAAACCACTCGCGTTTTCTTTTCCAATAACCGTTTCCTCCGGCTGGTAAAGGAAGTCACCACGGCAAAAAGGCGTTTGAAACATTACCTCATCCTTGCATCCAGGCTACTTTTCTTGCTTTTCCTCATCCTCGCCTTCGCGCAACCTGTTATTCCGGCAAGGGACCAGCTGGATGCCGAAAAGAACATTGTCATCTACCTTGACAATTCCCAGAGCATGTCGGCACAGATGCCGGACAACACGCCCGCCCTGGATGCAGCCCTGAATTTTTCCAGGAGCATCGTGGATCTTTTTCCTCCGGACACCCGATACAGGATCCTGACAAATGATTTTGCGCCGTTCTCCAATACTTTTAAAACAAAAACGGAAGCCCTTGATCTCCTTGCGCAGATCCGCACCTCGCCGGTAAGCAGGTCGATGGAGGAAATACAAAATCGTTTCCGGCAACAGGAGTCAAATCACGCACGTGAATACTTCTGGATATCCGATTTCCAGAAATCCACTCTCGGAGAGATTCCCCATGAGTGGGACAGCGCTTCGCGATGGCACCTTGTGCCCATCACCTTTGCCGCGGCACCCAACGTGTTTGTGGACTCAGCGTATTTGCAGAATCCATTTGCCGCTGGCGGCGAGAAAAATGTGCTCACGGTGGTGGTACGCAGCAACGGGGAAGAGGAGGTAGATCAGTTAAACCTGAAGCTCTCCATCAATGACATTCAGGCGGGGACCGCGACGGTTGACATCCCTGCGGGCGGCATGACCGAAACAAACTTTGACCTCACCATGGGATTGTCCGGGTTAAACCGCGCTACAGTTTCCTTTAATGATTTCCCCGTCAGTTTTGACAATGAATTTTTTCTAGCCCTCAACTTCACCAGCAAGATCTCCATCATTGAGATCAAACCCACTGCTGAGGTTACGCCGGTCGAACGCGTTTTTGGAAACAGGGTAGTATTTAATTTCCACAGCTATTCAGTTGCAAACTTTAACTACAGTCTGCTCGATCAGGCGGACCTCGTGGTAGTGAATGGTATAGACCACAACGACGCGGCCCTAAACCTGTCGCTGCGCAATTACGTCAATAAATCGGGGACGTTGCTGGTCATTCCGGGCACCCGGCCCGAGGCTCAGTCGCTTCAGCAATTGACAGGCAATCCGCTGGTGACCGTCACGGAAGGTAACCGCCCTCTTCAGGAACTGGATCGCCCGGACTACAACAACCCCTTCTTTGAAAATGTTTTTGAAGAACGTTCCCCGTCCATTGCCATGCCAAAAGCTGCCCAGGTATTGCGCTGGGGAAACGATCGATCGGCCATTCTGCGCTTCAAAAATGATGAACCGTTTTTGACCAGGATGGACCAGGGCGGAAAACTATACCTATTGGCCACTCCCTTAAACCCTTCCTTTACGGATTTTGCCAACCATGCTCTCTTTGTTCCCGTGATGTATCGCGTTGCCGGCAGTAGCCGGAAAAACGATGGCCGCCTCTACTATACCCTGAAGGAAAATTTCATCACTTTGAAGGTTGACAGCCTTGTTCAGGAGGAGCCGTTGAAATTAAAAGGAGAACAGGAGATCGTGCCTGACCAGCGAACGGTGAACGATCAGGTTTTTCTGGAAATCCCCAAGTTTTCTATCAGCCAGGGATTTTACCAGGTGCTTTCCGGCGCTGACTCCGTGGGCTTAATTGCCTTCAACCTGGACAAAGCCGAATCGCTTCTCGACCAGTTTTCCGGCACGGAGATTAAAAATCAAATGGGCAATGCAGCCAATATCAGTATTTTTGAAGCCACGTCGGCGGAGGCTTTCAGTAACGAAATAAAAGAAAGATATTTGGGCAAACCTTTGTGGAAGTACGCCCTGATGATCGCCCTGTTCTTTTTGCTTGCCGAGGTCCTTCTGATTCGCTTTTTAAAATAGAGATTGATGAAAATATTACTTCAGTCCCCTGAAATTCTCGATCCAAACTCTTCCTTCCATAATAAAGAAAAAAACGTACTGATTCACAACGGGCGCATTGCCGCCATCGGTGATAAAAATTTCCCAGCGGATAAAACCATTAAGGCGGAAGGTATGAAACTTTCCATCGGATGGTTCGACCTGGGTACTTTTATTGGGGATCCCGGTCTTGAGTATAAAGAAGATCTCCAGTCAGGTACCCGCACAGCCGCCGCGGGGGGTTTTACGGAGATCGCCATGCTGCCAAACACCATGCCCTGCGTGCAGACGAAAAATGAGATCAGCTATCTCATGAGAGGAAATGTCGGCAGGCTCGTGCAGATCCATCCAATGGCCTCCGTTACGGTCAATAACAAAGGGGAGGAACTCACTGAGATGATCGACCTGCATACCGCAGGCGCCGTTGGGTTTACCGACGGATTAAGACCCGTTTGGCATACGGATATTTTTCTGAAGTCCCTCCAGTACCTCCAGCAATTCGACGGTGTTTTGATCGACCATCCTGAAGATTACTGGCTGAATCTATTCGGACAGATGCACGAGGGAGTGAACAGTACACGCCTTGGCCTCAAGGGAATGCCGCGTATCGCTGAAGAAATCGTCGTGGGAAAAAATATAGAGCTCCTCCAGTATGCAGGAGGAAGGCTACACTTTGCGAGAATATCCACACCGAGATCACTTGAGTTGATCAAAGCTGCAAAAAAGAAATTCCAGGTCAGCTGCGACGTAACCGTATACCAGGCCCTTCTTGATGACAGCATGCTAGCTGACTTCGATACGAATTATAAAGTAAACCCGCCCCTGCGCGAGCGGAACGATAATGAGAGCATCATCAAAGCTTTGCGCGATGGCACGATCGACGTGCTGAGCTCCGGCCATATGCCACACGATGAAGAAAGTAAGAACCTTGAGTTCGACCGCGCGGAATTTGGCATCATCGCGCTGCAAACTTTTTGCGCACACCTTGTGTCGCTCTCGAAAAATGTCGACTGGGAAATGCTCATACAAAAAGTCACCACCGGTCCGCGCCAGGTTCTTCAGCTGGAGATTCCCCGAATTGAAGAGGATGCCCAGGCCAACCTGACACTGGTGGACCCCAATCATAAATGGGTGCTCGATGAAAGCACCAATTTTTCCAGATCCAAAAATTCTCCCTGGTTGGGTAAGGAGCTCACAGGAAAAGCGGTTGCTGTTTTCAACAACGGCCAGTTCTGGCTCGACGCCGTCAAATGAAACTGGTCGTCAAAGTAGCACTTCGCTATGGATCCCTGGCCGGCATTACCGGATGGGTATTACTGCTAATTCTGTATTACATCGGGCGTCACCCTGTCCTGATCCCTGTGTATATGGATTTCAGGATCGTTCTTTTTGTGGTCTTTATTTTTTTTACCCTGCGTGAGATCCGGGATTTCTATCAAAATGGCGTCCTGTATTTCTCGCAGGGAGTTTTTTCGTCCTTTGTTTTTACGATTTGTTATGCCACGCTGGCTTCATTCCTGTTGTTCATTTTTATGCACCTGGAGCCGGATTTTTTAAATGATTATATCAGGTTTTCAGTAGAGACGGTTAAGTCGCTTCCAACAGAAACAATCGAAAAGATCGGAAAAGACGCCTACGACCGTAATTTGGAATTGCTTCCGCAAACTGATATATGGGATCTGACGCTGCTTTATTTCTTCCAAAGCTTACTGATCAGCCTTTTTATTAGCATAATATTATCAGTAATTTTAAGAAGACAACCTAAAACCTGAAATTTATGGAAACACAAGTAACAACCCAAAGGGCAACGGTCCGCTCTGCAGGTATTCGCTTCGGATTAATTGGTGCCGTTATTTCCATTGCCTATTTTGTAATCCTGAATGTCTCCGGCGTAGACATTACCCGCGGCTTCTGGAGTTGGTTCGGATATCTCATCACGGCTGTTCTGATATTTTTTGCACACAAGTACTATAAAGAAAACGGTGATGGCTTCATGCCCTACGGTCAGGGTATTGGGGTCGCCTTTTGGCTAGGCCTCATTTCCGGGAGTATTTCCAGTATTTTCTCTTACCTGTATATTAAATTCATCGATACAGCATTCATTGATATGATAAAGGACAAGCAGATCGAAGCTATGCAACAGCAGGGATTGCCCGATGAGCAAATTGATAAGGCGTTGGAAATTTCTTCCATGTTCATGACTGCGGAAGCAATCCTTATCATGGGCCTGATCGGTGGCATTATTGCAGCTGTTATTATTGGTTTAATTGTCACTATCTTTACACAAAAGAAAAATCCAGAACCAGCTTTTTGATTTAGACGAGATGAGAAACCCGGAGATTTCGATTGTCATTCCGGCACAGGACGAGGAGGAGTCGATTCCAGAATTATGCCAGTGGATAGACCGTGTGATGCAATCACATGGCCTGTCCTATGAAGTCATTATCGTTGACGATGGCAGTACGGACTCCACCTGGCAAAAGATCCTGCAGGTAAGCGAAGGGGACAGCCGCTTTAAAGGCATCCGCCTGAACAGGAATTTCGGGAAATCTGCTGCTTTGCAGACGGGTTTTCGCGCAGTAAGCGGCCGGGTGGTGATCACCATGGATGCCGATCTTCAGGACAGTCCAGAAGAAATACCAGAGATGTATGCCATGGTAAAAGAAAAGGGTTATCACCTGGTTTCGGGCTGGAAAAAGAGACGCTACGATCCTGTGTCGAAGACCATCCCGTCGAAATTTTTTAACTACGTCACGCGGAAGCTGTCGGGTATTGAATTGCACGATTTTAACTGCGGCCTGAAGGCCTATCAACTTTCGGTAGTACGCAATATTACTGTATACGGTGAAATGCATCGCTACATTCCCCTCATAGCAAAATGGGCTGGGTTTACCAGGATCACGGAAAAAGTGGTGCAACATCAGGAGAGAAAATACGGTCGGACAAAATTCGGTATCGAGCGGGTCATCACTGGTTTTCTGGATTTGGCGTCCATCACTTTTGTTACCCGGTTCCGGCAGAAACCGATGCACTTTTTTGGAGTATTCGGATCCCTATCTTTTGTGATAGGCTTTATGTTTACGGCCAAGATCTTCTGGCATAAGATGGATTCCCTGTATTTTTCGAAAGTTCCCCTGGCTCGCGACATCACCGAGCAACCCCTTTTTTACCTCGCGCTGGTAGCCTTGATCATCGGTGTTCAGTTGTTTGTTACCGGCTTCCTGGCGGAGATGTTTGCAATGCAGTCACTGACCAAACGCGATTATCTCGTCATTGATAAGGTCGGCTTTGAAGAAGATACTGCTTCGAGGAAATTACCCTCCCTTGCGAGTTGAAATCAGTTACCAGTTACCAGGTTACCGGGTTACCTGTTGCCGGATGACAACTCGCAAAGGATACCCGCACTACCGGGCTACCTGGCGCCCGGTAACTGGCAACCCGGAGGCTTTTTCCGCAGGTTTGCATACGGCGGATATGTGGCAAGTAGACCAATGTCACAAGTGTCATTAATTTGCATCCGTGAGTAATCCGAAGTATTCTGTAATCATCCCCGTTTATAATCGCCCGACCGAAGTAAGAGAACTATTGGAAAGCCTGCTGACGCAAACGCGGAAAGAATTTGAGATTATTATTGTGGAGGATGGATCGACGGTAACATGCGAAGAGGTAATAAAGGAGTTTGAAAAGAAACTGGCCATCCGCTATTACTATAAATCCAATGGCGGTCCCGGGCCCGCGCGCAACTTCGGGTTTGCGCATGCTCGGGGTGATTACCTGGTCGTGTTTGACAGTGACTGCATTGTTCCTCCCGCATATTTTGAACACGTTGACCAGGCGCTGAAGACAGACACATGGGACGCATGGGGCGGACCTGACCGGGCACATGAAAGCTTTACCATTCCACAGCGCGCCATGGCCTATACCATGTCTTCCATTTTTACAACGGGTGGGATACGCGGAGGTAAAAAGATGCTAGGGTGGTTTCAGCCCCGCAGCTTTAACATGGGCATTTCGAAAACGGTCTTCGAGGTGACGGAAGGTTTCAGGTTCGACCGCTATGCCGAAGATATCGAGTTCAGCATACGGATGAAAAAAGCCGGCTTTCGCATCGGCCTGATACCGGATGCCTTTGTATTTCATAAACGGAGGACAAACTTTTTCCAGTTCTTCAAACAGGTTTTCAACTTTGGTAAGGGCAGGGCCCTTATCGGGAGAGTCCACCCGGAGGAGGTGAAGATCACGCATTGGTTTCCCGCGTTCTTTGCCTTCGGCACGTTAATTCTTCCATTGCTGTTGCCCGTCTCACCCTGGCTTTTCAGAATCGCACTCGGCCTGTCTGTGTTCTATCTGTTGGCGATCTTTATCCACTCCCTGGTGTTGAATCGCCACGCCGGGGTGGCCTTCTTATCGGTGATTTCCGCATTGTTGCAGCTTTGGGGATACGGGTTGGGATTTGTTTCGGAGAAAATGAGAAGACGAACAATCCCTTAAAAATTGTATCTTAACGAGTCTGCGATTAGTGATTTTTTCGGATTTTTGCCGTACTAAACCCCGCTTATGAAAAGAGTTCTGAAGAGTTTCCTGCTGATCATAAACTATAAAACACTGGTCATTACCACCCTTTCGGTTATCTCCACCTACGTGTGCTACCGCATGGGATTCACCGCCAAATTTCCGGATATGCTGGTGGGGGTGGCCATCGTTTTCCCCGTGGTCTTTTCCATTGGGTCGGCATACAGCAGAAGGGAGAACGCCCTTCAGCGGTTCTCCGATTTCAAAGGACACGCTATCGCAATTTATTATGCTGCCCGCGACTGGACGACGGATAGTAATCACGATCTTCCTAACCAGGTCCGGCAACTGGTCACTGAAATGATTATCATCATGCGTAAAATGTTCGCCGCCGATCAACGGACTGAGCTGCGGGAAAACGAGCGCAGGATCTATGCAGGTTTTTCCCGTCTTTCAGGAATGGTTAAAGTCATGCGTGAACACGGCGTTCAGCCAGGAGAAACCTCGCGTGTAAACCAGTACGTCAGTAAAATGATCATTGCCTTTGATAATCTCCTGGTTGTTCATTCATACCGGACCCCCATTACGCTAAGGGCGTACAGCAAAGTGTTTATCTATGTCTTTCCCATCATATACGGCCCCTATTTTGCCAGTACATTCAATGATTTTTCCGCCAACCTGGAATATGTGATGCCGGTCCTTTATAGTTTTATCCTGGTCAGCCTCGACAATATTCAGGACCACCTTGAACATCCTTTCGATGAGATCGGTGAAGATGATATCAAGATTGACGAAAAGGAAATTACGACGTATATGGAGTAGTTTGGTAATCGATAACATCATTGATCCCGGAAACAGAGAGCGCATCCTCCCTTTTTAGTGATGTGTTGCAGGATCGTGAGCCGGTGTCTGTCTCCTAAAGCCTTGGCGATCTTTTCAACTCATTTCGTATCCAGCGCTTTCAGATTGGAGATGATGGGGATTGCTTATGTACAAACCTGACAAGGAAATTGAAGCTTTAAAAGTTCAGGGTATGACGCGTGGGAGCTTTCGTGCAAATCCCAGAATGGTCATGACGACAAACAGGACCATGACTGCCAGTAGTGAAATCCTTAAGTTGGTAATGTCGGCGAGGAATCCAATGATGGCCGGACCGAATAGGAAGCCTGAATACCCTACCGTGGTGACCATGGCGAGGCCAACTCCCGGAGGCAGATCTTTGGTGCTGCCTGCAATGGAGTAAGCGATGGGTACGATGGTTGACAGGCCGAGGCCTACGAGGAAAAAGCCGGTGATGGCAACATAGGGGAGGGGCCAGGCGATGGCGAGTGCCATTCCCGCGGTGGAGATCAATCCTCCCAGCACGATGAGTCTGATGTCGCCCCACCACGCGCGAAAACGGTCACCGAGCAACCTTCCCAATGTCATGGCCGTTGCAAAACCCGAGAGGGCTATGGGTGCCAGGGCCTGCGGCGCCAGGGCGACCTTTTCCATGTAGTTAACGGACCATTCGGAAACGGCCCCTTCTCCGACCATGCAACAGAAGGCGATAATACCCACGCTGAGCATGGCCCTGTTCGGCACGCGGAATAGCGGCCCTTCGTGGGCATCGGTAATGTCGGGTTTGTCTTCGATGAGGTTGCGGCGTACCCAAAGGATGAACAGCAACGAGACCGCTGAAATGATGATGAGGTGCTCGGGCAGTTCCACGCTCAGGTCAGAGAAGAGGGCGCCGCACCATGCTCCCAGCGCCATACCGATGCTGAAGAAAGCATGGAATGATGTCATGATGGGTTTCCTGTACTGTTGTTCAACCATGACGGCCTGTGCATTCATGGCAACGTCCAGCATCCCCGTTGAAAGCCCAATCACGATGAAAAGAAGGATCAGGGAGAAAATACCCGCCATGAAGGGAATGAAGGGAACAAACGTGCAGTAAAGGAGCAGTGAAATGAGCGAAACCTTGCGGCTTCCGTTTTTGATGATCAGCCACCCGGTGAAGGGCATAGCGACAAAAGCTCCAAGAGCCATCGCCATAAGAACCAGTCCCAGCGTGCCATTATCTGCTTCATATTGCTCCTGAATTCTCGGCAGCCGTGAACCCCAGTTTGCATAAACAAACCCATTGAGGAAGAATGCAATTTTTACCGCAATTCGGTTGAGGAGCACAGTTCGGTTATTTAAGGGATCAGGGGTTGTCAGGTGCCTCTACCGAAAAGTTCAAAATTCCTGTTCCCGATGAACCGTCTTTGCTCAAACCCTCGGCTACCACCCTGTAGTTTCCCGGAACATCAGAGGTATAAAATTCCACTTTCTGTTTTCCTTCTTCATCTGTAAAAATATCGGGTTGCCAGTGCAGCAGATACCGTTGGTCTGGCAGCCGGTCGTTGTCTACTTTTATGTCGTATCGCGGGCTGTAGAATTCGCGCTGAAGCTGAAGGCCATCGTAATCCAGCGAAACGCTTTGGGGATTTAGTTTCAGGTCGCCGAGGTCTCCGTTGTATGTGGAATAGCTTACGATCCCTGAAAAGACGGCCTGACCCAGGTAATACTGGCGTTTCACCACTTCCAGCTTTTGCACCCTCAGAGGATCCATTTTCATGATATCATCCACATCGAAGACTGGAATTCCGTCCACGAGGACCATGGGGTCATCTGGCAGAATCCCATCGTTGACCTGGTCAATCACGAGAAAATGGAATCCGTCTCTTCTTTTTCGCACAAAGACGCCCGGTACATATTCGCGCATGACCTCTTCCATGACGGGAAACCGGGTGTAATCATCCAGTAAATACGTATTGTCCGCCCTGCCGTAAAACGCCGAACTATCGACCTTCGGTTTTGAAAAAAGGTTTCGGGTTTGTTCGTAATAATAAACATCCTGCACCTGCATGGCAATACTTCGCGACAACAATTCCTCGCTGTGTTTTTCATTCAGCTTCAGTTCAGGCATCTTCTGTCCATCCATTACAGTGGAAAATGGGTTACGAACATTCACCTCGTAAGCTTCCGCCGAATCGGCCTTTGTTTGGATGATGATCCTGCGCGAACCATAGAAATCCTTTATTTCAAATCTCACTTCCCCCTGCGCGTTGCTCCAGGAACCATAGGCACGGATGATCCTTCCCGAAGATCCGAGGTAAGTAAAGACACTGCCCTGTTTTTGTCCGGAACGCGTAACCACCCCGTTAATAATGTGTCCATTGATCTCAGGTAAATGAACAAATCTCCCGTTGCCGGAAAGAACATGTTGCCAGTCAAACCTTCGCCATCCATGTGTGAGCATGAGGTTATCCATCGCTGCAGCCAGGTCCGTTTCCTTTGAGTTAAAATAATATTCCGGAGTCTCGACGGTGCCTGTCAGGTCCGATGTCAGCCACAGGTAAGGGAAGATACTGGTGGTGGTCTCATCTGAAAGCGAATCAATTTTATATACGGAAAGCGAAACGCTTGCACGAGCAGGTCTGGCGGCATGGCTTGTGGTGTTTAATGAAAGGGAAACCTTCTTCCGGAAGTTGTAAACCTTTGCATTGCTTGTCATTTCGATATTCAGTCCCTTATCGGGATACCTGAAATAAAGCCTTTCGCATAATGGTTTCAGTTGCTCATTGAATACTGTGAGATGGGATATTCCCTCGGGCATATCCGCTTTTTTCAGGAGGAAAGAAGCGCTGTTGTTTCGAAGACTTTGCCTTTCAGCGCGGGCAATGATCTGACGCGCATGAGCAAACAATAAAACAAACTGTCCCTCCAACCCTTTTGACATAACATCAATCCTGAGGTGGTCCGCACTGTCGCGAAGTTGCATAACATAGCCGGATGTGTGCACCGTTGGAAAAGAATGGCTGACCTCCGCACCCTGTGGATCCGCAAGTATCGCCTTATATTGCTCGCCGCCGGCTGGCGTAAATGAGAAATGGCCCAGGCCGAATTTCTTGGGTGTAAAGGAGGTTATGGTATCCCCCTGATTGTCCAAAATGAAACCGCTGCAATCAATTCCCTTTCCAGATTCATCGATTACTTTAAACGCCACTTTGCTTTGGATCCCGGCGACAAGGTTTCCGCCCTCGGGGAAAAAATCCACGGAGCAGCCTTTCGGAGCGCTGGTTTGGGTTGTCTCCGGGATTACAAACGGATTCACGATGGTGAAGATCTCATCAAAATAAAATTCATGATTGAAATTTTTCATCCAGTTGGTATAGAGCCGTAACTTATAATTTCCCGAGGTTAACGAGGCTGGTAAAAAGAACGATCCGTTTCCCATGCCGTCTTTCAGTTCGATTTTCGCCTGAAGGACGGGAAAATTGGCCCTGTCAAGAATTTCCGCATAAGCCACCTTGCTGACATCAATGGATTTGTGGAAGCTCCCGTCAACAGCATAAATCTTTAACCAGAGTGTTTCACCCGTTAGATAAAACTTCCGGTCGAGGTGGCCGTACACTTTTTCGTGCAAAGTCTTTTCCCTGTGCTGCCCGAACTTTTTGACAAGTGTATCCAGTGGGTTATCCTGCCCGGGCGCGGACAGTGTGAAAGAAATGAAAAGGATCAATAGAGGTGATAATTTTTTCATACACATACTATTCTTCCCAGAATGGCGGTTTCTCTTTTGTTCCTCCATGGACGGTACAATCAACGCAGCTGGTTTCCGCAGTAGTGTAACCGATCGGTCCTCCCGGACCACTTAACGGATAGATTGCACCCACCAGTATAGTACCGGGCCCGGCGAATTGCAGGTCCTCGTTCATGATGGTATCGAGTGCACAGAAAGGATTTCTGAATAGCGACATAATTTCTTTTGGCAACGCCCTTCGTTTTAAGAAGATCCTCGCCTCGGTCACCTCACTTCCGCTGAAAAACCCTATGACCTTTTCGTTTGCGTGCGTCAGGCTATGAACGTTACCCGGCACTTCGGCAGGAAGTGGATCGAATAATCCACCCAGATGTTCTGTGGTCTTCTCCAGGTTTAACCAGTAATCGTACGCTTCGTCACTGAGGGTCTGTTGCTGGGCCAACATGCTGTATTCCACTGTGAGCTTCAATGAACCGAACGGGATGACGTTCAGGCCAAATTTACTGATCACCGAATTGCTCAGGTGTCCGGAGGATGCAACCATGATATCAGTGGATACGTTTGTTCTCCAGCAGACGCCCAATTGCTCTTCAACCGGTCGCAGTATTACCGTTCCATTCGGTTCAAACTTGAAGCTTGAAACGAAATTGGAATGATATTCATACGTCTCTGTATATTTCCACCGGAAGTGCTTTGCCAATCCTGCCGGGTCATGGGTGGTTACAGAGAATTCAACACCATCGTTTGTGATCGAATAGGTGATCGAGTCGATGGAAGGCGTTGGAAGCGCATGAATAAAGTCGGAAGCATATTGATGCCCGTCACTGGTAAAGATTAAAAGCCGGTAGCTCGTTTGTAAAGCCGCGTTTGCTATAGTACCGCTGTAAACGCCGCCGGATATTTCAGATAACGAATGGGTGAGCCCGTTGTCATCCTCGACCCGGACAGTGGCAGCCTGTTCCAACCGTGCCGGCCCGGAATCTTTGACTGGTTGCGTCCGCGTGAGCCTGACATTAGCGACGCCTTCCGTAACATTAAGAAAACCGTCTACAACAAGAAAATTTACATCCTCATCATCCAACGGCGGATCATATGGTTCGACACACGCGCCAGCCATCAATATCATCAGCATGCTATACCATTTTAATAATTTCATGGGCTAAAATTTAAAATTATAGGTGATGGTGGGTATGGGCCTGGCAAAAATGGAAAGTTTATAACCTTTGATCTGCCCGTTTTCACTCGCAAAATACACCGAATAAGGATTGGCCCGGCCAAACAGATTGTATACGGCCACCGTCCAAGAGCTATGGGCGAGCTTCCTGATCTTATGATTCCCCTCTATGTTCACGGAGATATCTGTCCGGAAATAGTCGGGGATCCGGTATTGATTTCGATCAGAGTAATGGATCCGGGTGGTTCCATCGACCTGGTACTTTGCAACGGGCAAGGTGATCGGCCTTCCCGTGCTGTATATGAAATTCAGGGAGAAATTAAATCGGCGACTGAATTTATAGTTTCCGATAAAGTTCAGTGCGTTCGGCTTATCGTAGTTGCCGGGATAATAGGCTCCTTTGTTCACCGTTTCATCTGTAAATTTTCCTTTCGTCTGAATGAAAGTGCGCGAGTAGGTATAACTCACCCACCCATTCACTTTGCCGGTAACTTTCTTGATCATCACCTCCACACCATACGCCTTGCCGCGGGCATCCGTCACATCCGTTTCAAGATGATGATTTAAAAGAAGAACCGCCCCGTTTTTGTAATCCGTCATGCTTTCGGTGTTCTTATAGTAAGCTTCAATGGAAGTTTCGATGGAGTTGCCTTTGACGTACTGATAAAATCCAAATGCGAGCTGATCTCCCACGAGCGGTTTGAGATAAGGATCACTTAATTTCCAGATATCCGTAGGGTTGATTGCTGCCGTGTTTGACAACATCTGAATGTACTGGCGCATCCGGTTATAACTTAGCTTCACCGAAGACCTGTTGGAAACCATGTAGCGCAGGGAAATGCGTGGTTCGGCGCCGTGATAGGTGGCAATGGGCTTTGGCGATGAATACCGGATGGTGTCTGTTATGTTCGATGGGTGCCGTTGAAGGTCTGGTGCATATTGAAAGACATCTCTTGGGCCAAGGAATTGATAAAACGAATACCGCAAGCCAAAATACAGGGAGAGTTTCCGGCTGACCTCAAAATTCTCGCTGAGGTACACAGCACTTTCCATTCCCTGTTCATCCTGAAGGATGTTTGTTCGCACCAGGGACTCCGCACCAACCGGTTTATATCTTCCCGGTGAAATATTATAGCGGATGGTACTGAGGCCCGCATTAATGGTGTGTCTTGAATTCGGGAAAAAGCTGAAGTCGGTGCGGGCATTTATCTGCTGTATATCAAAATCCAGGAGAAAAGCTTCGACCGGATTTTCTGCGCTTCCCACGGAATAGTTGTAATGGCTGAAGCCTCCGGTTAATACACCATACAATTTATTATTGAACAGGTGTTTCCACTTGATGGAGGCATTTTGGTCGCTGTAGCTATAGGCGGTGTCATTGTTCAATCTGAACCGGTCTTTGCTCGTATAGGCGGAAAGGTAAACGTTGTTATTATCATCGATCTTATGGCTGACGTTCGCGGTGATGTCGTGAAAAGAGGCGGTGCTGTTCCTGAGTTCTTTTGAATCCAGCTGCCGCAACAGCCATGCGGAGTAGGTGGAGCGTGCACCTATTATAAATGAAGTCTTATCTTTAATGATCGGTCCTTCAAAGCTCACCCTTCCGGTGATGGGGCTTATTCCCCCGGATCCTGAGAATTCCTTTGTATTCCCCTCGCGCGTATGAACATCAAGCACGGAGGAAAGGCGGCCGCCGTATTCAGCCTGAATGCCACTCTTGTACAGGTCTACATTTTTCAAAACGTCGGGATTGAACGTGGAAAAAAAGCCAAACAGGTGTGAAGGATTATAGACGACGGCGTCGTTGAAGAGGATGAGATTTTGATTGGCCGCCCCGCCGCGGACATTTAGCCCTACCGTGCCTTCGCCTACACTTTGCACCCCGGGAAGGGTCAGTACAACCTTCATGATATCCGTTTCACCCAGGGCAAGGGGTATTTGTTTCATCGTCTTAATGTCCAGTTTCTCCGTGCCCATTTGAATGCCCAAAACGTGCGTGTCTTCGTCCGCCTCCACGACCACTTCTTTTAATGGCTGGATATCTTCATCCATTTCAATATCCAGGCGCCCATTGGCGTAAAGCATGATCTGGCGTGATGTGGTTTTCATTCCGACGCTTTGTATTTTTAGTTCATGCCGCCCCTTGGGAAGGGTGAGAGCGTAGTACCCAAACTGGTCGGTCGTAATGCCGATAAGGGGATGTTCAACGAAAACCGAGGCGCCAATCAGCGGTTCACCCGTATTGATGTCCTTTATATTTCCCGCAATGGTGGCCTCGCCCTCAGGACTACCGGTATTTCTTCCGATATAGTGTATTTTCGTTTCGGCTAGTGCCAGTTGTTTTTCCCTTTTCTCATAAACGGAATAATCAAAGGACGGCGGTTGACGCTGAGCTTTTTCACCAAAAAAACCCGGAGGCAGGCCTGCGAGGATCTGGCGTTCGCGTGTGATAAAAACACGTTCGCCGGGATCTGTGACAAAATGCAAATCTGTTCCTGCCAGGGCCTGCTCCAGCACCTGTTCGATCGCTTTCTTATCAATGTTGATATTTACAGTCAGCGTGTCGGTCCACCTCTTGTCATAGTAAAAGCGGTAGGCGCTCTGCGCTTCGATTGCTTTCACCATTTGATCGAACGACATGGAAGTAAAATCACCGCTGATCAACTGCTTGCGTTGAGCATTTGCTGACGTAGCGATCAGGAAAAGAAAGAGCAAAAAACAGGGGAAAAGCAGTTTCATTATAAGGAGTCATAATATTCGGCAAGCCTTTTCAGCATTAATTCTCTGTTCTTGAAAAAGGAAGCGCGATTTTGTTTGTGAAATCTTTTCAATTCCTGTTTTTTGTCCGACATGACTTTCAGCGCAGAGCCTTTGCTTTTCACGGGGAAGAAAACACCGTTCCTGAAGATAAAATAGCGGTATTTCTCGTCGTACGATATTTCGATGGTTCCGGATTCAATCTCCCTCCTCAAGAGTTTTTGCCGGTGTGCCACGACTTTGCTCTCGCCGCCGTAGAGAATATCATAAAAATCAGTTTTAGGTAGGGAGTTGGCCACAGATTCTATGTCGATCCTTTCAAAGTAATGTCCTTGCAGGGTGAAATTCCGGAGCTTTTGATCTACAAGTTCAATGGAATTTCCGCTTGGATAGTGTTCCGTGACCAGGACGCCCTGGTTAAGGTCGTACATCAGGAAAACATCGCCGAAAAACTCGCCGTCATAGAACACCGAACCTGCGATCCAGTCTTCGGATAGAAAGTACGGATGTTGTTCAAGGGAATGCCCGGTTGCCCGGTATTTGCTGCCATTATTCAGCCTTGACTGTGCGCGGAGTGCCTGTTTATAGAGACTTATGGTATTCTCTTTCACTGCGCTGACGAATGTAGTGTCTCCGTGTGATTGTGGAAAAGCAACAGCGGAGGAAAGGAGTGATAATACACTGAGCGTTAATATTCGTATCATCTAGCCGGGTCGTTCAAACACGTATGAAAAATAGACTTTTTCACTTACAAACCTGCTACCAGTGATATATTATTAAACCTTAGCGTGCTATAGGCACAATAAAAAGCCCGGAAGCCCGGGCTTTCTGTAGTCCTGCAGCTTATTTGGCATATGCGACGCTTCGCATCTCCCGGATGACGGTAACTTTTATTTGTCCGGGGTATTGCATGTCGCGTTCTATTTTTTGTGAGATGTCAAAGCTCAGTTGGCTGGCACGGTCGTCCGTAGCTTTTTCGGCGTCGACGATCACCCTCAGTTCACGTCCGGCCTGAATAGCATAGCATTTTTCCACGCCATCGAAGCTCAATCCTACATCTTCAAGTTCTCTTAATCGTTTGATGTATTGTTCCATCACCTCACGGCGCGCGCCGGGTCTTGCGCCACTGATGGCGTCACATGACTGCACGATAGGTGAAATGATGTTGTTCATTTCAATCTCATCGTGGTGGGCGCCGACCGCATTGCATATGGCAGGATGTTCTTTATATTTCTGGGCGAGCTCCATTCCAACGATGGCGTGGGGTTTCTCCAGTTCTTCTGTCGATACTTTCCCGATGTCGTGCAGGAGGCCGGCGCGTTTTGCCTGCTTGACGTTCAGACCGAGTTCTGAGGCCATGATGGCGCAGAGGTTGGCTACTTCCCTTGAATGTTGTAAGAGGTTCTGGCCGTAAGAAGAGCGGAACCGCATCCGTCCCACCATCTTCACCAGTTCCGGATGAAGGCCGTGAATACCGAGATCGATCACGGTGCGCTCGCCGATCTCGATGATCTCATCCTCAATGTTCTTGCTGGTTTTTGCAACGATCTCTTCGATCCTGGCCGGGTGTATCCTTCCGTCCTGCACGAGGCGGTGAAGCGACAGTCGGGCAATTTCCCTGCGCACCGGATCAAATCCTGAGATAATAATGGCTTCCGGTGTATCATCTACGATGATCTCGACGCCGGTAGCCGCTTCCAGCGCGCGGATATTTCTTCCTTCCCTGCCGATGATCTTTCCTTTGATGTCGTCACTTTCAATGTTAAATACAGAGACGCAGTTTTCTATGGCGTGCTCGGTAGCGGTGCGTTGAATGGTTTCCACCACGATCTTTTTCGCTTCCTTAGTCGCAGTCAGTTTCGCCTGTTCCATGATATCCTTGATATAGCTGGAGGCTTTCGTTTGGGCTTCGTCTTTCAGCGTGGCGACCAGTTGTTCACGGGCTTCATCAGCCGTAAGCTTGGAGAGGTTCTCCAGCATCTGGATCTTTTGCTGGTTGAATTTGTCGAGCTCTTCTTTTCTTTTCCTTACGTGCTCCAGTTGCGCAGCGAGGTCCGTGCGCAGGTCATCCAATTCTCCTTCCTTGCGTTTCAGGCTCTCAATTTCCTTGCTGATGGTCTGTTCCCGCTGGCGGATCTTTTGTTCATTGGTGATGATCTGGCTCTTTTTGCGGTTGGCTTCTTCTTCGAATTCCGTTCGCATTTTGAGGAGCTTCTCCTTGGCTTCCAGGATCTTGTCTTTTTTGAGATTTTCTGCGGCAATCTCCGCTTCTTTGAGAATCAGCCTGGATTTTTCCTCAGTTTCGTCGATCCTCTTGGAGGATCTTCGTTTGCTAAGAATGGAGCCAAAAAAGAGGCTGAGGACCATCGTGGCAAAAAAGCCCACGAAAATTATGATCATTGTCGTTGACATAAATAAATAGGTTTATGAAAAAACCCGGTGTGCCGCTTTGGCTAGGAAGGAAGGGAGGAAGTCAAAGTATCGATTGGGAAACGAGGTGGTTGAGCTGTTTTACTTTCTCAAACACGGTCTGGTCTATAACCTGATGTGTTTCTTCAGCTGCCATTTTATCGACCAGACAGTCGAAAGCCACCATAGCGATTAGATCCTGTTTATCGTCAATCCCAAACTGCTCCCGGTAAGATTTTAATTTTTCGTTGATGAGTCTGCCAGCAGTTCTTACCCTCTCTTCATCCGTGCGCTTCACCTTCATCGGGTATTCGCGGTCGGCTATCCTGATTTTAATCGAAAGTTCCTCCATCAAATAATCTTACAGGTTGCTATCTACTTAAGTGAGCTATGCATTTGTCTATCTCTCTAATGTATTCGTCTACTTTTTTCTTCAACTCCGAAACACTTCCGTCTTCCGGGTGCAAATTATCCACAATTTTAGTGATTTTCAGTTGATTATGAAAACCGGTGATCTGTTCATCCCGGGTCCTGATGGCATTTTTGAGCGCCTGGTTTTCATTTTTTAGGGTCTTTATCTCTTCTTTAAGGTTTTTGTGCTCATTCACCAGCACCAGAAGCTTGCGTTCTAAACCGTTGAGATTGGTCTTTAATACCTCTTGATCCATTTGACTATCGGGGGTTTCTTAATGCGTTTACCATCAATCGATTCAATTGCCGACACCTATTCTCCGGCACGGGAAATACACGCTCATGACTATTGACCGAATCATTGACTTATTTTCTGATCACTGCACCTAATTTTTGCTCAAAAGCCGCGATCAGTTTTTGCATAGTCCTTTCAATCTCGTCGTCTGTCAAGGTTTTCGTTTCATCCTGAAGGGTAAAGCTTAATGCGTAGGCTTTTTTTCCCGTTGGGATGTTTTCACCTTCATAGACATCGAAGACGCCAATACTTTTTATCAACCGCGTCTCGGTATCCAGTATCAGGTCGCGGATTTCATCGAAAATCACCGGTGAATCCAGCACGAGTGACAAACCACGCCTGACTTCCGGAAATTTTGCAACCTCCTGAATTACTAACTTAGGATTTGCAAACCTGAAAAGCAAGGATGTATCCAACTCAGCAAAAAATATTTCCTGCTTAATGCCAAAATCTTTAAGCAAGGCTGATTTGACCTTGCCCGCCTTGCCGATGTCCTGATCCTCCATGCTCAACTTTGCGGCATAGTCAAACAACTGATCTGACTGAGCCTCCTGTTTTATTTCTCTGATGCCTGTCTTTTGAAATATATTCTGAATATGCTGAGCCAGGTCATAGTAACCCGAAGGCTTCACCGGATGTTGCCAGTTCTCTGTTTCCAGATCTCCAGTGATATACAGGGCCAGCTTCTCCTGCTCCTGATATTTGCCTCCCTTCCGGCAATACACCTTTCCGAATTCATAAAGCCTCAGGTCCTTTTGCTTCCGGTTAATGTTATAGGCGCAAACCTCCAGACCCGTAAACAGCATGGTCTGCCGCAAAACACCCTGCTCCTCACTTAACTTGTTGAGGACCTCAACGGTTTCTCCTTCAAAAGCCAGATTGTGTTTCTGCTGATATGAATGGTTTGTGAGGGAATTGGTCCAGATCTCAAAAAATCCGTTGGCTACAAGCAGTTCACCGATCGACCTCTTATACCGGTCAATGTTTTTAACAGGAAATTCAGCCAGGAAATCCGTTCTCGCCGTGCTGGACAACTCGATATTGTTGAACCCGTAAATGCGCAATATCTCTTCAATGATATCCGCCTCCTGCACCACATCCACCCGATAGGGAGGGACCGATACGGTATAATGTTCTGATTGGACCTCAACCACTTCAATATCAAGCTTTTTTAGTATTGACTGGATTTGTTCTCGGGGGATGACCTTGCCAATCAGGCGGTTTACATTTCTGTCCTTTACACCAATGATCCGGTGGTCGATCTTTACGGGATAAATATCAACAACCCCGGAAGAAATATTCCCACCGGCCACCTGTTTGATCAGAAGCGCCGCACGCTTCAGGGCGTACACCGTGATGTTGGGATCTGTTCCGCGCTCGAACCTGAATGACGCATCAGTTTTCAACTGATGGTGCTGCGAAGTGTTGCGAATAAATGCCGGTGAAAAACAGGCGCTCTCAAGAAAAATATTTTTAGTGTTTTGGGTGATCCCGGAATGGGCGCCGCCAAAGACACCCGCTATACACATTCCTTCCTCACCCCCTGGCCTATCGCCCGCATTGCAGATCATGAGATCTGTTGACAGTAAATTTCTCGTTTTGTTATCCAGGGTAGTGAACCGGCTTCCTTCGGATAACGTCTTAACCACCACCTTCTGGCCTTTAATGGCTGCGACATCAAAGGCGTGCAGCGGTTGCCCCATCTCATGGCATATAAAATTCGTGATGTCTACTATGTTATTGATGGGAGTAAGCCCGATTGTACGCAACCTGTTTTGAAGCCACTCGGGCGATGTGGCGATGGTAACGCCGCTAATGGTTAATGCGGAGTAGCGCGGACACGCCTCCGCGTTTTCTACCACCACCGGTATTGTCAGGTTTTTGTTGTCAACTTTAAAGTCTTCTACCGATGGCCACTTGATCAGCCGGTTCTTTGCCGCTTTAATATCCCTCGCGACGCCTATGTGTGACGTTGCATCCGCCCGGTTTGGAGTCAGGCCTATTTCAATGATGTGATCGGATTGAACGTTGAAGAAACGGGAAGCCGGCGTTCCCTTCACCGCGTTGTTTTTCAAAACCATAATCCCCGCATGGCCGTTTCCCAAACCAATCTCATCTTCAGCGCAGATCATTCCTTCTGAAAGCTCGCCGCGGATCTTTGCAGACATGATGGTAAAAGGCTCTCCTTTAACAGGATAAATGGTGGTGCCCGGAACCGCGACTACCACCTTCTGACCCTGAGCGACATTGGGCGCGCCGCAAACAATATGAAGGGGCTTTTCACCTCCAACATCGACCGTAGTCAGCGATAATTTGTCAGCATTAGGGTGCTTTTTACAGGTCAGTACTTCGCCGATCACCAATCCTCTCAAGCCGCCTCTGACAGTTTCATATGGCTGCACATTTTCCACCTCCAAACCCGTGGAGGTAAGGATCTTGCCCAACTCCTCAGCGGATTCGGGTATTTCTATATATTCTTTCAGCCAGTTATACGCGATGGTCATGCCTTCAATGGAAATAAAATTCAAAAATAACGGTTTGAGCGTAAAGCACATAACAACCTGCCTGCCGGAGCGCAACGCCTGGCACTCGCAGGCAGGGTAAGGCTGATCAATGCGCTAAAGCAACCAAAGGTATTGATCGGGAAGGATATTTAACCCACAATTTATGCACATTGAGTGGTGAGCCTGCCTGCCAAATGGTGGCCTGTGAGCGGGTAGGCAGGTGGTGAGTTGTGAGTGGCGCCCTCACGGATGATAACTCTTTTCACCCGCGCGAATCGGGATAGCGAGAATATTCTCCCTCGCGGGAATGGGGCACGAAAAAGTATCGTTGTAGGCGCAGTAAGGGTTGTAGGCAAGATTGAAGTCGAGTTTGGTCGTGCTGCTGCCGGGAGTTTTTGCCACGTCCAGGTATCTGCCGGCACCATAAGTCTCCGCAGCGCTGGTTTCGTCACCGAATGCGAGAAACAATTTGCCTCTGAAGGGCCCCATGTCTGCGATTTCAAGAATGAGCAGTCTGTTGGTGACACCATTGAGTTTAAACTCCGCATGCGCATATTCAATGTAGTGTTGTTCTTTGCCGTCGTTGGTGGTCAGCACCACTGATTTTTTCTGTTCAATGGGATGAAGGCTGGCGATGACTCGGTATTTGATATCAGGAGGATAATACTTCAACCCTGCGTATTCTTTATCCGAATTTGCGAAGGGAGATTCGCGGGCGCTGCGCATGAACCGGTCTTTTTGCTCCCGTTCTTCTTCGATCTCCTTCATATAGGCACCATCATCCTGTGATCCCCGAAAGGAATAGAAAATCGTAATAATCACAACGATGATGGCGATCACCGTGATTATTCGCTTGCTTTTCATAAAAAATAAAGGTTAATCCAAAAATGGTTAAAGTTGTCGTGCTGGCTTCGGCGGGCGCCTCTGAAGCGTCACGGTTTGTGTTTCACCAGGGGCTCGCCGGATAGCACGAGCCGCTTATTTTGCCAATATAATATAGAATCGCGCTGATTGTAAAATAAATTGAAGAACATCGGCACGCTGTTATCGACCAGCCTGCCCGGGCCATTGCTCAGTACACAAATCCCGATCTTGCTTCGCCGGTCAATGGCCACTTCGCTTCGGTATCCGCGCACGTAGCCTCCGTGATATAATAAGGTGTCGTTCTTAAAGTTCAGTACCCGCCAGCCGAGCGCGTAATGCGAATCGGACCGCCCCACCCATTTGCGGAAATAGCGGTTTTTTGATTTTGCCTTCACCACAGGAGTGAAAATTCTATCCAGGGTTTCCTTCCGGACAAAATTTTTCTTTGTGCCCAGCATCACCTTCAGCCACTCGGCCATATCGGCAATGCTCGCATTGACTCCGCCGGCGGGACCTACGTTGTAATACGTGTCCTGAATAGTGGTGGCCTTCCAGCCTTTGCGCCAGTGGAGATGCGGTTTGGCAACATTGTCATTTAGCATAATTTCATCATAGCTCATGGATGCATCGCGCATATTCAGCGGTGTGAAAACTTTTTCATCCATCAATCGCTGATACGGCCTTCCGGTGCGCGATCGTATCACTTCACCAATAATACTGTAGGCAACATTCTGATAGCTGTACAACTCTCCCGGTTCGGCTACCTCGTTCACGTTCTGAAGCTCTTGCAGCATTAGTTGAAGATCCATCCCATCTTCAACCAGTGTTGTGTAGGTGTGATAAGGCAGGCCCGTGGTGTGAGAAAGAACGTGGACGAGTCTCAGGCTGTCTGTATTTATCTGTGATTTTAACCTGAAGTCCGGGAGATGTTCCACAACAAAATCGTCCCATTCAAGCAGGCTGTCTTCCACCAGCAAGCCCGCTAACAAGGGGGCAAAACATTTTGATACCGAGGCAAGTCTGAACACGGTGTGTTCATTCACGGAATCCTTGGTTCCAACTTCCCTTAAGCCATATCCCCTCAGGAAAAGAACTGTGCTGTCCTGGACAATAGCGATAGCAAGCCCGGGAGTTTTTGTGTTATTGAGGAGGTCGACCATTTTGTCTTCATAGTCGACCAATAGTCGTTGCACATAGGGATTGGGGAGGGCGGGTTTGATGGGCTCTGGTTCAACTTCAGGTGCCTGCACTGGCTCTCTCGCCTGGAAATTCATGACCAGTCCGAAGATGATCAAAAAAACTACCAGGCTGCCTACGATTAATCTCTTTTTATTCATTCGCTATAACATTCCCTCATCTGCAAAACTAAAATATTTTTGTCCTGCCACGATCAAATGATCGAGCACTTGAATCTCCAGTAGTTTACCAGCCTCTCTGATCTTTTTAGTTAAATCTATATCGGCCTGGCTGGCGGTGAGATTTCCTGACGGGTGATTATGTGCCAGTATGATCCCGCTCGCCAGTTCGGAAATTGCCAGCTTGAAAATAATCTTCGGGTCCGCCACCGTGCCCGCAACGCCGCCCTGGCTGATCTGATGTTTTTTGATCAACCGGTTAGCGCGGTTGAGCAGAAGGACCCAGAATTCCTCATGGTGGATGTCCTGTAAATGTGCTTTCAGAACTTCAAATCCGTCTCTTGACGCGGAAATCCGCGGTTTTTCTCCGGCTTCCGACTCTTTTCTTCTTCGTCCCAATTCCATCGCGGCCACGATGGAAATTGCTTTCGCCTCTCCAATACCTTTGACTTTCATCAGATCCCGGACCGAAAGCCGGGCAAGGTCGTGAAGGTTGTTCTCAACGGTTTGCAAGAGCCGCTTTGCAAGCTCCACCGCGCTGATGGAGGTCGTGCCCGTGCCGAGCAGGATGGCAACCAGTTCGGCGTCGGATAACACGGGTGTCCCTTTGGACAATAGTTTTTCCCGTGGTCTGTCTTCTGGAGACCAGCTCTTGATCCTCAGGGGGTTTAATGCAGGTTCGTTCATAAAGGGGGTCTTTTCTTTTCATCATAACGTTTCAAAACGCATTTCCCATGCGTCCGTGTAAACGAATGTAAAAAGAAAAACCCTCTTCCGGTAGAGACGCAAGATCTCGCGTCTCTACCGGAAGAGGGTTTCGTTGTAGAGACGCAAGATTTTGCGTCTCTACAACTCCATATGCTACCGCTTATTTTTCCAGTCCGTTAACGAATTTTGTCAGTTTTGATTTTTGGTTGGCCGCTTTTTTCCAGTGGATGATGTTGTTTTTGGCCAGCTTATCGATCATGGAGGAAACCTGTTTCAACAATTCAGCCGCTTCCGATTTAACGGTGGTGGTTTTCAGCTTCTTAATAACCGTTCTGGTGGTCTTGTGCTGATAGCGGTTTCTTACGCGCTTTGTTTCGCTTGACCGGATTCTTTTCTCTGCAGACTTATGATTTGCCATATTCTCTTTTCCAAAATAAGGATTGCAAAGGTAAGTGGAATAATTAAAAATGCAAAATTAATTTGGCTTCTGGCTGTTGGCTTCTATTGGCCGTTGGCTCCTGGCTCCCGCGGCGGGTTTTTTTCTTGAAACGCGACTTCCGGGCAGTTTTCTAAAATCCGCGAATTGCCTAAATTATGATCCGCTGCCATGTTCTGCCAATAGCCAAAAGCCGTATGAAGAAGACCCTCCTCCTGGCTCTGCTGAGCCTATCAGTTGCCGGTTTCCGACCGATCTGGGGTTTTTTTGCCCATCAAAAGATCAACAGGCTGGCCGTTTTCACCCTTCCGGGAGGAATGATCGGCTTTTACAAAAATAATATTGGCTACATCACGCGCGCCGCCGTGAATCCCGACAGGCGACGGTATGCTCTCGCCGAGGAGGCGTCCCGGCATTTCCTGGATGTGGACCATTATGGTGACAGCGCCCTCGCCGTCCTGCCTCATGATTGGAGGGAGGCGGCGGCCCGCTATGGGGAGGATTCTCTCAGGGCCCACGGAATTCTTCCCTGGCACCTTTACCGCATGTATTTCCGGCTGAGGGATGCCTTTATGGTCAGGGATCCGGATGAGATCCTGAAGGTTTCCGCTGAGTTGGGCCATTACATCGGCGACGCCCACGTTCCGCTGCATACGACGGAAAATTACAACGGACAGCTTACTGGTCAGGAAGGCATTCACGGGTTCTGGGAATCGCGCCTGCCGGAAGTATTCAGCGGTGATTACAATTTTTTTGTAGGCCGGGCGCAGTACATCTCTGATATCCGGAAGGCCTGTTGGCAGGTGATTGCCTCCACACACGAACAGGTGGCGCGCGTGCTGGCGGAGGAAAAGAAGCTTGCCCTGCGGTACGAAGAAAAAAAATACTCTTTCGAAACACGGGGAAATGAAACTGTTAAGGTATACGCCATAGAATATGCGCGGGATTATCACCGCAGACTGGAAGGCATGGTTGAAAAACAAATGCGCGCCTCCATAAAAATGACAGGTGACTTCTGGTTCACGGCATGGGTAGACGCAGGCCAGCCGGATCTGAAGAAGCTGATCGATCACAAACCCGGTAAGGAGGAGCTGGAAGAAAACCGCGAAGCGCTGAGGGAGTGGAAGACGAAGCGGCTGAAGGTCAGGGAACATGAATAGTTGCCGGCTTGGCCGACGAAGCATCGGGTTAAAAGCGCGGAAGGAGCGCAGTTGGGCCTTGCCAGTCGGAGTTCGCCAAGGATCGTCACCGAGGAAACCTCTCATCATAAACCAATTGGAAAATACTGACAAAATTCTCAAATTGTCCGTCTCGTGAATAATCACTCGCAGATTTGTAGTATTGACCCAAGCCATCTTTTGAGACCCCTGAATGAAATGCATTTTTAATCTCAATAACACGCTCAGACTGTTATTGATCTGGATATTGCTGATCGCCTGCACTTCCAAACGCAACGAAATAAAGATCCTTCTTCTTGCTGACCACGATGCTGTTCTTCTGGAAGAAAAACTTCAGGAACTGGCCGCGACTTCGGGCTGGCGGATAGAAACGGTCTCTGACCCCAATGCCTTCAATGAAGATTTCTTAAAAGAGTTCAGCGGCGTAGTTACCACATTCTCGGGCCTCGGCGATCTGGATGACCGATCCGTCACAACGCTCAAACGATATCTCGAAGCTGGCGGCGGAGGCATTGTCGCTGTGAAAGATACGACCCATTCGCAAAACGGATGGCCGTGGCTTGCGGCCTGGAACAATACCCAAACGGGGAAACAGCTTCAGCAGGATAACGGACGTGTCAGTATCCTCTCCTCTCGCTTTACTTCCGGCGAACTGAAATCAGCGCTTACCCATGCCGTAGGCAAAAATGCCCTGCCCGATTACCGAAAAGCCACCACCCTCGCTGTTCCTGAAGCAAGCCGCTATACCTACCGGGTTTTAACACAAGGAATGGATGAACCAATGGAGATGGCGATCCTGCCAAACAACCATGTGCTGATCGTCGAGCGGAAGGGCGCGGTTAAGCTCTATAATGACAGTTCAAAGCAAACAACGACGGTTGCACAGTTTAATGTCTTCACTGGCATTGAAGATGGATTGCTGGGTGTTGCACTTGACCCCGGATATGAAAAAAATAGCTGGGTTTATTTTTACTATGCTGTAGCCGGAGAAAAGTCTATCAACCGCCTGTCGAGGATGGAATTCCGCAACCACTCCCTTGACATGACTTCCGAGAAAGTACTGCTGGAAATTCCAACACAGAGAATTTATTGTTGTCATTCAGCGGGGTATCTGGCTTTCGACGCAAACGGATTGTTGTACCTCTCGACGGGAGACAACACGAATGCGGAGGAAACAGATGGTTATATTCCTATTGATGAAAGGCCAGGAAGAGGTCTGTCTGATGACCAGGCGACGGCCGCGAACAGCAATGACCTCCGCGGAAAGATATTGAGAATAAAACCTGAACCCGATGGGACTTATTCCATTCCTGATGGCAACCTCTTTGCGAAAGATGGATCTGAAGGACGACCGGAAGTTTATGTGATGGGATGCCGTAACCCTTACCGTTTCTCCATTGACAAAAAAACAAATTATTTATACTGGGGTGATGTCGGTCCGGATACGAACGTACTGGCCAGCGAGGGGACGTTAAGCTACGATGAAATCAACCAGGCGAAGCAGCCAGGTTTCTATGGCTGGCCTTATTTTCTCGGAAACAATGAAGCTTTTCCGGAATATGACTATGCGACAAAAAAGGAAGGCCCTAAGTTTAATCCTGCGCGACCCATTAATAATTCACCCAATAATACAGGAGTCAAAGAACTTCCACCGGCACAACCTGCGATGATCTGGTATGGCGATGGAACGTCCTCACGCTTTCCCATGGTAGGGAAGGGAGGACAAAGCGCCATGGCGGGACCGGTATACTACAGTGATCTTTTCCCTTCGGCGAAGTATAAGTTGCCCGATTATTACGACAAAAAACTTTTCATCTATGACTGGGTACGCCGATGGTTCAGGGCCGTAACACTCGATGACAATGGCAATTATGTGCGGATGGAGCCGTTTCTCGATCACCTTACATTCATTGCGCCCACGGATATGCAATTTGCATCGGATGGGGCTATCTATATTCTTGAGTATGGTACAAACTGGTTTACAAAAAATTCAGATGCGAGACTGCTGCGCATTGAGTATGCTGAAGGAAACCGGAAACCTGTCGCCAACATCAAAGTCGACAACGCATATGGAGCGGTTCCTTTTGAAGCTCAGTTCTCAGCGATGGGTTCAATTGACTTCGATGAAAAGGATGTACTTCAATACACCTGGCAGGTCGAAGAGGAAAATATTGAAGGCGACCGGATGGTCCACACTTTCACCAGACCCGGTACTTATGAAGTCAGCCTGACGGTCAGAGATAATCACGGAGAGGAAAGTAGATCCTCGGTAGTCGTCAAAGCGGGAAATGCTGCGCCGCAAATCAAAATTGCCACTCGTGCGAACAGAACTTTTTATTGGGATAATGTTTCATTAGACTACAAAGTCCGGATAACCGATAAGGAAGATGAGTTTGTCGATCCGACGCGTGTAAACATATCGCTAAACTTCCTGCCCCAGGGAAAAGATCTCGCCGTCATCCTTGCTGATCCCCGAGATGCGGGCAACGTTCAGTTTGTGAAAGGAAAAATTTTGCTGGAGCAATTGGATTGCAAAGCGTGTCATTCCATCAAGCAGGAGTCCGTAGGACCTGCTTACATAAAGGTAGCGGAGAGATATTCAGAAAGACCTGGAATTGAAAGCTATCTGGTGGAGAAGATCATTCAGGGTGGAACAGGCAACTGGGGCGAGCGTCCTATGTCTGCGCATCCGGATCTTTCGGTTGATGATGCAAAAGAAATTGTTCATTACATACTCTCATTAAAAGATTCAAATCAGTCCCTGCCTTTGGAGAGCACCGTGATGCTGAAAGATCATCTTGGGAAAGGCAATGAAGGCTCATACCTTCTCATGGCCAGCTACACCGATGGGGGAGCAAATGGTGTTGAGCCTTTGTATGCGAATGCTCATATCGCGCTTCGGAATCCTTTAATTCAGATTGAGGATTACGATGACGGCAATGTCAGGATGGGAACCATCACCACGGTATTTTTGACTTTCGCCACCGGAATTCATCATGAGCGCTTTGTTAAGTTTAATGATCTGGACCTTACGCATGTGAAACAATTGAAATACCGCGTTCAATCACAGGGCATTGGCGGAAACATCGAGGCCAGACTGGATAAAATGGATGGGAAGGTCATCAGTATCTTAAAGATCCCCGGCGGACAGCAGAAAGATCTGAAAAACGGATGGAAGGAAATGAATTCTAAACTAAATGAATCCGTTTCCGGAAGTCACGATGTGTATTTCGTCTTTACCAATCCGGAGGGAAAGAGCGGGAATTTGTTCCATGTCGATTGGATTTATTTTGGGAACAGGTGAATATTTTTTTCCCTAATTGTGTTTACCAGGCATCAGCCAGCCTGCACGAATGGAAAAGTACACTGAAATCATCCTGAAATCGTATTGGGACTACGCCAGTTACCTCTATCATGAAATCACCACCCCCTCGTGGGGAAATTATTTTTACTGGTTAATCGGTATTTCCCTGTGTTTCTTCCTGCTGGAATGGCTCAGGCCCTGGAGGAAATCACAGTCCGCGGTGAAGAAAGACTTTTGGCTGGATGTGTTTTACATGTTCTTTAATTTCTTCCTTTTCTCCCTCATCGGTTATTATGCGATCTCCAATGTTTTTGTCGAAGCATTTAATGGATTTCTTGCCGATGTCTTCGGCATTCAGAACCTGATCGCCGTTGAAGTTGGCGAACTGCCGGCCTTCGCGCAGCTCGCGATCCTGTTTGTCCTTCGCGATTTTATACACTGGAATGTCCACCGTCTCCTACACAGGGTTCCTTTCCTCTGGGAATTCCATAAAGTGCACCATTCCGCCAAGGAACTTGGTTTTGCCACACACCTGCGTTTTCACTGGATGGAAACAGTTGTATACAGAACGATTGAATACATTCCTTTGGGGATGATCGGCTTTGGCATCCAGGATTTCTTTTTTGTTCACCTTGTTGCCATCAGCATCGGCCACTTTAATCACTCCAATATCAGGGTGCCGTTGGGATTCTTCAAGTATATCTTCAACAATCCCCAGATGCATAAATGGCACCATGCAAAGCATTTCCCTCCTTCCCATCCCTATGGGATCAACTTCGGCATTTCGCTCAGTGTGTGGGATTATTTATTCAGAACCGCTCATGTTCCCTATGACGCGGCCGCTATTGAATTGGGTTATCCCGGTGATGACGAGATGCCTGAGAACTTTGTGGGCCAATCGATGTTTCCACTGTCAAAAAAAAAGGTTGAAAATCCCATCAATTCAGATGAGAAAGATTGGAAGGATTCTGAGATCATCCCTGAAAAGAATCAGGTCGGACCGGATTAAATCCACGTGGATACTCCGTCCGTTATCGGAATAAAGTGTCCGTTATTGATATGGAAATATTGATGAGGGTATCGATTTGCCTCCGACACCTAATGATTAAGGAATGGCCGAATATTTGACCATTTCTTTCAAATTTCTACTGGCGAATGCCCTTTTTTCATGCCCGTTTGTTTTCCAGGATCATTGCAAAAAGCCGTGAGGTTTATTTGCTGAAGATCATTTCCCTGGCCGTTGCTTTTGCCGCCTCAACGCTCGTTGGCCTCTTCGCATTGAATGAGTTTGGCTATGACCGATTCCATAATGACCATGCGTCGATTTTTCGGCTGCTTCAGCGTAACAACGCGGAAACCTATAGCGGCAACCGCCTGTCTAACCGCATTCCCCCTGAAGCTCTCTCGAAGTTAAAGGCAGAGACAGGTGATTCGATGGTTTTATCGCGGGTGAAGCTGATGAGTGAACTGTCGATTATATCCCCAAGGGGAATTTTCAATGATCAGCGTGTTCATGCTGCCGATGCTGCAATAACGAAGATTTTTTCTTTCGACATCCTCGATGGATCTTTGATTGATTTTGATCCGCAAAGGCAGGCCGTCATTATATCTTGCTCGACAGCTCAAAAATTCTTTGGAGACAGACACGCAGCGGGAACGAAAATAAAGATCACGGCTTTGGGTGATACATTGCTGTTCACTGTCGCAGCGGTTTATAATGATTTTCCCGAAAATACACATGAAGCATTTAACATTTTCATCGCTTTCAACAGTTTATCGGTCAATGCCCTTCAGTTCAATCCTGATGACGCTGGTGTTTATGGCAGGGTGTTTCCTCCCGCTCCGTTTTTTGAGGACTGGGTTTCACCTGCGGAAAAAGACGAAATGGTCTATAGATTTCAGCCGATATCTGAAATATATTTCGGCCCCGCGGTGATTGGCGACAATGCAAAGCATGGAGACCGGTACAGCATCATTATATTAATCTGCATCACTGCTCTGATTTTTTTCCTTGCTCTTACCAGTTTTATTAATCTCACGACGCTGACCCTTCCCAATCGCGCAAAGGAACTGGCTGTAAAAAAGCTCGCCGGAACAAGTCAATGGGATCTCGTGAAGACGTTTGCAAAGGAGTCGTTCGCCATTGTTGCGATTGCGCTCATACTGGGACTTGGGCTACTGCTACTAACGTCACCACTGACCGAGCCAATCCTTTCCATTAATTTTATTTCATTACTGTTAAAAGGGGACTTCTTCCTGATACTGATTTTGGCCGGACTATTTT